>JACRLV010000308.1:0-7290 GCA_016235145.1 Planctomycetota bacterium
GGGAACGCTCGCGCAAATTCCGCAGGCGATCGGTTCGTGGAGAGGGGAGGATGTGCCGGTCAGCGACGCCGTCATCGTCGCATCGCAGGTCGATGACCACATCTACAGGCGGTATCGCTCGGCGGAGACCGCTGGGGAGCTGACGCTTTTCGTGGGAGGGGGCGCGCGGCCGCGCGATCTGATGCCGCATCGGCCGGAAGTGTGCTATCCGAGCGCCGGTTGGGTTTGGCAACGGGCTATCCCCTTGACCCTGGAAACGCCGCCGAACGGCTCGCTGGCGTGCCGTCTGATCGAATTTCAACGCGGCGGGTTGTCCAGCGAGCGAGCGGTCGTGCTCAATTACTACCTGGTCGACGGCGCGTGCCTGGCGGACGTGGACGAACTGCGAACAAAAGCGGCGTTGGGCGGAGCCGCGGTGCGGCAGGTCGTGCAGGTGCAGATTTCGGCGCGGCCCGCGACCGGCACGGACAGCCAGATCATCCGCCGCATGCTCGAACAATTTGCGATTTCTTCATTTCCGGGCATTCACCGCGCGACGGTCGGTGAGGCCACTGAGCCGATAAGTCCGAGCGGAAAGTGAGTACTCCGGAACCCTTATGACGGTCGCGCAAAAAACGCCGACTCTGGGACACGGCGCGGGCGGGGCGGCGGCCTCCTCGCTCGCGCTGCTGCTCGCGCTGGTGTGGAGCTACTGGCCGACGATCGCGTCGCGGTGGAAGGACTGGCAGTTGGACGCGAATTACTCCGTCGGGCAGATCGTTCCGCCGCTGGCGGCGTGGCTGCTGTGGTCGTCGCGGGAGCGCTGGCTGCGTGCGGAGATTCGTCCGTGCCTTTGGGGCGCGGCGCTGATGCTGCTCGGGCAAGCGGTGCGGGGCGCGGGCGTGCTGTTTCTTTACGAGTCGCTCGAGCGTTACTCGCTGATCGTGACTTTGGCGGGGCTCGTGCTGCTGGTCGGCGGCTGGGTGTTTTTCCGGCGCGTCGGCGCGGTGGTGGTGTTTCTGGCGCTGATGATCCCGCTGCCGGGACGAGTTCACAACCTGATCGCCGGTCCGCTCCAGGCGTTGGCCGCGAATGCGTCCGTCGCGACGCTGGAACTGCTCGGCGTGGACGTGTTGCGCAGCGGCTATGCCCTGACGTTGAATGGAGCCAAGACCGTGGCGATCGCCGAAGGATGCAGCGGATTGCGGATGCTGATGGCGTTCGTGGTCGTTTCCGCGGCGATGGCGCTTCTGATCGAGCGGCCGCTCTGGCAACGGGTGACGGTGCTGTTGTCGAGCCTGCCGATCGCGATCGTGTGCAACGTCCTGCGGCTGGCGGCAACCGCGTTGCTGTGCATGTGGACCTCTTCGCGGACGGCGGAGGTGTTTTTTCACGACTTCGCCGGCGTGTCGATGATGCCGCTGGCGATCGGGCTGCTGGTGGCCGAACTTTGGCTGCTGAAGCGATTGGAAATTCCGGAGCCGGCGAAAGTAGAGGCGGCGACAACGTGACACGACGGCTTGCAAGAACACAATCAGCCGGGCGCCGGGCGGGCCGAATCAACCTGCGCGTGCTCGGCATTCTGGTCGTCTCGCTGGTCGCCATCGCAGGAGGTCTCGTCGCGGCGCGGTATGTCCGCAACGGGATGATCATGCGGGCTTCGCTGGCGGCGGCGCGGGCATGCGAGCAGAGCGGCGATTGGGCGGGCGCGTGCAAAGAGTATCGGCGCTATCTGGAGAAGCGCAGCGACGACGTGGAAGTTCTGCGGGCCTTCGGCCGGGCGCAGCTTTCGGTGCGGCCGTCGGCGCCTGCGAACATGGCGGGCGCCCGCGAGGCGTTCGATCGAATTCTCCGATTCGCTCCACAGGACGAAGAAGCGGCCCGTCGGACGCCTGCGCTGCGGTTGGCGCTGCACGAGTACGAACCGCTGATTCTCGATGCAGGCCGGATTCTGGCTGCTGAGCCGGGGAATCTGTCTGCAAAGCTATGGCTGGCGCGCGGACAGGCCGAGAGCGGGGCGCTGGTCGAAGCGACGCAGACTCTCACGCGGCTGATCGAGTCCGTCGAGGCGGACGGCAAGCTGTTGCAACGCTACTTGCGTGAAACCTCTGACGCGGTCGATCTGGCCGCGCAGATATGCCTGCTTGACGGAGGCAGCGACGGCCCGGCGCGGGCCATGCGCTGGCTCGATCGCGGGGCCGCGCTGCTGCCCAACGTCGCCGAACCGCTCATCACGCGGGCACGCCTTCGCCGGACGCGCAACATCGAGCCGCAGGCGGCGCGGGCCGATCTTGAGGCTGCTTCCAATTTGGCGCACGTCGATCCGTTGAGCTGGTTCGATCTGGCTGCGGAGTGGATGGAGGCCGGCGACTGGACCGCGGCCGAAGCGGCGCTGAGCGGTGCGGACCGTACGCCGGCCGACGAAATCGAGCGGCGTTTCTTTGATCGCGACGATTGGCGTGTGCCGCGTTTCTTGTGCATGGCGCAGCTCGCACTGGGCCGCGAAAATGCCGCGGACATGGGCGAGCCGGCACGGCGGATATTGCAGGAAGTCACGACGCCGGCGCAGCGGCTGCGGCTGCTGCCGACGGTGGCGCGGATATTCCTGGCAACGGGAAACGTCGAGCAAGCGCGGCCGGTGATCGAGGAGTTTGGCCGCCTGCACCGTCCGCTTCAAGCCGGTGCGGATAATGAGGCTGAGCTGCTCGAAGCGCGGCTCGCGGCGGCGGAGGACGATGCGGAAGGCGTTGTTCGGCGGCTTGAACCGCTGGTATCGCGAGACCCGTCGAACGCAGGTGCGTGGCGGCTGTTGGGCGACGCACAAAGCCGACTGGAGGATTCGCGCTCCGCGATCCGGGCGTTTGCACAGGTGCTGCGGCTGCGTCCGGTGGACGGTGAAACGGCGTTGCGGCTGGCGCGCGAGCACATGCGCTGCGGCGACTGGCCCGGCGCGATCGAGACGCTTCGGACGATCGATTCCGGTTCGCGGGCTGAGCGCGAGGCTCGGCGGAGCCGGCTTCAGGCGGATGTTTGCGCTGCGGCACAGCCCGCGCGGGCGGCGGACCCGGCGGTGTGGGAGCGCCTGGCGAGTGAGGTCGAGCAACTGCTCGCTGCTGATCCGCGACGAGCCGATCTGCACGTGCTGGCGGCGAGCGTCGCGCTTCAGCGTGGGCGGCGCGCGGACGCCGAGTCGATCCTGCGGACGGCCATCGCCGGCTGCGACCAGCCAGAACCGGTGCGGCTGGCCCTGGTCTCTCTACTGACGGAAGACAAGCGGCCGGCGGACGCAGTCGCCGCGGCGCGCGAAGCGGTGAATGCGGAGCCGACCCATCGCGACGCGGTGCTTGCACTGGGCAACGCGCTTCGAATGAACGGCGATCTGGACGGCGCGATCGCCGCGTTGGAAGGCGGCGCACAGAAATGCGAGAGTCGTCGCGCGAAGCGGCAACTCATATTGGCGGCGGCCCGAATGGAGCTCAGCGCCGAACGGCGCTCCGCGGCCCTTTCCCGACTGGAGAAACTTGCCGAGGCCGAGCCGTCGGACGTGCGCTGCCGGTCGCTGCTGCTGATGCAGCCGGAAGTGCTCGGAGACGAGGCGAAGACGCAGCGGCTGCTGGCGGAGCTGAGCGCGGCGGTCGGCGAGACCAACCCGATGACCTTGCTGCATCGCGCCCACGTGCTGCTGGAGTCGCAGGCATGGCGAACATCGCAGCGCGAGATCGTCGATTTGCTGGAGTGTTGCATCGCGTCGGACCCGCTGTGGCCGGCGCCGGCGCTGCTGCTCGGACGGCTCCACGAGCGGGCGGGCAACACGGCCGCCGCCGAGGAAGCGTATCGGGCGGCGCTGCTGAGAAATCCGCGTTCGGCCGACGTTGCGGATCGTCTTCTGCGGCTGCTCCAATCCGCGGGCCGCGGCAGCGAGGTCGCGCAAGTGCTGGGCAAGCTCAAGCTGTCCCCGACGGCTGCATCGCGTCTGCGGCTTTCGGCCGCGATCGCCGGCGGGGCGCTCGAATCCGCGATCGACGAGGTGCAGGCCCGACTGGCGACGGAAGGCGACGACGTGGAATCGCGGCTGTTGCTGGCTCGGCTGCTCTACCAGGCTCGCGGCGACACGTCCGCGGCGTTCGAGCAGCTTGACCGGGCGGAAGCCGATCCGCAGGCGCAATTGCCGGCACGACACTTACGGATCGCAATCTTGCAGGCTGAGGGCCAGATCGACGAAGCGCTGGTTTGCCTGAATCAGTGGGTGCGCAAGGAAGGGTCGACGGACGTGCTCCTGCTGCGCGGGCAGTTTCTGGCCTCCGCGGGGCGAAACGCGGACGCCGAAGCCGACTTCAAGGAGCTCGTGGCGAAGACCCGAGATGGAATGGGGCACGTGGTTTACGGGCAATTTCTGGCGAGCCTCGGGCGAACGGATGACGCCCGGCGCGTAATGCGTGAGGGGCTGGCGCTTGCGCCGGACGATCAATCATTGAAGCGAAGCCTGATGCGGTCGTTGCTGTTGGGAGAAAATCCTGCGGATGTCGCCGCGGGCGCGGCGCTGCTGAACGAGCTGGAAAAGGAATCGCCCAACGACCCCGACCTGCTGCGCGTGCGCGCGTTTTATGTGCGTGAAACCGGCGGCCCGTCCGGCGCCGCCGAGGCCGCGCGGCTGCTGGAGAAGGTCGTCGCCCTTGAGCCGGGCGATGCTGAGGCGCATGGCGCGCTCGTGACGCTCGCGATCGAGCGCGGCGACACAGCCGCGGCTCGCGATTTCGCCGTGCGGGCGTTGGGGATGAACCCGAACGACGCCGATCTGCTGACGTTGCGGGCGGCGTGCGAACTCAAACTCGGAAATTTCGCGCTGGCGCGCGAACTCGCGCGCGGCGTGCTGAAACAGCAGCCGGACCATCTGGATGCGCCGGTGATTCTCGCGACGGCCGCGGCGAAACTCGACGACGCGATGGCGAAAAGCGAAGCGGAGGCGTGCCTGGGCAAGTTCGCCGATTCGTCCGACAGCGGGCCGGCGATCGCCCGCGCGAAACTGCTGCACGCGCTGGGACGGACAACGGACGCGATCGCCGGGCTCGAACCGCTGGCGGCCTCGAAGCAGGGCGACGAGCGGACCGAGCTGCTGGTTCTGATGCACGATCTTGCGATCACGGCCGGCCGCAATGAGCAGGCCGGCAAGTTGCTCGAAGAGGCGCTTGCCGCGTCGCCGACGGATGCAGGCGTGATGCGGCGGCGATTGGCGTATTTGCGGGACGCGGGGAAGTGGGAGCAGCTCGCGTCGTGGCTCGAGAGCATCGATTCACGCGACGCTGCCCTCCGGTCGATTCTCCTCATCGGCGCGACCAGCCTGACAGCGGCGCCGGACGCGAAACTCAGGACGCGCGCGGTGGCGTTGTTCGATCGCGTAATTGAAGCTGGCGGCGGCGACGACGTTCGCTATGGACAGGCCTTCGCACTGGTCCAAGTCGGCCAGGTCGATCGGGCGATCGCAGTCTATCGCACGCTGCTGGAGCACAATCCGCGCGACGTGCGGACCCTGAACGAACTGAGCTGGATTCTGTGCAGCGTGAAGGATTCGCCGGAGGAGGCTCTCACGCTGGCCAATCGCGGGCTCCAGATCGCGCCGAATCACGACGCGCTGCTCGACACGCGCGGCGCAATCTATGCGGCCATGTCCGGGCGGCTCGGTGATGCCCGAGCGGATTTTGAAAGGGCGGCGGAGCTGCGGCGGAACCAACCCGGCCCGCGCAGCCGGACGCTGCTGCGCCTGGCGGAAGTGCTGTTCCGCCAGAAGGATTTTGCCGCCGCGCGGCGCGTGCTCGACGAGGCGGACCGTATTCAGCAGAAGCAACAGGTCTTGAACACGCAGCAGATCGAAATGCTGGATTCACTGAAGCAAAAGGTGCAGCAGGCCGCGAAGGGATCTGTGACGGCCGGCGCCGTTTGGGGAGCACAGGGCGATGAACAGAAACGGTGAACGCGTGCGCCGGCGGCCGGCGGGCGGGCGACTCCTGCGCTGGATGCGCGTCCTCGCGCCCGCGGCGGTGCTGCTGCAACTGGCGGCGTGCCAAGGGTACAACGGCGAGCTCATTCGATATCAGTACCTGGTGGGTGTTCGAAACCTGGCGGTGCGGCTGATCGGCGATGCGCTGACTGCCGCGTTATGACGGACTTGTGCGTACGGAGCGTGGGCGGCGCAGGGAAGCGCCCGTCCGGCATGGAGGTTCTCAGCATGTGGCGCGGTCAGGATTTGCTTCGATTGAGGTCCGCCGGTCGCGGCCGCCAGGGATGGCGCGCGGCGCTGGCGGTCGGCGCGGGTTTGTTGTGCGGCTGCGCGGACAGTCGCATCACGGTCTCGCAATTGCAGGAGCGTGAGGAGTCGCTCGCGAAAGTCGAGCCGCTGCCGGTCCGGGCCGCGGACCTGGCGCTTTCCGAGGTGCGGCCATACACCGTCGGTCCCGGCGACATCCTGCAAGTCACGATGCAGGGCCTCGCGGACGCAACCGCGCCGACCGTGATCAAGACCCGCGTCTACAGCGGCGGCCAGATCGAGCTGCCGCTGGTCGGCTCGGTGATGGTCGTCGGCAAGACGCTTCAGCAGGTGGACGAGGAGATCGTGAAGGCCCACGTGCCGGCGTACGTAAAGCACCTGGCCGTGTTCACGGAACTCGTGAATCCTGAAACCACCACCATCATGGTCACCGGCGCCGCCGGCAAACCCGGCCTCGTCACGCTGCCGAGCAACCAGCGAAACGTGCTCTATGCGCTGGCGACGGCGGGCGGCTTCGGCGGCACATCCTCAACGAAGGTCAAGGTGCAGCCGATTCGGCCTGAAGAAGAGGTTCTGACCTACGATCTGGCGAACGTCAACGACGTCCGCCGGGCGATGACGGCTCGGCCGCTGGAGTCCGGCGACATCGTGTCGGTCGAAGGCGCGGCCACGAGCGTGGTTTATGTAACCGGCCTGGTGAACGCACCGGGTCCGGTCGCCGTTCCGCCGGATTCGAGCGTGTCCGTGATGCACGCGATCTACGCCGCGGGAGGGCTACGGGACTGGCTGGAGCCCGTGGAAGCGACGCTGGTGCGGACGCTTCCGGACGGGACGCGGGCGTTCGTCAAGCTTGATCTGGCGGACATCTTGTCGGGCAAGCAGCTCGACACGTCGCTGCGGGCCGGCGACATCCTGACCGTTCCGCACACCGCCGATACGCGCGTCCGCGAGTGGGCGATCAACAATCTGCGGCTCGGGCCGTTCAGCGTCGGCGTCGCGTATGATCCGCTCGCCCAGTACAACGTCCACCGCGCTCTGAACGAAAACGA
>JACRLV010000308.1:7380-8341 GCA_016235145.1 Planctomycetota bacterium
GCTGCAATACGGAATTCCGAACCTGCTCGTTCCGCAGGTCCCGATTCCGGCGGCGCCGTAGGCAGGCAAACAGCCAGCCAGGCAGGCGGATCGCAGCGATTGCAGAAACAAACCTCGTCGCGTGATATTTCATGCGGCGAGGTTCGGTTTTCCTGCTGACGGCGGGCGAATAAGAGGTGAGAGAGTGTGAGCGCCCAACAGAACCCCAAGCGCAAGCGCGTGGGGCCGAGTCGGGGAGCGTGGGCCTCCGGCCCGCATCGCCGCGGCCGGTTCTTCCAGCGCCTAACAGAACCCCAAGCGCAAGCGCGTGGGGCCGTATTTCGTGCCCAGCGCGGCTGGTTTTGATAGCCGCTCTTGTAGCGACCCCGAAGAAACACTCTGCTCTCTCGCCCTCGCAGTTTCGTTGCGCGGTCGACGTGGTCAATCAGAATCTATCCCTCAACCGAATGTCGCATGGGCTTTCAGCCCGTTCTTCGAATGTGGTATGGGCTCCCAGTCCGGTCCTCGAATGTGGCACGGGCTTCCAGCCCGATATTCGAGTGTGGTATGGGCTTCCAGCCCGTTGTTTGCGGTTGCGGGATAGTTCCAAAATCAAAATGGCCGCCTTGCTGCCGTCCCGCCCGATCGTAGAAATACGCAACGCCCAGGCCGTCTCGCGCCGCGCGTGCGAAAACGCCGGCCCAAGCAATACCCGTTAATGAAGGAACCACGCGCCAAACTGCGGAAAAAACTGCTCCGCCGCGGAAAGGCGGCTAACTAAATGGCGTTCAGAATCTCCCCTTTATTGGCCCGCCGGACTCCATCGCCTACTCAGATTCCTGATGCTGTTGCGCCGCAATGGGCACATCGCCTGTGCCAGATTGCCGAGAAAGAGGGGCAAAACAGACACCAACGGCCGTAAAAGCGTCGTCGACAGACGGGGCATACGTAAAACCGAATCTGGCATTCCGTCACCGCCGCC
>JACRLV010000100.1:0-4700 GCA_016235145.1 Planctomycetota bacterium
CGGGCTAGTTGCAGAACACCGAATTCACGATAAATTTAGCGGTTGCCTTTTCTGGATTGCAGTTCAAAAACGGAACGCAGCATGCCGGGGATTGGCTGCTGCCGGTGGGCGAGGACGGATGCGCCCGCGAGTTTCCCTGGCACGTCAGCAAACACTAAGGAGAAACGCCATGCGTCGGACTCTCGGGGCACTACGGGGTGGAACGATCGGCGGACTAATCGCCATCCCCTTGGTTTTGTCGTTTGCGACTGGTTGTCCGGAGTTGTGGGACATCATCAACGGCAACACGAACACGAACACGAACGTCAACACGAACAGCGCGGCGAACGAGAACGTCAATGAGAACATCAACGCGAACACGACCGGGAATTCCGGTCTGACCGGCAAGTACGTCGGCTCGACGCGTTGCTCGCTGTGCCACGTTAACAAGCACACGGACTGGAGCGAGACGCTTCACGCGAAGGCCCTCGAAGCGCTCGAGGCAATCGGCCAGGGCTCCAACGCGGAGTGCGTAGGCTGCCACACGGTCGGCTTCGGCGAGGTCGGCGGGTTTGTCAATCGGGCCACAACGAACGATCTGGCCAGCGTCGGCTGCGAAGCCTGCCACGGCCCCGGCGGCGATCACGTGAGCAACATCGAAGACGCGACGAAGCGCCCGGTGGTGTCCATTTCCGCATCGGTGTGCGGAGCTTGCCACACCGGCGAGCATCAGCCCAACTATGAGGATTGGCAGACGTCGCGTCACGGCCAGATGCAGGAATCGCTGAAGGAGGAGTTCACCGCCGGCACCAACGCCGCCACCTGCGGCCTCTGCCACTCCGGCGATGTGTTCGTCGCGGACCACGAAGGCGAGACCATCGCCGCCGACTATCTCAAGGGAATCCCGCCGGAGGAGTTGAACCCGGTCGTGTGCGCCGTTTGCCACAGCCCGCACAAGCGGACCGGCAACGCAGCGGCGCCGGACGAGGGACGCGACTATCAGCTTCGCTTCCCGCAGGTCAAGTTCACGACGCCGTCTAACGTGCTTGCGGACGCGATCAACCCGGATCGTTTCAACCTCTGCGGCCAGTGCCACCACGCGCGCAACCGCGTGTGGACGGATTCGTCGCGCGAGCCGCACCCGAGCGACCAGGTCAATGTGTTCTTCGGCGAGATGCCGCTGCCGGACGCCGATCAGACGCCGATCGTCGCCGTCCGTCCTTCGGTGCACTTGAACGCACCCGAGCAGTGCTCGACCTGCCACGTTTTCCGCAAGCCGATTGAAGAAGGCATTGCACCGGCGGTTTCCGGCCATACGTTCATGGTCAACTTCGAAGCCTGCGCCGCGTGCCACAGTTCGGCTGAAATCGCCGAGAACAAGCTCGCGATCCTTGGGGCGGAGATTGACTACCGCGCCGGCCTGGTTGAAGACGCTCTGAACGAATGGGCGTTGAGCCACGACGTGCAGGGCAAGGGCGTGTTGAGCTGGGAATTCACCAGCGAAGGCGGCCCGAGTTCCAGCGGCCAGGCGAAGATTCCGAACGCGATCAAGAAGGCTCGCTATATCTTCTACTACGTGATCCAGGGCGGCGGCAACGGCGCGCACAATCCGGACTACGTGCGCGACGCGCTGCAAACGGCGCTCGAATACGTGGAGACCAATCCCGATCTGCTGCCGTAGGGCGGCGATGCATCGGAGCTGAGTGCCAACCACGCGGCGCTGGCGGCTTTACAGCTGTCAGCGCCGCGCCGTATTATCCGACCTCAGTTTCTTCCGTTCGTTTGGCGCAGCGCGGGCTTTTCACGGGGCAATCAAATCCCCGAACAGGCCAAGGCAATGAAACCAGCCGCAAGTCGTATCGCAATCACTTCGTACGGTGTCCTTGTTATTCTTCTGGCAGGCACAGTCGAGCGCGCTGCTGCGCAACCGGCTCGCACGTTGTGTGCGGACTGCCACGTGCCGCAGGGCGCGCAATTTACGGAGTCGATACACGGGCACGCGCTGCGCTGCCAGGATTGCCACGGCGGCGACTCCGACTATCGCGTCGAGACGGCCGACAAGACGCGCTTCGCCGCGTACTTCTCGACAACCAAGCCCGCGGCGCCATTGAATGAGAAATTCGATCATGGCGAGCGCTTTCGCGGAAAGCCCGCCCGCAAGGACGTGCCCACGAGCTGCGGCGAGTGCCACTCCGACGTGGCCCGCATGAATCCATACGGCTTGCGCACGGACCAGCTCTCGTCTTATTGGGTCAGCGGGCACGGCAAGCGGCTGAAGGAAACCGGCGACGAGCACGTTGCCGTCTGCATCGATTGCCATGGCGCGCATGACATCTACAAGCACGACAGCCCGAAGAGCCGCATCTACTTTCAGAACGTGCCCACGACGTGCGGCCGCTGCCACGCGGATGCGTCGCTCATGACGCAATACAAGCGGCCGACGAACATCATCGAGCAGTACGAAAACAGCATCCACGGCCAGAACGTGCTGAAAAAGAGCGATGCCGGATCGCCCAATTGCGCCACGTGCCATGGCAGCCACGCCGCCGCGCCGCCGGGAGTGGCGGATGTCGGGCATGTGTGCGGGAAATGCCATCAGCAGGTCGAGACCGAGTTTTCCTCGGGCGTGCACGGAAAGCTGCCGCTGTTTCCGCGCTGCGTCGGATGCCACGCCCGTGAAGGCGGCAAGCACAATCACGCGATTCACAAGGCCTCGCCGTCGACGAACCAGTTAGTCGACGTGTTTCGTGAAATCCGGGAAGACTACGAGGGCGACGCCGCGCGAGCGGAGTTTACGAAACGCGTCGACGCGCTGCCCAACACGCTCTTGTTCTCGCAGGTATGCCGCGCCTGCCATGACATCGCGCGCGCCGATCCACACGCCCAGTTCGTCCGCGAAAACAGCCCGGTCGCACTGGAAAAGGGCGTCGAACTCGCGGGCGCGCTTCGGCTGGCGCAGTTTGAATACGCCCGCACGGCCGAGCGGATCGAGCGGCTTTCGCGCGGCGTCCTGCTGGTGAAGGACGAGGCCGTTCGACTCGAGGAAATCCGCACCGAACTGCTGTCGCTCAACGTCGCGATGCACACGCTCGACGCAACCGGGATCCACGACCGCGTCCGCAAGCTCAAGGAAATCTGCGCCGAGGTGAACGGCTCGCTGGACGGCAAGGAGTTGGGGCTGAATCGCCGCTATCAGGTCACCTGGGGCGTCTGGGGCTTCATCGTCGTGTTCGTGAGTCTGATGTATCGAAAGTACAAGCTCCTGCGGGCCGAATACGTCATCTCGACCCCGCGCCCGGCTTCGACCTCGCTGCCCGTCGTCACGCCGGCGCCCGTCCCCGTCGTCGGACGGCGCAAGTTCTTTGAACGCTCGTTACGCACGTTAGGCGCGGTCGGAACGCTCGCCCTGATCTGGCCGGTCATCGCCTACGTCTTCCCGAGCCGCAAGCGCGGCGGGGCCGGCGAGCGCGTCAGCGCGGGCAAGACCGAAGGCTGGGCGGTCTGGGAGATGAAGAAAGTCTCCGTCGCCGGCAAGGCCGTCGGCGTCATCCGCACGGACAACGGGTTCAAGGCATTCTCGCTCATCTGCACGCACCTGGGCTGCATCGTTCAATGGAGCAGCACACACCGCTCGTTCGAGTGTCCTTGCCACGAGGCGAAATTCGACGCCGAAGGCCGTGTGACCGGCGGTCCGCCGCCGAAGCCGCTGCCTTCGTACAACGTGGCGGTGGCCCAGGGTGATGTGATCGTTACGGCGCCGAGCTAAAGGCAGGTCATGAAAACAGAAGCCGAACCCAAGGGCTGGCAGAAGGCCCTCGACATCCGGATGCGTTTTCTGACGCTCCGTGAGTTCGCCCACAAGCAGATGTACAAGCGCCTGCCGCCGCACACGGGCTGGGTGCACGTCTTCGGCAGCGTCGCGATGCTGATGTTCCTGAGCCAGTTCCTCACTGGAATCCTGCTTCTGCTGTACTACCGCCCGACGCTGAAGGAAGCCCACGAGTCGATTCAGTACATAACCGGCGACGTGCCGTTCGGCTGGCTGTTCCGGCAGATTCACGCCTGGGGCGCCACGCTGATGATGGCGGCGGTCGTGCTCCACATGACCCGCACCTATTTCATGGGCTCCTTCAAGAAGCCGCGCGAGATCACGTGGGTTCTGGGCGTCCTGCTCTTCCTGCTGACGATGTTCTTCGGATTCACCGGATACCTGCTGCCCTGGAACCAGCTCTCGTACTGGGCCACGACGGTCGGCACCGAGGTGGTCGGCGCCGTGCCCTTCGTCGGCGAAGACCTGAAGCAGGTCGTCCTCGGCGCACCGGCCGTCGGACAGGAGACGCTGTCTCGCTTCTTCGTGATTCACGTCGCGATCTTGCCGTGGACGCTTACGCTGCTGGTCGTTGCGCACCTCATTCTGATGCGCGTGCACAACCTCTCCACGCTGGAGGACGTAGACGCCGAGGTGCCCTATCCGCCCGAATCCGGCGTGCCGTTCTGGCCGGTTCACATGGCTAAGGAGGCGTGTGTGGCCGCCGTCTGCTTCGGCGGGCTGCTGACGCTGTCGGTTGTGTCGCCGTGGGAGATCGGCGAGCCTGCCGACCCGCTGCAAACCCCGCCCGGCATCAAGCCGGAATGGTACTTCCTGCCGACGTACCAACTCCTCAAGTACTTCTCCGGGCCGGCCGGCAAATTCCTCGGAATCATGGTGTCCGGCGGTCCGT
>JACRLV010000100.1:4707-17439 GCA_016235145.1 Planctomycetota bacterium
TGGCCGTGGCTGGAGCGCACGCGCGGCAGGCGTCCGAGCCGGCGACGATGGGCCGTACGACTGGGTTACCTGGCGGTGATTCTGGCGGTCTTCTTCGGGATCGTCGGCCACATTTCCGAGAACACCTACAACCTCCCGGCATGGGTCAATAATGCCGCGCAGATGATTGACAGTTCACACCCAGCGGGAGCCCGGCTGCATTTCGACGTGTACGGAGTGCCCCACATCCTCGCACCCGACGCCGAGCACGCGGCACAGGCCCCACCGGCCGAGGGACACTGACGCGGCGCGCCGCCGCTGCCGGTTTCAGCGAAGATTGAGCACCATTTGCGGCCGCACGGACCGGACCGGCCGCACACGTCGCGTCCGCGCGCAGCGCGAGCCGCCTATTCAAGTTCGAGCGGCGATTCGGAGGTTCCGGCGATCGCACCGCCCGGCCGCCGGGGGCTGGCTTGCTGTCAGGACGGGGTGATTTTCACGAATCGGGCCACACTCGCCAGATCGCGAATCACGGCCGGCGTGGCGCGGATGGTGTACTTGGCGCCCTTGCGGACGGAGACGGCGGGCTTGGACTTCATCTGGTGGTGCCACTGCATGCCGCCGCGGCGCCAGTATTCCCAGGACGGCCGCTTGGCCTGCTGATGGCGGTGATGGCTTTCGACCTTCGGGTCTCTGCGGCAGAGGCGGATAATCGTCTTGCGGGCGGCTTCGTTGGTCGGCAGCTTGGCAATCTCGACGCACACAGCCGTTCCGGGTTTGATGTCCATGACTCAGGCCTCCACCGCGCCACAGCGCGAGTCGCGTAGTATAAGTTTCGGCCTGCCCGCCTGCAAGACCCGAAAAACACGTTCCGAACCGCGCCGCGGCCGGTTCGATGCCGGTTTCGCCCGGCGGTAGGATGGGGCGGCATTCGATAACCGGAGACCCGCCATGGCGACCATCCTGATCGGCCTCTGCCTGCTGATTCAAGCCCCGACGACCACGGCGCCAGCCGTCGAAGGGGGCCTGCGTGCGATTCCGTTCACCTGCGTGAAATTCGAAGACGATTTCTGGGCTCCCCGCATCCGCACGACGATCGAAAAGACGATCCCCTGGTGCTTCGACCAGTGCGAGAAGACGGGGCGGATCGCGAACTGGGAGAAGGCGGCGAAAAAGGAGGGCAAGTTCGAGGGCTATTTCTTCAACGACTCCGACGTCTACAAGACGATCGAAGCAGCGTCGTATGCGCTCAGGCTCGACCCAAACGCCAAGTGCAAAGGCCGCAAGCTGGACGAGTACGTTGACGAGCTGATCGCCAAGATCGCCGCCATGCAGCAGCTGGACGGGTACGTCAATTCGTATTTCGTCCTGACCGGCGAGCCGAAGTGGACCGACATCGAAAACAAGCACGAGCTGTATTGCGCCGGACATCTGATCGAGGCGGCGGTGGCGCATTATCAATGCACGGGCAAACGGAATCTGCTCGACATTGCGATCAGGCTGGCGGATCACATCTGCGCGACGTTTGGGCCGGCGACAACACAGAAAGCCGATCCGTGCGGACATCCTGAGATCGAGCTGGCGCTGATCAAACTCGGGAAACTCGTCGCATGTCTGGAGCCGGGGAGAGCGGGCGTGCCTGAGTTCGAATCGGCATTGGCCGCGAAACTCTCGGCAGTTCAAGACCTTCACACGCGGCGGGACTTCGGCGGCGATCCGGCGTATCGCTATTTTTCGACCGCCTGGTTCTTTGTCAACCAGCACGGCGACTCATCGCGTCGCGGCAAGCTGTGGGGCGAATACGCCCAGGACCACAAGCCGCTGATCGAGCAGCGTGAGATCGTCGGGCACGCGGTCCGAGCAATGTACCTGTACTCGGGAGCCAGCGACGTCGCGCTCACAATCGGTCCCCTCGCGTTCGGATACGAACCCGCCCTCGACGCCATCTGGACCGACCTCACCGAACGCAAGATGTACATCACCGGCGGCATCGGGCCGTCGGCTCACAACGAGGGCTTTACCACCGCCTACGACCTGCCGAACGAGACCGCCTACGCCGAGACGTGTGCGTCGATCGGGCTGGTGTTCTGGGCACATCGCATGAACCTGCTGCACGCCGACGCGAAGTATTACGACGTGCTGGAGCGGGCACTCTACAACAACGTGCTGGCGGCGATCTCGCTCGACGGCGAGTCGTTCAACTACGTCAACCCGCCCGCCAGCCGCGGCCGGCAACGCCGCCAGCCGTGGTTCGCCTGCGCCTGCTGCCCGCCGAACCTGGCCCGGCTCTTCCCGACCGTCGGCGGGTACATGTACGCCCAGAATGAAAAGGCGATCTACGTAAACATGTACGCCAAGAGCACGGCGACGTTTCCGTGCAACGTGGCGAACGTGACCGTCAAGCAGGACACGCGCTATCCGTGGGACGGCAAAGTCGATTTCAAAGTCAGCGTCGACAAGCCGTGCGAGTTTGATCTGATGCTGCGCGTGCCGGCGTGGTGCCGCGAAGCGAAACTGAGCATCGGCGGCCAGCCCGTTGGGAACGCGACGATCGAAGCCGGTTACCTGCGCATCGCCGGGAAATGGAAGGGCGAAACCGTGCTCACATTCGAGTTGCCGATGGCGGTCGAACGCGTTCACGCAGATCCGCGCGTCAAGGCGGACGTGGGGCGCGTCGCGATCCAGGTTGGACCGCTGGTGTACTGTCTGGAGCAAGCGGATAACCCGCAAGGCGTGCGAAATCTGTTTTGCGAACCAGCCGCTGGCTCGTCCGAAGCGTCGGGCCGCGAAGGCCGCTCGCAGCCCATTCAAGCCTCTCGCGAATCTGGAAGCGGCGTGCTAAAGAGCGTTCAAATCTTGAAGGGCACGATGTCTGGCAGGCGAGCGGAACAGCAACAGGCCAACCCATCGCATCCCGAGATCGCCGCGGCGCCGTTCGTCATGGTCCCCTATCTCGCCTGGAACAACCGCGACGCCGGCGACATGCTCGTCTGGATTCCCGAGTCGCCCGCCTTTCTCGAACCGCAGCCGGTGGCGTGGCTGAAGCCGTCGGCGTCGCATTGCGCGCCGCAGGACACGATTGCGGCTCTGAACGACCGCGTCGAGCCGGAGAGCTCCGCCGACGGCGGCGTGCCGCGGTTCACGTGGTGGCCGAAGAAAGGCGACGAGCAATGGGTGCAGTATGACTTCGACAAGCCGCGGAAGGTCAGCGCGGTCGAGGTGTACTGGTTCGACGATTCGAAAAAAGGCGGCGGCTGCAAGGCGCCCGCGTCATGGCGGATTCAGGCGAAGGTCGGCGATGCTTGGGCGGATGTGCGCGGCGCCTCGGCGGCCGGTGTCGAAGCGGATCGTTTCAATCGGGTGACTTTTGAGCCGGTCGACGCAAGTGGGTTGCGCCTGCTCGTTCAACTCGCACCGGACAGCTCGAGCGGCATCCTGGAATGGAAAGTCCCGGCCGATGGGAAGTGAGGTGCGGGGCGTTGACTCGTAGCGTCGGACCTCCGAGTCCGACGGTGTACCGCAGCCGCCCTCGGCTGCTGTTTGACCCCACGTGCTGGCGCTTGATGTTCTGAAACGCGCTGGCACGGTTCTGATCTCGATTTTCGCTTCTCGCTTCTGCCCTCGCTTGCGTGTCGGGCTCGGAAATGCGCCCACACCCCGGCCCTCTCCCGGGGTACCGGGAGAGCGGGCGTGAGATTCGTAGCGTCGGACCTCCGAGTCCGACGAGTTTACGAGTACAGTTTCTCGTCGGACTCGGAGTGCCGACGCTACGAATTCCAACGAGTTCGTCGGACTCGGAGGTCCGACGCTACGAAATCGCTTCGCCGCGCCGAACCCGAGGACGCCGCTGCGTTGCTCACTTTTCTGCGCGACACCGCCGCGACCACGGACCAGATCGCCACGCAGCCCGACGAATTCCCGCCGACCGTCGAGGCGGAGCGGGACTTTCTCGTCAAGATTTCGACGAACCCCGGTTCGGTCATCCTGCTCGCAGCACATGGCGGCACGGTCATCGGCAGCCTGGGCATCTTCAGCGGCGAGCGGCGGCGGCTGGCGCACGCCGGCACCATCGGCCTTTCCGTTGATGCCGCCTGGCGCAATCAGGGCGTCGGCGGCGCGATGATTCGCGCGATACTGGAATGGGCCGCAGCGCACCCGATTCTCGAAAAGGTCTGCCTGTCGGTATTCAGCAGCAACGAAATCGGGCTGGCGCTGTATCGCAAGCTCGGATTCGTCGAAGAAGGCCGCCGTATCGGGCAGGCCAAGCTCGCGTCCGAACGCTACGTCGACGAAATCCACATGGGGGTCTGGGTGAAGCCTCCGCCGCCGGCGCTTTCCGCGAAATAAGGCGCCGGCGCGACGAATGCCGCACGAGCGCACGCGTTGTCGAACTTCACGTCCACATGCGCCCTTGCATCCTGAGCACCGCCGTTCGAGATCGTGAACGTCTCAATAACCACGTCGTGAACGGCGTTATCAGGACGGTGCGGGCGCGTTCTCGGACTGTGAATGCAAATCGTCGGAAAATTTCATCATGAACGCGGTTTTACACTTCACTTTTCGCGATTGCCTGCCTATCGTTGAGCTTACGCCTACGGCGGAGCGAAGTACCACGGGGGTAGAGGACGGCCTTTGCCGTCCAGCCGTATGCAGGGGGATTCGACTGACGATCGCAGGCAGTTCGCGCAGCAGCTGCGCTACCGCGGCCGTCCGTCGAATGGCTGGAGAGAGAGGAGTACAGAGTATGCGGGGATTCAACAAGCGTTCGTTATTTGTAGGGGCGGCCGCAATTTCAAGCCTGTGCGCCGCCGCGTCCGCGGATGTGGCGCTGTTCAGCGGCACGGATGGCGGAAGCCGAACGGCGGAGACGACGTTTGAGTCGAGCGGCGCCGATCTGATCATCACCGTCGCCAATCTCGGCGAAGACGTGACGGCGCCGAATCAGATTCTGACGGCGGTGTTCTTCGACATTACCGGCGGCGCGATTTCGCTGACGCCCGTCAGCGCCGTGCTGAACGCCGGATCGACCGTGCTCTTCGGCGGAACGGATCCGGGCGGCGTGGTCGGCGGCGAATGGGAATACGAGGACAGCTTCGCGCTTCCGGCGCCGCATGGCGCGGCCTTCGGAGTCGGCTCGGCGGGTTTCGGGCTCTTCGGCGCGGGCCTCATGTTCCCGGGCTCGAACCTCCAGGGGCCGTCAAGCGTCGACGGACTTCAGTACGGGATCACGTCGGGCGTCGATGATCCCGCCACGGGCAATGCCGCCGTCACCGGAAGCAACGCCCTGATCAGGAATTCGGTCGTCTTTACGCTGACCGGGCTGCCCGCCGACTTTGACATTCTCCGCATCGGGAACGTCAACTGGCAGTACGGCACGGACCTGAGTGAACCGAACATTCCGGAGCCGGCATCGGTGGTTCTGCTGGCGATCGGCGGGCTGCTCAGCCTGCGCCGGCGCTGATTGCGACCCCGAAGCCGCTCAAGACCGCGTTGAGTCCGCATCCCTTGCGGACCCGACGCGGTTTTTTGTTTGCCAGGAGCCCCAATCGCCAAGCCGGATGTTTCGGCGTGCTCATCGACCCGTAAAGACGATGTAGGTCAACGCAAAATAGGGATCGAGTACGGGATGCGGCCACCCCAGGCCGGCGTCGCCGGTGATGCTTGGGTAAGCGGGCGCGGTGGAAAGCGACGAGTTCGCGCTGGTTCCGCCCTCCATGACGACACCCGTTCCCGGCGAGTAGGTCACCGTGGGGAGCGAATGTACGTGCGACATGTCGTGGTGATGCACCGGCATCTCGTCAATCGTCAGCGTATGAAACGCCTCGCCGCCGGACGATGTCGGATTGCCTTCCACCGTGCAGGTCGGAAGTCCATCTGCTGATTCGCCGTCCGCCCCCATCGGCGAACGATTGCGAAGGTCCGGCACGCGAAACAGCGTCGGATCGTCCGCCGCGTTGCTCCAGCGCCGGCCCAACACGCCATACAGCTCCGGGAAATCGTTGGCAGGCAACAGCCGCCCGTCGCAAAGCACCCATCCCGGCGGAACGGCGCGGTAGCTGCCGGCCCACTGACGAACTTCGCCCACCAGCGTGCCGGACGGACCGGCGGGCCCGGCGGGTCCAAGCAGCCCCTGCGGCCCCAGGGGGCCTTGCGGACCGGCGGGACCGGGATTGGGGTTCAGAAAGACCACGACAATCTGCCCATTGCCGGCGTTCGCAGCCAGGCTGTTCAGCTCTTCGGCGGTCAACTCGCGGCCGGTCTGATTGATGACGGTCTGGCCGCCCAGAGTCGGATCGCCGGTTGTTCCGGTCGGCACGCAGGACGGCTGAAGCTGGAGAATCAGAAGGACGCCGAGCAGAGCCGTGGTCAGGCTCAGGATGTTCGTGCGGCGAGGCTGTGGCGTGCGGGCCATTTCGAAATCCTCCAGGCGTGACGGCGCGGGGAAACCCACATCTGAGCGCCATCCCCGATTGACTATCGGTCCTTGTGGGCTGCAATCTTGAACCACTGCGGGTATGGTGCTCCACATTCCGCAGCTTCGGTCCATCGCGGCCGGCAGAGGGCAGCATGATGAGCCAGACTCGACGGCAGTTCATACACCGCGGCGCCGCGCTCGGCACGATCGGCGTGCTCGCCCTGCGCCAAGACGCGCTCGCCCGCATTCAAGCCGCGACGCAGAAGGCGGGCGACCGCACGCCCGACCAGCTTGCCTCCGACGAGGACTTCTGGATCCAGATTCAGCAGGCGTACACGGTCGATCGCAGCATGATCAATCTGAACAACGGCGGCGTCTCGCCCGCGCCGCGCGTCGTGCAGGACGCGATGCGGCGGCACCTGGAGTTCGCCAACAACGCGCCCGCGAAGAACCTCTGGCAGATACAGGATCCGCAGGTCGAAAACGTGCGGGCTCGCGTGGCGCTGGTTTTCGGCTGCTCGCCGGAAGAACTGGCGATCACGCGGAACGCCAGCGAGTCGCTCCAGATCTGCATCTACGGCATCGACCTCAAGCCAGGCGACGAAGTGTTGGCGTGCGAGCTCGACTATCCGCGAATGCTCAATACGTACAGGCAGCGCGAGCTGCGGGACGGGATCAAGCTGCGGCTGGCGCCGATCCGCGTGCCGGTCGAGAGCCCCGAAGATGTCGTGCAGGCGTACCGCGCGGCGATGACGCCGCAAACCAAGGTGATGCTGGTCAGCCACGTCGTCTTCGTCTCCGGCCAGATTCACCCGGTGCGCGAACTCATCCGGCTCGGGCGCGAGCGCAGCATCCCCGTCATCGTGGACGGCGCACACGCATTCGCACACCTGGCGTTCAAACGCGATGACCTGGAATGCGACTACTACGGCGTCAGCCTGCACAAGTGGATGACGGCCCCGCATGGAACCGGTTTTCTCTATGTGCGCGACCGCTGCATCGAGTCGCTCTGGCCGCTGATGGCGGCGATCGAGCCGCGGAGCAAGAACATCCGCAAGTTCGAGGAGATCGGCACGCACCCGGCGGCGAATTACCTCGCAATCGCCGAGGCGGTCACGCTGCACAACGCGATCGGCCCGGCCCGCAAGGAGGCCCGCTTGCGCTACCTGCGCAACCGCTGGGCGAACCGCCTCCTGGCGGACAAGCGCGTTCGGCTATGCACGCGGCTGGAGCCGGTGCACAGCGGCGGCTTCGTGACGTTCTCGATCGAAGGCATGGACAACGTCAAGCTGCACGAGCACCTCTGGGCCAAGCACAAAATCTTCACCGTCGCGATCGACTATCCGGAGAAAAAGAGCACAGTCCGCGGCATCCGCGTCTCGCCGAACACGTACACCACCATCGAAGAAATTGATGCCTTCAGCGCGGCGGTTGAGGATGTGCTGGCCAACGGCTTGCCGGCGTGACGCTTAACCATGCCAAGGCACAGCATGCGCGCATAACCCGCTCCTGGCTCCGCGGCAGCGCATATCTCAGCCGCCGCTCGCCTTCCCCAGCCGCTCGCGAAGTTCCAACGTCTCCCGGCTTGCGGGCGCAATCGCTTCCAATTCGCCGATCCGTTGGCGGGCGGTCTCCAGCAGCCTTCGGTCCGGCGGGCCGCTCTCCGCCGCCAGATCCAGAGCCAGCGACGCGGCGCGAACCAGCGCCGGCACGTTTCGCGGCGCTCGGCTTAGCAGCGCTTCGACAACGGCCAGCGCCTCGGCCGCCCGCGACTGGTGCTTCAGCGCGAGCGCCAGGTTCAATTGGGCCGCGGTGTCGTCCGGGCGCTGCGCGACGACCGTCCGCAAGTCCGCTTCCGCCGCGGCGTATTCGCGCAGATCGAGCAGCACCTCGCCGCGATAGGCAAATGCATCCAGGTTCTGCGGCGAAAGCTCCAGCACGCGGTCCCAGCATCGCCGGGCGTCGGACAGCCGGCCGCAGGCCTGCGTGGCGATGGCAAGGTTGAAACGCACCTCCGCGTCGTCCGGTTTGGCGGCGGCGAGCGTGGTCAGCGGCTCGATCGCGGATGACCAGAGCCCCATCTTCATTTGAAGCGTGGCCAAGCGAGACAGGCCCGCCAGATCCGCGGGATTCTCCATGCTCGCTTTCTCAAGGCGGGCCAGTTCGCTTGCGAGTTCCGCGCGTTTCGCGTCGGTTTCCGGGCGCATGCCGCTTGCGGGCGCGCCCGCCCAGTGAATCGGTTGAACCATGGACATGTTTGCGCCCGGACTTGCAGTGTCGGAACGCGGCGCTTCCGGCGGCGCGACAACGGGAGCATCCGTCGCGTTTGGCGGCGATTCCGCCGGCATGTCGCGGGCTGTTTCCAAACCGTCGGCAGCGTCAAAGCTGCCCGGCGGCGCGGAGGCGCGTACGCCCGTGTCGTTCAGACCCGGGGCGGGTGTTTCGCGCGTTGCCGGAACAACGCGCCAAAGAATGCCGCCGGCGATGGCGGAGCAGATCAACAGCATCACGACAATCCAACGCATACCGGTCCCAAGAGCCTGCGCTTGCCGCGCCGTCATCGCGACGGCGGCGGGCAACGCTATCCGCCCACGGCGCAGTATCGTCGAACAGATGCGTTCCACGCCAGGCGGAAGATCGCCGCTCCGGCCGCAAGCCATGCAAGTTGCCAAAGAAGACCGGACCAGACGCGCGTCACGCTCGCGTGCCCCATCAGCACTTCGCATGGAAAACCGAGGGTCCACTGATGCGGCATCAGATAGGACAGCTCCCTCAGCGGAGTCGGCAGCAGCTCGATCGGAGCGAGTCGCCCGCCGAACAGCAGCGACGCCCCGAACCACAGCTCGCCGATCGCCTCGGTTCGCTTCGTCCAGAACGCGGTGAGTCCGACGATGTAGCCCCATAGAAATGAGATGCCGACCGCCAGCACGACCGACACAACTCCCGCCGCCAGGTGCAGTCCGTCAACCCGAAATTCGGGCCGTGCGGCCCAGGCGATGACCAGCCAGATCGGCACGAGGATCGTGGTCGTGAAGAGCTTCCACGCGAAGTTGACGGTGGCCGAACGCCAGATCGGCAGCAGCGGCTGAAGCAGCCAGCCGGAGTACGTCCCGCTGCGGACGAAATACCCCATCTCGAAAGCGTCCCAGGCCGTGGTAAGGTGCCCGATCACCATCGAGGCCAGGAAATACGCGGCAAACCCGCCCTGTCCGAACCGCGCCACGCCGCCGCCGTCCGCCGGATCGCGGGCCGCGGCCTGCCACATCGCCATCGCCACCGCGGGATAAACGACGCCCCAGAGGGCCCAAAGAACGCTCTCGCCGCGATATTGCACCATCGTGGACAGTTCCACGCGGAAAATCGCGGCGATGGCGCGAATCAGCCGCCTCATAACGGCGAATCCTGTTTCACGTGAAACACGTTGGCGATCACGTCCTCGATCGGCGGATCCTGCACCGTTAGATCGAGCACCGGCAATTCGGCCAGCAGCCTGCTGGTTGCGGCGGCGACGGCGTCCTTCGGCACACGCAGCGTGAGCTTCCGCGCGTCGCGCGACACGAGCTCGCCGTATCGCTCCGGCGAAACGCCGTCCAGATCACGCTCGAGATCGATCGCGATCAGCTTAAACGGCGCCATACGCTCGACCAGTCCGACCAGCGGACCGTCGAAGAGAATCCGGCCGTGGTTGATCACAATGATCCGGCGGCACAAAGCGGTGACATCGGCCATGTAGTGCGAGGTGAGGATGACGGTCGCACCGCCGCGGCGGTTGTAGTCGGCGATGAAGTGGCGGATACGCGCCTGCATGGTGATATCGACGCCGATCGTGGGCTCGTCGAGAAAAAGCACCTGCGGACGATGAAGCAGCGAGACGCACAGCTCGCATTTCATCCGCTCGCCCAGCGACAGGTTTCGAACCGGCTTCTTCAGCAGCGGGCCGAGCTCCAGCAATTCGACCAGCTCGTCGATCGTTTTCCGGCCTTCGGATTCGGGAACGTCGTAGATCGCCAACTGCACCAGGAACGAATCCATCGCCGGCAGATCCCAGTTTAGCTTGCTGCGCTGCCCCATCACGAGGCTGACCCGCCGCAGGTACTCGCGCTCGCGCTTCCAGGGCACATGGCCCATCACGATGGCGGACCCGGCGGTCGGATGGAGCAGACCGGTCAGCATCTTGAGCGTGGTCGTCTTGCCCGCGCCGTTCGGCCCGAGGAAGCCGACGATTTCGCCGGGTTCGATCGAGAAGCTCACGCCCGCGACGGCCTGCACGTCGGTGTACTTGCGACGGAGCACCGCACGCAGGGCCGCTCCGAGCCCCGGCTCGCGCTGCGGCACGCGGAACGTCTTCGTCAGGTTTTCAGCCAGCACGATCGACACTGGATTCTCGAGTGAATGGCCGGCGAGTACGCGGCCGGCGCCCTTGCGCGGCCGCATGGATTCCGATGTACCGCAGCCGCCCTCGGCTGCATCCCTCACCCCTGCCCTCTCCCAGAATACCGGGAGAGGGGGATTGGCCCCGCACACCGGAGATTGGAGTTCTGAAAACGCGCCCTCACCCCTGCCCTCTCCCAGAATACCGGGAGAGGGGGATTGGCCCCGCACACCGGCGATTGGAGTTTTGAAAACGCGCCCTCACCCCAGCCCTCTCCCCGCGTACCGGGCGAGGGAGCAGTAGCTCGCTCCGCAATGCCGCACTGCCGGGCCGCGAATCAGGAGCAGCGATTCTGTAGCATCTGCTCGAGCCGCTCGATGCGCGCGTTGAGCGCGGAAATGTCGTCGCGCGACGGCAGGTTGCAACGCTGGAGGTTTTCTCCGACCAGCCGCGAAACCTCGGTCTGCATGTCCTGCTTGGCCTTCTCCGCGCGCTGCATCACTTCGTCGACGAACTGCTTGCCCTTGTCCTGCGACAACTTCGCCTGGTCGGCCACGTCGCGGGCCAGCTTCTCGATCCGGTCCTTGGTCATCGCCGCCAGTCCCACGCCCATCAGCATCGTCTGCTTGATCAGGTCAAACACGAAGGCACCTCGCTTTCGCACGGAGCAGCCGCCGGCCGCCCCATCCAGTGTACGCCGCGGCGGGCAGGAAGTGCGAACGCCAAAATGGGAGATCACGTCCGATTCGTCACGCGTTCGACCGGGGTCCTCGGTTCTCTTGGACTTGCGCTCAAGGAAGAACGTCGTGACGCACGGGGCTCAGGCCGCGGGAAAGCGACCAACGGCACGCATCCTGGGCTATTCTCTGCCGCCCCTCCCGGGGCTGGACAAGACCCGGCCGTTCTTGTCACGCACCCCCGCGGAGTTTGTCACGTGAAACGGACTGGCGGTCGCCGAATTTTCAACTAACATCCGTATGCAAACCGTGGAAAATTCCCACGCGCTCGCGCTGGGGGCTCGGATTCTGTGCCAAAATCCCCGGCCACACCCCCCAACGACGGCGATTTCGGCTTTCGGGAAAGCAAGCATGGCGAAGTTCTCTGACGCGCTGGCCAGCCATTTTTCGTCGCGCATTCGATCGCGCGGGCTGGACTATTTTCGCTCCGATTCCGTCCGCATCGAGTCCGCGGGCGAAAAATCGATCGTCGCGACGGTTGAGGGCGGCGCCGTTTATGTCGTGACGCTTTCGATCGAAAAACAACCGCGGGCCTGGCGCGTTTCGGGCGACTGTACCTGCCCGTATGCGCAAGACGAGTATTCGCCGTGTAAGCACCTCTGGGCTCTGATCCTGGCGTGCGATTCCCTCCCGTCTCTCCGCTCGCCGCCTGCCAGCGTATCCTTCATGTTGTCCGACTGGGACGAAGACATCGAGGGCGACGAGGACGATTTTCTCGACGACCCGATTCCCTACCCAATCAAGACGCCCGCCGCCAAGTGAAGACGCGCCGCGGCGAGCAGCTCCGCACGTGGAAACGGTTGACGCTCGGCTCGGAAGATTTCGCGCGGCTGCCGGACGAGCTCGACCGGCGGATTTGCCTGATGATGGGCGCCGCCGCGACGGCGCTGCGCACCAGCTACTACGCCGGCTATTCCTCCTATTCCGATTCTGACCGGAAATTCGGCGGCGGGGAGATCGCGGTCGAGGCGCGTCCGGTGCTGCTTCCGCTGCTGTTCCAGAGCGGCCGGTTCCTGGTGCGAAGATGGCAAGGCTCGACGGCGCCGACGCCGCTGGCCTGGGACGACGGACCGCTGTGGCAACTCTCCCTGGCCCTGCGGCCCGCGGCCAGAAGCAGCACAACGCTTGAGCTGGAGCTGCGGCGCGGAGACCAGCGGCGAGCGATCGACGATCAAGTCGTGGTCTTGCTCGGGCCGCCTACCTATGTGCTGATTGACGACAAGCTGTCC
>JACRLV010000309.1 GCA_016235145.1 Planctomycetota bacterium
GGACCCCACCGTCCGGACGGCGACGCAAGCCTACTATTGCGTCGTACTCGCCTACAACGTCGACAAGCCGCTGGCGGAACGATGGGGCGTGACGGACGCGCCCGGCGTTGCCCTGATCGGATCAAACGGGCGGGTTCTCGAAACCTCGTCGGGGTTCATCGATCGAAACACGTTGCTGGCGCTGTTCAAGAAGGCCGACGGCGAGGCGCCGCCGGCGCCCGCATCCACAACCGCGCCAAAGCCGTAACTACCGTGCTTATCTCTCCGACCGTCGCGCTGCACTCGCTCGCCGCCGCGCTGGCTGTTGTCCTTGCAGGCTGTGGAAGCGAGCCCGGCACCGCCGCCCCACCGCTTCGAATCATCGGCCAGACGGGCATCGGGCCGGGTGAGTTCAATTACCCGCGGGCCGCGGTCGTGTCGGGCAACGGCGACCTGTACGTCGTCGACAAGGGCGGGCGAATTCAGGAATTCGACCCGGACGGCAAATTCGTTCGCGGCTGGACCATGCCCGAATTCAACGCCGGAAAGCCGACCGGGTTGGGCGCTGGACCCGACGGCCGAATCTACGCCGCCGATACGCACTACGCCCGCGTCACGGTGTTCACGGCGGAAGGAACGCTTGATCGCCAGTTCGGGGCCTATGGCGACGGGCCCGGCCAATTCCGCCTGCCGACCGACGTGCTGGTCGACGGGCAGGGCTACATCTTCGTCGCGGAATACGGCGGCAACGATCGCATCAGCAAGTACACGCCGGATTGGCTATTCGTCACCAGCTTCGGCGGGCCGGACGCGGGCGCGGCTTCGCTGCGCCGTCCGCAGGGCCTGTGCCTGGCGCCGGATTCGACGCTGTGGGTCGCCGATTCGTGCAACCACCGGATCTGCCATTTCACCTCCGACGGCCGCTACATCGGATCTTTCGGCGAAAGCGGCGCACGCCCCGGCCAGATGCGCTTTCCGTACAACGTCGAGATGCTGCCGGATGGGACGCTCGCGGTGGTCGAATACGAAAACAACCACGTGCAGCGATTTGACGTGAATGGAAAATCGCTGGGTATCTGGGGGCGAGCCGGGCGCGAGGCGGGCGAGTTGGCGTATCCATGGGCGGTCGTCGTCGACAAGCGCGGGCGGCTGTTTGTCGTCGATTCGGGGAACAACCGGGTCCAGGTGATAGACCCAGCGGCCAACGGCGCGTGGGTGCAGTAACAGGCGGCAATCTGCGCCTGTGTCGTCGCGGGGCGCCCTCGTGACACGCGCCGCCGGCGACCGCTACACTCCGACAACGCTCCGCGCGGCAAGCGTCGTCATGCCGACGCGAATCGTCAGGAACCAGGAGTATCTGTTTCAACCGGCCCAGGAGCCATTCATGCGACGTTTTCTCGCAATCGCGCTGTTCGTCCAACTCATCGTTCCGTTTGCCGGCGCGTGGAACGCACGCGGCCATCGCATGATCACGCTGCTTGCGCTCGACAAGATGCCGGCGGACGCACGGGAGTATCTGCGCGAAGAAACGACCCGGCGCCGCATCGCGTTTGAGTCGAGCGAGGTCGATCGTTGGCGCGGCTGGAATTCTCCGGTTCTCGGCCACGAGAACAAGCCGGATCATTTTCTCGACGTTGAAGATCTGGACGGCTTCGGCTTGACGCTGGAGACCATTCCGCCGCTCCGCTATGAGTACCTGCGCGCGATGGCGGTGGCCAAGCACATTCACCCGGAGCAGGCTCCGCCCTACGACGCCGCCCGCGATTCCGACCGCTCGAAGGAATGGCCGGGCTTCCTGCCGCACGCCGTAGCGGAGCACTACACCAAGCTCCAGGCCGCGTTCTGGCAGATTCGCGTGCTCGAAAAGGTGAACGATCCCAGCCGCGAATTCCAGCTTCAGCAGGCCCGCGAGAATGCAATCTACCACATGGGCATGCTCAGCCATTTCGTCGGCGACATTCACCAGCCGCTGCACACCACGAAGCACTTCAACGGCTGGGTCGGCGAGAATCCGAACGGCTACACCACCAGCAACCAGATTCACTCCTACATCGACGGCGGAATGATCGCCACGCATCACCTGTCGTACGAGTCGCTTAAGTCCGTCGCCACGCAGGAACCCAAACTCAACGCCCGCGATCCGTGGAAAGAGGTCCTCGGAGCGATCCGCGAATCGCACGGACGCGTCGCGACAGTGTACGAGCTTGAGAAGTCCGGCAAGCTGGACGAATCCGAAGGCAAGGAACTCGTCACCAAGTGCGTGACCGACGCGGGCGCGATGCTCGGCGCGCTGTACTCCGCCGCCTGGACCAGCTCCGCGCCGAACGAAAAGCAGATTGCGGACTTCGTCATGTACGACGAGCTGAATCCAACCGAGCGCAAGCCCTGGAAGAAGGGCCCGACGTCGCAGCCGGCAAATCCGTAGCCGGGCGTTGGCGAATCCGGGAGCCGCGACTGTAGCGTCGGACGTCCGAGTCCGACGACGACATTGTGGCGAAAACCACCATCGGACTAGGAGGTCCGACGCTACGACTAGTTTTCAACGGGCTCTTCGGCCTGTCGGCGATTCGCCGCCGGCGGCATCGTCCGTATAGACTTCACCGCCGCGCCGGTCGGCGCGTTTGAGGGCGCACGAACATGGGCTTGCGGATCTACAACAGTCTCTCGCGCCAGATCGAGGAATTCACGCCCCTGCGGCCGCGCAAGGTCGGTTTCTACAAGTGCGGCATGACGGTTTACGGGCCGGCGCACCTCGGCCACGCAAAGAGCGGCGTTCATTTCGACGCGATGGTGCGCTGGCTGCGGGTCAGCGGCTACGACGTCACCTACGTGCAGAACATCACGGACGTTGGGCACCTCACGCAGGATTCCGACGACGGCGAAGACCCGGTCACCCGCGAGGCGCGAAAGCGCGGCCTCCACCCGATGGCGGTCGCGGAGGCGTTTTCGCGCGCGTGGCTAGACGACATGGACGCGCTGCACATGCTGCGGCCTGACATCATGCCGCGCGCGACGGGCCATGTCCCCGAGCAGATCGAAATGTGCCGCGAGTTGCTCGAAAAGGGCCACGCCTACGAGGTCAACGGCTCCGTTTACTTCGACGTCGCCAGCTTCCCGGGCTACGGCCGGCTGAGCGGGCGAAGCGTCGCCGAGCAGGAAGCCGGCACGCGCGTCGAGCTGCGTTCTGAGAAGCGCCATCCTGCCGATTTCGCTCTTTGGAAGCGGGCCGAGGGCGGCCACATCATGCGCTGGCAAAGCCCGTGGGGTTGGGGATTTCCCGGCTGGCACCTGGAATGCTCCGCGATGGCCCGCCAATATCTCGGCGACACGGTCGACATTCACGGCGGCGGACTCGACAACCAGTTTCCGCACCACGAGTGCGAAATCGCCCAGTCGGAATGCTGCACCGGCAAGCCCTTCGTGCGTTACTGGCTGCACAACAACATGTGCACAATCAACGGCCAGAAGATGGCCAAGAGCCTCGGCAACGGCGTGCTGATCCGCGACGCGATCTCGACGCCGCAGCCGCTGCTGGATCGGTCCGGCCAGGTGCTGCTGGAACGCGCCTACGAACCGACGGTCGTGAGACACTTCATTCTCACGAGCCACTACCGCGCGTCGCAGGATTTCTCCAACGATGCGCTCATCGCCGCCGAGAGCGGCTCATACAAGCTGCGCGACGCATTCGCCGAAGTCGCCCGGGCGGCCCGGAGCGCCGCCTCGCGCCCGGCGAGCGACGCGGTGCGCACCGCGCTGTCCGAGATCGAAAAACGGTTCGCCGACGCAATGAATGAGGATTTCAACACCGCCGCCGCGATCGCCGTGCTCTTCGATTTCGCGCGGCAGTGCCGCTCATGGGTGGCCGACGGCGCGGGCAGAGAAGATCTGGCTACCGTTGACACGCTTGCCCGCAAACTCGCCGGCGACGCGCTGGGCCTGATCTGGCGCGACACCGGCGGCAGCGGCTCGTCGAAGCAGGACGACCTCATCAAGATGCTGATCGAGATGCGGCAGGAAGCCCGTAAGTCCAAGAACTTCGCGCTTTCCGACCAGATTCGCGACCGCCTGCTGGCGATCGGCATCGAGCTTCGCGACGGCCCGCAGGGAACGACCTGGTCGGCGAGCTAGTGTAGCTAGTCAGAAATAGTGCATCACGGGTGGTACGGGCGTCTCGCCCGTTGTCCGACCCGGGCGGGACGCCCGGACCACCCTGTTAAGATGCAAACAGCGTTACTAACTACACTAGTTCGCATCGATGCACGCGCGGCGCGGTTTTGAAGCTACCTCTGCTGGGGCTGCTCGATGCGCTTCGCCCTTTTCGTCGCCTCCGGCACGCCGTTCCTGTTCGGAATGGCGATCTGCGCACTGGCGCCGATCGTCGGCGTGACGGTGGAAACGCGCGGCTTGCTCGTCGCCCTGATCCTGCTTGGAATCGGCTGGCTGCTGGTCTCAATATCAGCTACGCCGATCAACGCGGTGCTGCTCGTCGCATTGTGCGTTGCAACTCCGCTTTGGATCATTGCACAAATATCGCGATTCGCGCGCACGTACCCCCGCGTTCGTCACTCGACCATGATCGTGTTCCCGGCGCTTTCGCTGACCGCACTTGCACTGGAATCGTGCAGCCGGTTCCTACCGCGCTTGCCTTCCGGCGGAGAAACCCGGCTCTGCGTGATCGGTGATTCGCTCTCGGCGGGGATCGGCAACGGCGTCTCCACCTGGCCCGAACTCATAGGCAAGCAGAATGGAATTGAGGTGCGGAATCTCGCTTCCGCGGGCGCGACCACCAGCACAGGACGACGGCAAGCGGATTCGCTTCCTGACGATGCCGGCGTCGTGCTCATCCTGATCGGCGGAAACGACATCCTCCAGCGACGACCCGACACGGAATTCGAGCAGGATCTGACGTACATCGTCGAAGCCGCCCGACGGCGCGCTCGATCCGTGGTGTTGTTCGAGATCCCTGCACCGCCCCTGCAAGGCCAATACATCGCTGCACAGCGCCGCGTCGCCGCGCGCGCCGGAGCTCGCCTGGTTCCGCGACGGGTGCTCACATCACTGCTCGCGTTACCCGGAACAACCAGCGATGGATTGCACCTGACGAAATCAGGCCAAGCCGCGTTGGCGGACCAGGTGTGGTCGATGATTCACTCCGCTTTTTCATCCAAACCAGCAAACTGACCAATGTGCACGAATTTTCGACCTTTTTCAGTGCGCATCGCGGATTCCGCGTTTGATGAATAGCAGCTCTGCGAAATCCGGCCTTTGCTGACAAACGACGGAAGTACCAACCCGGCGCGCGGGTACGTTACAATTCGGACGCGCGGTTTTCCTGTTTGTCCCGACCGGAGCGAAAGGACGCCATGAGTGCGCTGCTGATGTTGTTGATTCTGGTTGTCGGCCTGGGTCTTTTCGCCCGTACCGCGTCGCACCGCTGGAAGCTGATGTTCGCCGCCAAGGCCCCCGCCGTACGAAGTGATAACCCGTCGCGGCGCGTGCGGCAGGTGCTGCGCTACGTATTCGGCCAGGCGCGGATGTTCCGCTATCGCGGGGCGGGCATCGCGCACGCCCTCATCTTCGGCGGTTTCGTCGTACTGGCCCTGCGGACGATCGTGCTGGTCGCCCGCGGATTCACGGGATACTGCCCCGTGGATTTTTATGGCGTCGGCTATCGCCCCGGCCCGGGCTTCGGGTTCTGGATCTTCGATGACGACACGTGGCTTGGCGCGGTGTATCTGTTCATTAAGGATCTCGTCGGCGTGGGCGTGATCGTCGGCGTCGCGTATTTCCTGATCATGCGGCTCGTCGTGCGGCCCAAACGGATCGAGCTCAGCCGCGAAGGCGTCCTCATTCTGCTCCTGATTCTCGCTCTGATGCTCGCGGACATGGTCTACGAAGCCACGGCGATCATCATGACCTCGGCCGGCGGCCCCGTGCATTTCGA
>JACRLV010000304.1 GCA_016235145.1 Planctomycetota bacterium
GTAGACGTTCTGGATGATGTCGTCGACGCTGATCTGCTGCGCCGCGACCTGGTCGAAGATTTCGTGCGGCAGCTCCTGCTGAGCCGGCAGCCCGACGAAAGTGATGCGGCCGATGTTGCGTTTTAATGTGGCGCCGCGCACCACGACGTCTTCCATGCCTTTGGGTTCGGCCATGATCATGGTCCCCGGAGTGTCGGTGAAGCTGCTGCGAACGTGGATCGGCACGCCGAATTTCTCGCCGACTTCGATCGATCGGCCGTGCATGACGCCGGCGCCGAGGCTGGCCAGCTCCAGCATCTCTTCATAGCTTATGGCGTCGAGCTTGCGGGCCTCGGGCACGATCCGCGGGTCGGTGGTGTAGATGCCGTCCACGTCGGTGTAAATCTCGCACATCTCGGCCCGCAGGGCCGCCGCCAGGGCGACCGCCGTCGTGTCGCTGCCGCCGCGGCCGAGCGTGGTGATGTTGGAATCGTCCGTTACGCCCTGAAAGCCGGCGACGATGACGATCTTGCCGTCGTCGAGCACGTGCTGGATGCGCGGCGTGTCGATCGAGCGGATGCGGGCCCGGGTGTGCACGTCGTCGGTGCGCATGCCGGCCTGGGCGCCGGTCATGCTGATCGCTTCGTGGCCGGCTTCGTGGATCGCCATCGCCACCAGCGCGATCGAAACCTGCTCGCCGGTCGCCAGCAGCATGTCCATTTCGCGTTTCGACGGCTTGCGCGAGACCTGCGCGGCCAGATCGACGAGGCGGTCGGTCTCATGTCCCATCGCGGAGACGACGAGCACGACCTGCTTGCCGGAGAGCTTGGCGCGGATCGCCTTGCGCGCGGCGAGGTGGATGCGATGCGCATCCGCGACGCTCGTTCCGCCGAATTTCTGGACCAGAATCGCCATTCGCGCGCCTAGCCGTTGCAAAACCGCCGCCGTCCTCGACCGTTCCGCCATCCGCGGCGGCGCCGCCGTCCGCGGTCGCTCCGCTGTGCGGGGCCGCGCCGCCGATGGGGATTGTAATCTCCGGCGGCGCGGCGGTCCCGCCGGCGGCGGTTCCGCGTAGCGGCCTGCGTCCCGCAGGCCGTGGCCCCGCAGGGCGGCGTATGTGATTGTGGGGCCGGGTTCCGACCCGGTCTCCTTGGCGAATGCGGCGAGATTGGCCGAATCTGCAACGTAAACTAAGAACGCCTAACAGAACCCCAAGCGCAAGCGCGTGGGGCCGTATTTCGTGCCGGGCGCGGCTGATTATGGTAGCCACTCTAAGGGAAACCCCGCACCACGTTCTGAACAGAAATCCTTGAAACCCCGTAAGGGCTCAAGTGTATAAGTTGTACCACTGGACAAGGAGCTGATATGAACCCGCGCTTCGTCTCGTTCCGAGCGAGCATTTCGGCGTTGGCAGCGATCGCGGCGGCGTGCCTTTTTTAGTTCGGTTGTCGCGCCGGCGGCGCGACAGCGGTCGTGGCGTTGCCGCGGGTGGGTTTTGTGGAAACCGAAGTCGACCTTGGGGTGATTCCCTGGGGCGGCAAGGGCCGCACGCAACTGCACTTTGAGAATCGGTCGTCGAGTGACGTGCAATTGTACGGCGTATCATCCGCACCCGGCTGTGCGCTCGTAACGAACGGACCGCTACTGGAAAATCGCATTGTACCTGTGGGCCAAACGATCGAGATCGACGTTGAATTGGACGTGGGCGCGATCGGGCGCACCAAGTCGGCCTGGATCTGCGTCAGCCTGAAGGACGGCCGCAAATTCACGGCGATACTCAAGGCGACGATTAAGCAGGAGTGGTATCTGACTCAGGAGATGGTTGACTTTGGCGACGTCGCGCGTGAGGCCGGCGAAAGCCAAGAACGAGTGGTCGCCTTCTGCTCCAAAGCGGACACGATCGTAGGGGAATTGGAAGCAGGCATTTCCTGGTTGGAGGCGACAGCCCGGCCGCCGCAGGGCGACGAGAAGGGTACGCAGATGATTGTGCTGAAAGTCGTACCATCGAAGTTGCGGCCGGGCCAGAACCAGACCAGCGTACAGTTCAAAACGACAAACGCTATTGTGTCAAAGGGGGGCATCACGGTGAAGGCACGCGGGGTTGGTCGTTGAAGCTCGGGTGTGTGCAAGACGCTGATTGGGCTGAAGCGATTGCGGCTCACGGTTTCGTCAGTTCTCATGACGAGCGCGCGGAGCTCCCTGGCAGACAATTCGTTCGAAGCTGCCAAGCTGACGACGCCGGAATCGCAGCCCGTCAAGCCGTAGCACCGCGCGGTTGACCAGTGTCGGCCCTTGCCAACTCGCTGTAGCGGCCTGCGTCCCGCAGGCGGTGGTACTGCGAAGTCAGTAGCAAGTAGTGATCTGATCTGTGCAACTACGGCCGGCGAGACGCCGGCCGCTACGATCGCGGGACGCTACGTCGGCCGACCGCCGCATCGGCGGGCCCCTGCCGGACACGCCGGAATGGGGTAAAATTCCCGCGGGATGCTGAAGCAGCACAGCCAGCTTGTTCTGGGACTCCTCGTTCTGGCGGACGCCTGCGCCGTGGCGGTCGCCTGGCTGGGGTCATACTGGCTGCGTTTTCACTTCATCGGCGTCGATCCGACCAAGGGCGTGCCGCCGCTCAGCGACAAGTACATTCCGCTCCTGCCGCTGGTTGTCGCCGCCCACCTGTTTATTTTTTATCGATTGCGGCTCTACCGGCCGCGCCGCGACCAGACGGTGATCAGCGAGACGCGCGACATCGTCAAGGCGTTTTTCGTTGCGATCATCGCGATCATCGCCGTCGATTACATGGCGGACCCGGATTCGCACAAGATTTCGCGCTGGTTCATTGCGACGTACGCGGTGGTCGGCACTACCTGTTTCGCGTTTTTCCGCGGCGCGGTGCGGATCGTGCTCCGAATTCTGCGCAGCCGCGGCTACAACCGCCGGTCCGCCGCGATCGTGGGCAGTGGGCGCACCGCCCAGAAACTCCTGGCCGCGCTCGAGGACAATCCCTGGACTGGAATGGAGACGCATTTCTTCATCGACGACCGCCATCCGGGCGAGCCGCTGGAAGTTCGGGGCTTGCCCGTGCTCGGGCCGCTGGCGAACACCGGCGCGATTTTGGAGGAAAAGCCGGTCGACGCGGTCTTCGTCGCATTGCCGACGAGCGAAGCCCATCGGCTGGAAGAAGTGCTTCAGGCGCTCGAGCAGACCACGTCCGACATCCGCATGGTGCCGGAGCTCAATCCGCATTACGCCATGCGGCCGGACATCACGCGTCTGGACGACGTTCCGATTCTCTCCCTGCGACAGACGCCGCTGTACGGCTGGAACGCGCTGGTCAAGCGCGGGTTCGACGTCGTGGTGGGGACGATCTGCCTGCTGATCGCCGCGGGGCCGATGCTGGCGATCGCGCTGCTGATCAAGCTGACCAGCCCCGGGCCGGTGTTCTATCGCCAGCGGCGGGTCGGGCTCGACGGGCAGGAATTCGACATGTTCAAATTCCGCACGATGCACGTCGATGCGGAAAAGGACGGCCCGGTCTGGTCCAAACGCAACGACGATCGGCGGACCAGTCTCGGGGCGTTTCTGCGGCGGACGAGCCTGGATGAGCTGCCCAACCTCTTCAACGTGATGGCGGGCGAAATGTCGCTGGTCGGGCCGCGGCCGGAACGGCCGGAGTTCATCGAACAATTCAAGGCCGAAATCCCGAAGTACATGCAACGCCACAAGATGAAGGCCGGCATGACCGGATTCGCACAAATCCGCGGCTATCGCGGCGAGACGTCGCTGCGCAAGCGGATTCAGCACGACGTGCACTACATCCGCAACTGGTCGCTTTCGCTCGACATCCGCATTCTGGCGGCGACGATTTTCGGCGTGTGGTTCAGCCGGCACGAGATCTGAGGCGGTGAGCGAACGAGATGCCTGAACTCGCCGTCACGCTCAAGCAGCTCCTGACGCTATTCGTGGCCCTGAACCCGATCGGCGCGGCGCCGTTGTTTCTGTCGCTGACCAGCACCTGGACCGCGGCGGACCGGAACCGTGCTGCCCGGCGCTCGGCGATCGCGACGACGCTGGTCATGCTTGGCTCGCTGGCGTTCGGCGGATTTCTGCTGATGCTGTTTTCGATCCGCGTTCCGAGCTTTCGCGTGATCGGCGGCGTGCTGTTTCTGCTCATGGCGCTCGACATGGTCCGGGCTCGCCCGAGGTCGGCCCGCATCACGCCGGAGGAGGAAAGCGAAGCGTCGTCGCGCGAGGACATCGCGATCGTGCCCCTTGCGACGCCGATGCTGGCCGGGCCGGGAACGATCAGCACCATCATCCTGTGGGGAGAGCATGCGCGCAGCATCGAGCAGACCGCGGTGTTGGTGGCGCTGATCGTCACGATCGGATTTTCCGCGTGGATCGTGTTGCGGCTGGCCTTGCCGATCGGGCGATTCCTGGGCAATACAGGCATCAACGTGCTGACGCGCCTGATGGGGATTGTGCTCGGCGCGCTCGGCGTGGAGTACATCGTCAAGGGATTGGGCGAACTCGTGCCGGGCCTCGGCCTTTCCGTTCCGTAACATTGCTGCGGCAATCGCGGAGATAGCGTTGGGATGTCGCGCTGAAGAGCGCTCCGCAATCCCGCGAACCCGAAGATCGCCATCTGCCAGATCGCGCCGCAATTCGCGATGTGCACGCCTTCGGACGCTCCGCCGTGCTGTGTGTCGAGATCGATCGCGCACGCCTGCCGCCAGAATCGCCATGCCTCGTCGAGCAGCCCGAGCCGGCACGCGATGAGCGCATGAACTCCCGGCGAGAGCGACGAATCGTGCGTCGTGTACGGCAGATAATAGTCCCAGGCGGCCCGCACCTGCTGGTCGCTGAATTCGTTCGGGAAGAGCGCCATGAGCATCAGCACGTCCGCCTGCTTCAGGCACTTGCTGCGGTACAGGCGTTCCTGCGAGACCTGCGACGCGAACGTGCGCGAGCGGTCTTTCCAACGGCGATCAAAGTCCGGCTCGGCCAGCGAGAGGAACTCGTCGCATTGCAGCACCAGCTCGGGCCGCCGCGGGTGCCGCGGAATCGGCAATCGCGCGGCGACGTCGCGCCAGGCGGCGATCTCTTCGGCGGAAACGGCGAAAGCGCGCGAGGGCGAGCGTTCGGCGGTTCTGGCCGCTTGATCGAGCGCAAAGGCGACCATGCGGTTCGTGTAGGCGTTGTTGCTCGAGATCGGCGTGTACTCGTCCGGGCCCATTACGCCGAGAAGAACGGGCGTGCGCGTGGCCGATTCGGGAGCCTGCGTCCAGTCGATGCGCTGCACCCAGTAGCGCGCGGTCTCGATCAGCACGTTGCCCGCCGGGCCGCTCAGATAATCGGCGTCGCTCGTCGCGGCGGCGCAGTGCGCCAGGCCGTAGGCGACGTCTGCGGTGACATGCACCTCGTGATCGGCGTATTGCCAATTCGGGCAGCATTCGTCGCCGGCGGCGTCGGATTCCCAGGCGTAGCGGGCGCCCGCGTAGCCGTATCGCTTGGCGTTTCTCATCGCACCGGGCAGCGATTGCACGCGGAAATCCGCCAGCGTGCGGGCTTTTCGCGGGTCGCTGTACAGATAGAACGGGAGCAGCAGCATCTCCGTATCCCAGAAGAAGCGGCCCCAGTATGCGTCGCCGGAGTAGCCCTTGCCATCGATCGCCACGCGCGGGTCGTCGACGTGGCAGCGGAGGAGATGGTAGATCGCGGTGCGGATGGCGATCTGCGAATCGGCGTCGCCTTCAATCTCGACGTCGCAATCCTGCCAGCGCTGCCGCCAGACCGCGGCGTGCTCGGCATGGAGCTGGTCGAAGGTCAGGTCGGCGGCGTCTGTGAGGAAATCGCCGGCGTCGCGGTTGGGCAGGTCGCGCGAAGTCGTGACGGCGGTGCGTTTTTCCAGCGTCAGGGGCGATGTTTCGCTTCGGGCCTGCGTTATCAGTGAGGCGCGCCGCCCTGAAGTATCCAGCGAAAACGCTCCGGCGGCGCGCAGCTCTGTAGCGATTCTGACGTGCGTGCCGCCGTCTGTATCGAGATCGCATCGCAGCGCCTTTTCCGCGGTGCGCTCAAACCGCACATCTGCCAGGTGATCGAAACCGTTGGTGCGCACATCCGCGTCGATGCCGGCCTGCACGTGGACGAGGCGACCGGGCTGAACCTCCAGCGAAACGCGCTGCACGCAGAGATGAGGCCGGGCCGCGCTGACAAAGCGCTCAAAACAAATTCGCACCGGCGTTCCGTCGAAGTTCGCTAGTTCGACCTCGCGGCGCAGCGTGGCTATGTCGAGGTGCAGCGTGCGGCGGAATACGCGGTATTCGGAGAGATCCGCGCGTATTCGGCCGCCATCGACGCATGGGAGAATCGTGACGAAGCAGGGCAGGTGGATCAGCTCGTTGCCGAGCGTGGGGTGATTTCCGAAGACTCCCGGCACATACGCGCCCCATTTGGCCTTCGTGGCGCGAAACACCTCGCTGGTCACATTGGCAGGCGTTCTCGTGAAGCTGACGTCCTGCGGATCGTCGTCAAAGTGCTCCTCCAGCGAGCCGCGCACGTGGAGGTATCCGCTTCCGAGCGTGAACAACCCTTCGATCGCACGGTTCTCTTCAACGCGAAAGCCGTCTTCGACCAGCGTCCAGCCGTCATCGCCGCCGTGGATCATCGATGCAGTATACCTCTCGCAGTCAGCCCGCACGGCGGACTAGCGAAACACGGTAGGCGGGCTGATGTTCCCCAGCCGATCGACGGCGGAAATCGCAGCGAAATCGAATTGTGCGTTGTTGGGACCGGGGGGGGCGGTGAATCTGTACAGCGAGCCGGGCAGCAGCGTCACGCGCCATTCGCCGCCGTGTCGAATGCGAATGATCCAATGTGCGGGCAGGTCCGACAGGTCGCGCGGACGCCAGGCGAGCAGCGTGGCGTTGTTCGCATGCGGGATCGCGCGTGCTTGCGGCGGGAGCGGCGGCGTCGCGTCGAGCCAGGGCGTTGCCGGAGGCAGCGCAGGCGTCTGGAAAGTTTGCCCCAGCAGAGCGTCCGACAGTCCGCCACGGTTATTCATCAGGGCGCGCATGCTGAAGAAAACGGCGCCGCCGGCGTTCTTCTCGCGCGTGATGCGGACCTGCTCGGTGATTTCCGAGGCCGGCCATTTTCCGCCGACCTGGCTGATGAAGCTGCCCGGCCAGATGTGACGGCCGCGCGGATTCTGCCCCAGCCACCAGGCGAGCAGCGCGGGGAAGCTCTGCTCGGTCTGCTCGATCCGCCAGTAGAGCTGCGGCGTGAAATAATCGCACCATCCGTTTGTCAGCCATAGTTTCGAGTCGGCATAGATGTTTTGGAAAGCGTCCATGCCGCGGATGCCCTGCGGATTTCCCGGTCGCCAGATGCCGAAGGGACTGATGCCGACCTGTACGTCCGGGCGCGTGCGGTGGACGGTCTCGTACATCTGGCGCACGAACTGGTTGATGTTGTCGCGCCGCCAATCGTCGCGCGAAAGATGCCCGCCGCCGTCGCGATAACGCTGAAAGCCGGCGTCGTCGGGGAAGGGGATGGGCTTTCCGGCCGCGTCCTTGACGGGATACGGGTAGAAGTAGTCGTCGATGTGCACGCCGTCGACGTCGTAGCGACGGACGATGTCCGCGATGACGCGCAGCGAGTGGTCGCGCGCCGCGGGCTCGCCGGGATCAAGCCAAAGCTGGTTGCCATAGACGCGAACGATGGACGGGCGCGTCCGGCTGACGTGGTTGGCGGCGGAGGCGGAGCGTTCGTCTTTCGGGCGGGCTCGGAACGGGTTGATCCAGGCGTGCAGCTCAAGACCGTTGTCGTGAGCGAGTTCGATGGCGTAGGCGAGCGGATCATACGCGGGCGCGGGCGCTTCTCCCTGCCGGCCGGTCAGGCATTCGGCCCAAGGTTCGAGATTGGACTTGTAGACGGCGTCACAGCCCGGCCGCACCTGGAAGATGAGCGCGTTGAGATGCAGCCGCGCCGCCCGCTCGACGATTGCGCGCAGCTCGGCCTGCTGCTGCTCGGTGGACAGACCCGGGCGCGAGGGCCAGTCGATATTCCCGACCGTTGCGACCCATGCGGCCCGAAACTCGCGCTGCACGGGCGGCAATTCCCGGTCGTCGCCGACCACGCCGAGCCGGCCTTCGTTCGGCAGGGGCGGCGGCATTCGCATGGCCGTCGTTCGGCCCAGACCGCCGCAGCCCGATAGCCACGCGACGCTCGCCAGAAGCATCATCCGAGCGGCGTTGGCCGCCGCTGCTTTTGTGATTTTTATTTTCATGCTCGTGCCTGCCGCGCCTCGCGCTGGTGGTTTCGTGCGGCGCTTTCGCCGCCTGGTTGATGGGCGTATTCTGCGGCAGGGCGCGAGATGGGTCCATCGGCGGGAGACAGCGGCCGAATCGGAGTTTGGCGTGAACGAAGAATGGATGAAACGCGCGGTCGAGCAGGCGCTGATGGGCATCGCCGCGGGCCAGTCGCCCTTCGGTGCGACAATCGTGAAGGACGGGAAACTGATCGCGGCGGGGCATAACGAGGTTTGGAGGCGGACCGATCCGACCGCACATGCCGAGGTGGTGGCGATTCAGCGGGCCGCCGCCGTGCTGAGGACGATCGATCTGGCCGGCTGCGAGATGTACACGACCTGCGAGCCGTGTCCGATGTGCGCGGCGGCGATTCACTGGAGCAAGATCGCGCGGGTGTACTTCGGCGCCGGCATCGCCGACGCCCAGGAGGCCGGGTTCACCGAGCTGACATTGCCCGCGCAGGAGCTTTACCGCCGGGGAGAAAGTGCTGTACAGATCGTCGGCGGCGTACTGCGGGCCGAATGTACCGCGTTGTTTTCCGCGTGGCTTGGGCGCCCCGACCATCGTGTGTACTGAGTACCTATTTCACAAGCGCAAGGAACGGGCGGGAAGTCCATGTCACCGCTCGCCAAGCGGGCTGGTGGGTTCCTCGCGCGGCGATCATCCCGCCAAGATCCGGTTCGAGAATCGCAGAACCGAGCGGATGAGGTTGACTCCCAGCGGCTCCCACTCGCCGCGAAAGCGCGCCGAACCGGTCTGGCCGAGCTGGAGTTCGTTCGGGCCGGCTTCCAGTTCCACCGTTACGCGAAAGAACGGCCGCTCGGCGCTGTTTGTCAGCGGGTCCACCGCGATCCCCGCGCCGGCGAGTTGAGTCAACCCGATTTCCTGGATGACGCGAGCGCCGCCGGGCTCGACCGTGACGATTCGTCCGCGAAATTCCCGCGTGGGATCGAGGGAGCTTCTGAACCAGACGCGTCCGTCGGGTCGAGGCTGTACGGATGCGAACTCGTGCTCCGAGAGGAGTACTTGCGCCTGCCAGCGGCCGCTGATGATGGTCGCCAGCGGCTCGCCTTTGTGCAGGAACCGGCCGATGTCGTTTCGTCGAATGGACTGAACCACGCGGCCCTCAAACGGCGCTCGGACGGAAAGCGCCGCCAGATCGGCGCGGCTTTTTTGGGCGACACGCTCGTATTGGCTGAGCAGCTCGGACTCGACCGCGGCTGTCGCAGGGTCGGCGGCGAGGTTCGCTTCGATGATGAGTTGTGACTTTTCGACGTCGCATTCGGCCTGCCGCACGGCGAGCTGCGCGTCGTCGTCGCCGAGCCAGGCGATCAGGTCGCCGCAGTGGATGGACTGGCCGACTTCCACGCCAATCCTTTCGATGAAGCCTGGTACGTCCGTCCGCACGGTAGCTTGTTTTTCCGCGGCGACGACCGCCGGCGCGAACACGTTGGGACTCGATGGCGCCGCCAGCAGGGCGAGCGGCAATCCGACGATTGTGCAGACGCCACAGGCGACCGCTCGCTTTCGACGGGGTGCCGTTTCCTCGTCTTTCCATAGGTAGCGGAGGAGCTTTTTCATCGCTCCAACGACCGCCAGTGCGACGTAGAAGCACGCGGCCATCAGGCCGATGAAGCCGCACTTGTACGCCAGGGCGGCTCCAATGCCGATCAGCAGCAACGCGCGATATCCGAGCGAAGCAACGCCGAACGCGAGCAGAAAGCTACGCGCCAGCCGCCCGGCGGTCGGAGGGGAAGTCCGCAGTCCGAGAAAAATTCGCTTCGCGACGGAGGCGAACGTCTGCGCGGCTTTCTGGCGGAGATTTGGGATCTCGATCAGATCGGCGAGAATGTAGTAGCCGTCGTAACGCATCAGCGGATTGATGTTGAACAGCACGGTCACGATGCTTGCCGTGAGCATGGCGTTGTAGGCGACCGAGTGCAGAAGGCCGGGATCGGTGAAGGCCCAGACGAACACGGCGACCGACGCCACGATGGACTCGACGTACATCCCGGCGAGCGAGACGACCAGACGATTCCACTTGTTCGGAAAACCCCAGGCCGCCGTCGCATCGACGTAGGCGCAAG
>JACRLV010000305.1 GCA_016235145.1 Planctomycetota bacterium
CCCGGGGGCCCGGGACGTGCGGGCTGGCCACGAATAAGGCCAGAATGAGGCTCCGGCCGAGAATATTCCGCAGAATCAACCACGTGTACCCGGCGTAGAAACGGCCGCGCATGGGATTGGAGGTTGGTTCGCACAATACACGGATTGCAGAGGCGCCGGCAGCGGATGGGCACTCGGCGCGGGATCCACAGCAGATTGCCCGTTTGGGGACGTTCGCGATCAGTGCTTTCGGCCGTCGCGGAACGCGGGGGGCCCCGGCAGCGTGAAGATGACGACTTCCTCTCCTGTCGCTGTGCTGATGTCGTGATGCACGCTCAAGGGCTTCAGGCCGGTGATCTCTTGGACCATCTTTTCCAGCACCGGTCGCGCGGTCTCCACCAGCTGTGTCCGGACCTGTTTGAGCAGGTCGCGGCCTCTTTCGGCGGGCAACGAGCGCGCGAGCTGCTGCTCGGCGGCAGTGAGCACGCCCTCCAGGCGGACCACCAGGAAGTCGCAAATAAGATGCGTGCGGATGTCCTTCGGCCCCCGACCCATGTATTCCATTTCGAACCGCCGAACGCCCTCACAAATGGCTGCCTCGATTTCTCCCTGCGTCTTCATGACGACCTCGATGTTATGAGTGTAACACAATGCCGCTGTGCCGCTTACTGGGGCCAGCGCGCATCGGCACATCGCCGTCCGCAACCTTTATTGCAGCTGCCCGGCGCAGGATGGGGCTTCTGCGGTTCCCCCGGCAAGCCAGCGGTGTGTAACAGCGCAACCAGCACAGCCGCGCCGGAGTACGCGGTTGCCGAGAAGAACCACTCGGCCAAATCGGCGACACCCCGTGTGAGCGCAAATGCCGCAACAGCAGTCCAGAACGCCTGCCAGGCGAAGCATCCCATGACGTACCAGAAGGCCCACCAGGCCAGCGACGTTCGCGCGAGTTGCTGGAGTTGGCCGCGGCGCGATTCGATCTCCGCATCGGACAGTGGCTGCTTGGCAGCATGCGGTGAACGGCGGGCGACGGCCGCGTCCAACTTGGCGCGATTGTTGATCTCCCAATTCAACCGGCACCTATGAATACAGCAGCACCACTTCACGCCGATCCCTGAAAGAACTTCAGCTTCGCGTTGTCAGCGCCGGTCGCGGGTCTCTTCGTGACGTGGATGCGGGTGCGGGCCGCCGGCGTCAGGCCGAATTCCTGTTCCAGGCGGGTGAGCTGCTGGGCCAGCTTGTTGGCGGTCGCGACCTGGGGCCAGGCTTGCACGCATTTGGTGCGGCCTTTGTCGTCTTTGAGCGGGTACATTTCGCCATGTTTGGCGATGAACTCTTCGGCTTTTCGCCAGCGGACCCAGAGATGGCAGTAGCGGGCGACGGCGCCCTGGTCGACCAACCCTGGTGATGTGGAACGTCGCTGGGGGACAGGTAAATAACGCGCTATCACTCGAATATCAGTTCTCCGGCGCCACGGATTGGACAACGATCGCGAGCAACACGCCGAACGACGGCTCGCAGCCTTGGACTGTGCCCACCGTAACAAGTCCGCGCGACGCGCATGTGCGCATCACCGGCACCAATTCCTGCACTAACCAACCCGTTTCGGGCACCAGCGGCTGGTTCACGATCGTCCCGACCTGCGATGACGGCATCGACTGCACAGTCGATGGTCCATATCAGGGTTATTGCGTGCACATTCCGATTCTCTGCGATCCCAACGAGTGCTTGATTCAAGCGTGCGATCCCGCATTACCGGAGCCGTCGCGGTGCCCGCCCGGGCTATCCTGCGAGCACGAGTCCGGCAGCACCTACTACGCCGCGATCATTCGCGAGAGAGGCCTTTCAGATCGGCGACGGAGAGGCCGAGTTGCGCAAGCGCATCGGCAGCGCTCTTCGATCCGCCGATCGCCTCCGAGACGGTCTTCTGCATCTTGCGGATGCCGGTTTCCAGCGTTTCCATGTCGGCGCCGGCGAGCTCCGCAGCGAAACCCAGCTCGGAGAGCGTCTCGACGCTGACGCCGGTGCGGGCGGACATCTCGTCCAGGGAATCGCCCATGTCGGCGAACGTCTTCGCCGTACCGAACAGCGCCGTGAGTGCGGTTCCGCCGATCGCGGCCAGCTTGGTGCCGACGGAGCGCAGGCCCTCTCCGAAGGCCTTCAGCCGCTTCTCGGCGGCCTGGAGTCCCTTCGTCAGCTTGTCGGAGACACCCAGCTCGACGAATGCCCGGCCGGCGCGAATGCCTTTTGTGTCCGCCATCGCTCACCCTCCCCGTAGCGAGTTGGCCCAGCGGCTCGGCAGCTTGGGGCGTTCCTTCTCCAGCGCCGGTCCCATGAACGGCCGCGAGTCGTATGCAGCGCGCTCCCGCACGAGCTTGCCGCGCCGACGGCGCACGAGCGTGGCCTTGCCGCCGAACTCCAGCACGTTGGGTGCTGTACTGCGACGGAATCCGACCGGCCCGACGACCACGCTGTCGCTGCCCTTGTCGTAGCCGAAGAAGATCAGTCGGCGCAGCGTGCCCTTGTGCGAGTGCGGCGGCTGGCCCGGCGGCGCGGAACCCTTGCGCGTGCGGATGCTGTGCTTGGCGGTGGTGCGGATGAACGCGCCGGCCTTCGAGAGCACGGCGCGCTTGGCCTTGTCCACGGCCCGCTTCACCGTGCCGCGATCGAAAAACAGGTCTTTGATATCGAACGTGATCACCGCAGAACGCCTCGCACGGTCAAAGCAAGCGCCCGCGAAGCGCACCGGATCGGCGGCTCCGCGGGCGCATCACGTCAGGCGACTAGCCGCCGGTCGGAGGCGGCGTGGTCTGGGCCGTCTTGGCCGCGACCTGTCCGCTGCCGAGCGCGCTCAGAAGCGATGCGATCTTGCTGGCCACGTCGTCGCCGCTGAAGACCTTGTTCAGCGAGGCGGCCTCCTCGGCATCCGCCTCGGTCAGGGCCTTGACGATCTTGCCGACGGCAGCGGTCAGCACGGTGCCGAGCGCCTGCTGCTGCGCGATCGCGTTCTGCGCGGCCAGGTTTTGCTGGTTGGTCGCGTTGCTCATCGCCAGGTTGTGGTAGAACGACGGACCGTCGCCCAGCGACTTGAAGTTGGTGGACGCCACGCTTGTTACGACTTCTTCCGGAAGAGGCATACGCTTTCTCCTTGTGCTTGCCTCACTCGAATTCACCCGGGCCTCCATACCCGGGCATCTGTCGATCGATGAACACGTCCTTGAGGACGGTGATGTCAACCCGAATCGGTTTCTCCGGCTCGCGGAACGGATCGAAGTCCGCCGGCCGGAACGCCTTCGTCTTCTTGGGATCGCGGTGGCAATTGGCAGTCAGTGCCAGCAGTACCGACGTGCGCCGCCACTCGTCGCGCACGCGCCCCTCGGCCATGAGCATCAGCTCGCGCAGCGTCAGGGGTCCGGGATCGACGCCGGCGATTCCGGCGAGTTCCCAACAGAGCTGCCAAGGGCTTTCGCGATCACGTCCTCGACGTCCAGCGTCTCCACCCGCTGCTCGATCGCCGCCACTGTCGCCTTGACCAGCGTCGCCTGCTTTTCGATCGCCCGCGCCGTGTCGGTCCGGCGCAGCTGGCGGAAAAAACCGTTGAGCTCCTCCCATAAAGCGTCGTGCGCTGCGATGATTGCGTCACCGCCCATCGCCTTCCCGAATTCCTCATCCGAGACGCCCAGCTGGTCGGCCTGCGGCTTGACCAACGCGAAGATCACGTCGCACAGCAGTACGATGTCGGTTTCCAGCCGCGTCAGCAGCGGCGGATCGCCGTGCGTCAGATTGGCCAGATTCACCCCCTTGATCAGCCCCTCGACGCGCTTGATGGCGTCGACGTTGACGGCCAGCGTCCAGGTGCGACCGGCGTTGTCGTTGAATGTCTTCACAGTGCCATGTCCTCGCTATGCGCTGGTGTAGAGCGCCCCGATCTTCAGCGAGGCCGCCGTCGTGCCGGCCTGCGATGCGACGATGTGCGTCACGCTGCCGGCTGCGAGTGGATTCGCCGCCGTACCACCGTTGACCCAGAACCACAGCTCGTTCGCGGTGAGATCAAGCGACAACCGCAAAACCGCTGACTCGTAGAAGCTCAGATGCGCCCGCGCCGCACAAAGCGCCCCGATCGCAACCAGCAGATTCCCGATGAAGTCGGTGTCGATGGTCTGCTGCTTCGTCATCGTGAGTGCTGTGCCCTGCGTGGGCAGGTTGTCGCCCGCGCCGCCGGAGAAGGTGACATCATTCGTCGCCACGGCGGTTGCGTTGACGTTGTAGCGCCGCCCGCCGGTCCAGTAGAGGTCGACGATATTGCCGCCGGCAATGCCGTGGCCGGCTTCGAGCGTGGCGACGCCGGACGTATTGTCGGTCCGCGTGGTGAGCGTGCCGGTCTTCGCCGGGTTGATCGTCACATCGTGCGAGATCTGGCCCGTGGCCGTGCGGCTAAAACTGGAATTCACACCGACGCCGCCGATATCGCCGCTGACTGTCAGGTTGCTGGTGGGCACGTCTGCTCCTCCGCGCCATGCGCTAAATCCAACTCGGCGGCGTGGTCGAGTACGTCACCTTCGATGTCACCGAGACGGAAATCGCCTCCTCCAGCGGCTCGCTGCGCGAGAACTGCGTGATCATGAAGTCGGCCTGAAGTCCCTGGCCTCCAACGCCGTCGCGCACCTGGAAGCCGATCGGGGCATTGGTCAGGTAGGCGTTCTTGATCGCAGTGAACCCCGCATCGGCGGGCTTTACCCGTGAGAGAGTCAATGCGTCCCGTTCGAGGATCGCCATCGCGTCGGCCGGCAGCAGCAGCACGCCGCGCTTGGCCTGCGGATCGACGTCGATACGGACGACGTAGGCCTGCACGACCTGCCGCAGTGCTTCGCCCGCGTCGCCCGTCGCCAGCGCGCTGCCAATTTCGGCGAGGCGCTTGATCGCCCAGGTCCGCACGTCCGCCACGATCACGGGCGTCGCTGCCCCCGTCCCGGCGGCGGCCAGTTCCGCTTCCAGCGCCGCCCGGCGTTTCCGCAGGCCCACGAGCGTGTCCCGCAGCTCGGCCATGTCGTCGAGCTCGCCGTCGGCCAGCAGCGCCACGACGCTGTCGATCCGTTTCTGGACCGCCTTCAGGTCTGCCTCGATCCGGCCGCGCTTGTCGTCAGGCCTGGACCGGGCCTGCACCGCCTTGACGAACCAATCCACAGCTTTCTCGACGGCGGGTCGGTCGCTGCCGACGATCCTGCGGACCTGTGCCAGCACGAAGGCGTCGAGGGCCTCGGCGTTGAGGTAGGTCGGGTCGCAGCCGTTGCGGCCGTAGCGCATGTACGCGCCGTCCATGTAGTAGCGCAGCGCGCCGTGCCGCCCGCCCTTGTGGCCGTTGAAGTTGAAGCCGCAGCGCGTGCATTTGACGAGCCCGCTGAGCAGGTAGCGGTTGGTCGGCCGCGCCAGGCCGCCAAGCTTGGACCGCCGATCGATTTCATCCTGGACGCGCTGCCACATGTCGGCGCTGACCAGCGGCTCGTGAGCATGCTCGACGATCACCCATTGGTCGCGGCCGTTGCGCTCGCCGTTCGGGTTCCGCGCCGGCGGACGCAGCGAGCCGTCGGGGGACGGGGCGTTGATCTTGCTCTTGGTCGTGCGGTTCCAGACCAGCGCGCCCTTGAAGACCGGGTTCCGCAGAATGCTCGCGACCGAGGTGTGTTCCCAGCGCCGGCCCATCGGCGTGCGGACGCCGGCGGCGTTGAGGCGCATGGCGATCGTGCGGATGCCCGTCCCGCCCGCGCACCACTCGAACATCTGCTGCACCGTTCGGACACGCTCGGCTGGGCCGGGCACGAGCCGCACGATGTCGGACTTCGCCTTGGGCAGCGACTCGCCGCGCGGCAGCACGCGCAGCAGCGTCCCGTCAGGCGCCAGTTCGTGGCGGCTACCGTCGGGCATCTCGCGCAGGACGCGCAGGACCTTCCCGTCGGGCGCGAGGTACTGGCGGTCGTAGCCGTACGGCGCCTGGCTGCCCAGGCGGCTCTTGTTCCGCGTGAGATGCGAGAGCTGGCCGCGGATGCTGTCGCGAGCCAGCTTCACGCTGTACTGGCGGGCCTGCCAGCTCTTCACGCCCTGAAGCAGCTCGCCCTCGTCGCCGGTGGGAATGCCCTCGGCGCAGAAAACCACGTCCACGCCCGCCAGTTTCAGCCGGTGGACGTAGAAGCCGGTCTCGTTCGTTCCACCGCGACTGAAGCGCGAGATGTCGTAGACCAGCACGGTGTCGAAGTCGCGGGCGTGCTCGGCGTCGTGGAGCAGGCGCTCGAAGGCTTCGCGGCCGCGAGCGCTGGTGCCGCTGATGCCGTCGTCGATGAACCAACGCAGGACGGCATAGCCATTCGCGGCGGCCCACTTCTCGACATAGGCCCGCTGGTCGACGATCGACGTTTCCTGCATGTCCTTGCTGCGGCGGGCGTAGCCGGCCGCCGGGATCAGCTTCTTGGCGCTCATGTTTCACCGTCCTTCCGGGCCACGTGGACCCACTGACCCTTCGCTCAACGTGGCCGAAACATCAAGGCATGTTGGCCCGGAATCTGGGCCGAAAGCGCGGCGAAAACTGCCGCCAACTCCGGCCGGAATTCCGCCCGAATCCGCTTGCTTTCCCCGCCCGTCGAGGTAGCTGACTGCCCCGTCCTTGACGCAGCGACGTGCCGCGAAGCGGCACGGATCGCGCAGCGATCGCCGAGCTTCGTTCGGCCCGCTGCGTCAAGGGCCGCCCGGGCGCGGGCCTGGGCGAACGCGGAATCGCACGTAGGAGAACAGCGATGAGCAAGAAGACGACGAAGAAGGTGGCGAAGGCCGCCAAGACCCCGAAGGCCGCGAAGGCGGCGAAGACGCCGGCGAACGACAGGCCGCTGAGCGGGCTCGACGCGGCCGCCAAGGTTCTGGCAGACGTGGGCCAGCCGATGCGGGCACGCGAGCTGGTGAACACGATGATCGAGCGCGGGCTCTGGAAGAGCGGCGGCAAGACGCCGTGGGCCACGATCTACGCGGCGGTGATCAGAGAGATCGCCGCCAAGGGCAAGGCGTCGCGGTTCCGTAAGACGGACCGCGGGCTCTTCGCGTTCAACGGGTAGCGCCGTCATCAACATCCCTCCGTTTCACACGCACCCTGGCCGCTCGGCCGGGGTGTCTCTTCGGTTGCCAAACCCGTGTTCAACGATGAACCGTTCAGATCCGTGAAGAGGTCGCCCCACTCGACGCGGATGTCGTTGCCGTTCCCCGAGCGCGTCGCGTTCGCGTATCGTGCGCGCCGGCCTTCACGCACCAATTCTTCGTGCCGCACGCGCTCCAGCCGTTTCAGACGTCGGCACGCGGCAATCTGGAAGTAGCGAACGTTCTGCGGCGTGGTCAGCATCCGCTGCGCGATGTCCGGCGACGCCAACCCGAGTGCGCGCCAGGCAAGCGCCGCCCGTTGCCGAACCGTCAGGCGATGCGTCAGCGGATGCAGCAGGGCGGCGCGCGCCTCGCGCACTGCTGCCGACGTCGCGCGTCGCGAATCGGCGCGGGCATGATGCGCCCGGTGCCAGCGGACGCGCGTGCAGCCGACTTCGGCCAGCAGCGACGCTACACGCTGTCGGGTAACGCGGTATTCGCGGGCGATACGCGCGATGGTCCAGCCGTCCCACCAGCGCGCCATCATGGACAAAAGCCGGTCGAGATTAACCTCGGCGGGCGAAGAAGCGTGCGGCGCGACCGATTCGGTGTTCGCCAGCGCGCCGTGTGTGCCGGCCGCGTTTGTCAACGGCGCACTTGTGCCGCGATTTCGTTGCAAGTCTAGCGTTTTCATTGCGTTATTACTCCGGGCAGTAAACAGATGACACGTCAGGCATCCGCTGCGGCGGCATAGCGCACGGGTTCGGCATGGAAGTAGTTGCGCACGATCTGCGGCGAGCGTTGGGTTCCGGCCAGGTATCCGCGCACGTTGTCGACGAGTTCCGCGACGTGCGTCGCGCGGCGGCTGCCGACCGCGTTGCTCTTGACATCCTGATTCAAGTATTCGTCGGGGTTCAGTTGCGGGCTGTAGGCCGGGAGCAGGAACTGGCGGATTCGGTCGGCGTTGCGCTCCAGCCAACGCTTCACGGCCGCCGCCTTGTGGACCGGATGGCCATCGGTGATGACAAAGGGTTTCCGGGGGGCCTGCCGCACGAGCCGCTTGAGGAAGTCCAGGTACGTTTTCGTCACGAAGCGTCCGCGGAACACGCGGAAATTCAATCGTCCGCGATTGGTAATGGCCGAGATCACATTGCAGCCGAAGCGCTGTCCAGTCATGACAATTGTCGGCGTACAGCCGCGCGGCGCGAACGAACGGCCGACGGCGTGGTCGCTGCGCAGCCCCATCTCGTCCTCCCAGTAAATCTCGGCGTTTTCGCGCTTCGCCTGGGCGACGATCGCCGGGTACTCCTCCCGCAGCCAGCGCTGCACCGCGACCGGATCCTGTTCGAGCGCCCGCCGCGCCGGCTTCTGCGGCGTGAAACCCCAATCGCGCAGGTAGCGACCCACCGTCCAGATCGAGACCGTCAGACCGCATTCGGCGGCGATCAACTGCTGCACGGCTTCGCGCGTCCACAACGCAAACGGCAGCTTGAGTTGCTCCGGATAGCGATCGGTAATCAAACGCCGAACCCGGGCCGCCTGACTCGCCGGCAACGCCTTGCCGGGGCGCCGGCCACGCCGCCGCGACGCCAGCGCCCGTGCTCCTCCCAAAGCGTGCTGCCGACACCACTTGTTCACCGTCGGCCGCGCCACGCCGAACAACCGTGCAACCTCGCCCTGCGTCTTGCCAGTCCGAACGGCCAGAACCGCCTTGCGCCGCAAATCTTCTTGAGCGACCGGCGGCAGCGTACGGGCATCGGAAGTGTTCATGCATGAAGTATATCACGAAAACACCCGCTTGTCATCTATATACTGCACTGAGTAATACGTTCCATGCGGTCCAGAAACCGGACACGCGCAAGAAACTCTCCCAGTATTGGCCGGTCGTTCCGCGGGCATTTTCTCGGACGGCGGTTTCCAAGTACCTATTGACTGGAACACGCTCACGAGCGCGGCGCGTTTCACCCGTGCCGACGGTTCCCTCCCGCGTGGATGCGCCACCGATCGTGACGGGAACGGTCGCGCGCCACGTTTTTGTTTGTTGGCGATGGCGAACACCGCCATGTAAGGCCGCCACGTCCCCCCACGTGGCAGACATGGCCAACTTTGGCAGACTTGGCAGCCTTTCGGCCCGGAACCGATTGCGGACAAACCCGCTACTCCCAAGAGTAGGGGCGTGACTGTCAACCAATATTCGGACCTTGGGCGAAGGTCACGTCCGAATAATTGGTTGACAGACACGCTAGTAGTGCTGGTAAGCACCGTGTCCGCCATCTTGTCCGCAACCGCTCCCATGCCTCACCACCAGTACCGAACCGCGTCGTCCTTCGTGCCAGCGCCGTCCTTGTTCATCCAGTCCGCCAGGAAACGCCGCAGCGTCCTCGCCGTAGGTGCCTTCTCAGTTGCTGGCCACCTGGCGATGATCTCTTCCACCGTCAGGCCCGGCGGTTCCGCTGGCAGAATCGCTTGAAGCGCCGCGCGCCGCCCGGCGCGTTCGATATCCAGCTTGGTGCCCAGCGTGACGTACTCGCTGCCGCGCAGCTCAATGGCCTGTTCGAGCGGCTCGCCCAGGCGGCCGATGCACTTCAGGATGCGCTGCGTGCTGTCGGCGTCGCCCTCGGGGCGTTTGAGGGCCACAAGCTGGTCCGCGAAGCCCATCAGCGCGGACGCGCCTCGCACGTTGAAGTCGTCGCCGGTGTGGCCCTTGGGCGGGTGCGTGATCAGCAGCGTGCCGGTGCCGACGTCCTTCAGACGCAGCAACGGGCGCAGGATGGCCAGCATCTGGCTGTTGGCGTTCTCGTCCGCGATCGGCGCCAGGCCGGGCAGCGTGTCGTAGACGACCAGCGTGTAGCCGTCGCGGGCGACCAGGTTCGCGACGTGCTCGGCGAACTCGAACCAGTCTCGGATGCTGCTGATCAGCGGCAGGCAGATGAACTTCACGTGCTCGCCGATTCGCTTGCTGGCCGAGCGCTTCCGCCAGAGCGTGGGGTGCTCTTCGCTGATGACCAGCGTGGTCCCGGCGGCGATGGCGCCGGCGATGTCGCCGCCGCGCTCGCGGGCACAGAGCAGGTGGTGCAGCAGCGTGGTCTTGCCGGCCTTCCACTTGGCGACCAGCGCAGTGATGTGCGCGATGGCGAGCCAACCCTGCCAGACCCATTCGAGCGATTGGGGGCAGTCGAACTCGGCGATCGTCTTCGGCTCTGGCCAGCGGTCGACCTGGCTTGCGGATGAGGCGTTCCGCACCGCCGGGTCGGGATGCAGAATGCGCTCGATGTTGCCAAGCGGCGGCGCGTTCAGGATGCGGTCGATGTGCACCAGCGCCGTGGCCGCTTCTGGCGCCTCGCCCTGGGTGCGCAGCGCTTCTGTGCGCAGGCCCTCGATCAGCGCGCGCTGGGCGGCGTCCGCTGGCGGCGCGAGGCGCGCCACGGCCTCCCAGGCGTAGCCCAGGTAGCGTCGATACTGCTCGCGCGACTTGATGATTGGCCCGCGCGGCCGTTCTGGCAGCCCGGCTGGCGGCTCCAACAGCGCGCAAATTCCAAAAACGTGCCCCCAAAGCCTGCGTGGAATTCCGTCGCGCCCTAGCGGCGGACCGTCAGCGTCCGGCGGATCGGGCGGACACGCACTGGCCCATTCGAGCCGGATTGGCGCCTCAGCCGCCCAGACGCGCAGCTTTTCGAGCCAAACGTTCAGCCCCTTCCGCACGCCTTCAGCTCGCGCGCGTACTGCGACGAGTGCGCCCTGCGTCGCACCTCGTAGCACGGCCGCTCGGCGATCAGGCCAGCGGTCGAAGCCCACGTTCAGTTCGCCGTGGTACATGTCGCCGCGCCGCTTGTGCAGGCGGGTTTCGAGATCAGCGGCGTCTTCGAGGTCGCCTTCAGCGCAGCGCGAAGCGCCGATCACGTAGCCGATGCGGAAGCCGCGCTCGACCTCGGGCGGATTAGCGGCGTCCCAGCCTGCGATCCTCGTCCGTTGTGGATATTGCCGCAGCGGTTCCCCGACCGCCATTGGCCGGGGAACACCCGAGGCAGTGTTGGCCGTGCCAGTCATCACGCCGCCTCCCGCTTCTGTTCACGCTCCCACTCACTGAGCAGCCAAGCCAACAGCGCGTCGGCGCGCTGCGACCAGCGCTGTTCCGCTTCCGGCGTCGCCGGCGCAGCCGCCACGGTCATTTCGATCTGCCCGACGCGCTCCGTCGCGTCCATTACGTCGCGCTCCATCGCTCCGCTCCATGTCGATAACGGACCGCGTCGTGCGGCCCGACGGCGTCGCGTCCGTGCGACGCGAAGGGATTTCGGTTGGATGGCTCAGTCGATGGGTTGCTGGTTCTGTTCGGTTCGGCGGGTCGGTTGAGGATTCTGTTTAGATCAAATTCGTGGCGCTCATGTTGCGCTTGCTCGGCGCGCTGTTCCTCCAATCGTCTATATCTGCGTGCGACACAAATCCGTCGCCGCGCGCCACGGCCGCATGATTCATGGCCCGCACCCAGCCGGGCCCTGGCTTGAAGCCAGGCGGTTGGCTCGTCGAGCCGTGACCAGAGCGCACCGAGCGCGCTGTCCCTCCCCTTATATATATACGCCGCCAACGTGGCCTTTGCGCCGGGATTCTTGCGTCGCGGGATTTGTACGTGTTGACGCGATTACTGCGTGATTTCCGGAGGATTTCCCAAGGCCGCCCGGCACTTGTCGCGGATGCGCCGATCGCTCGCATTCGCGATCACCGTCTCCAGAATCTTCCGAGCGTCGGGCCAGCCATAGCGGAAGTTCCGCTCGCCACGGCGCGGGGTCTGGACGCCGGCGAGCTGGGCGTACTTGTTCAGCGCGGAATGGCTCAAGGTCGTCCATTCCAGCAACGTCGCAACCGTGAGTGTCCGTGACGGTTTCCCAGCCCCTGGGTCCGGCTCCGATTCCGCACCAAGATTGTGCAAAGCGGCTCCATCCCCTGCCGGGATGGATGCGCGCGCACGAAACCGCTGGATCGCCGCCAGCGTGCTGGCCAATTCCTCGACGGCATCGGTCAGCAACAGACCGTCCGTGGCCGACGCCGCCGTAGCCGCTTCGCGCAGTTGCCCATGCAGCCGCGCATAGTCGCGATCGACGCGCTGCGCGATGGGGCGGCGCCCGAGCGCATCAAGCTCGACCGTCAGTTCACCGCAGTGCTCACGCAGGTCAGCCCACCCGCGCGACGACAGCACATAGCGCGCCGGATCGCGATGGCAGGCCTCAAGCGTCTGGCAGACGTGCTCCGGGAAGGGTTCACGCATCGCCGAAACCCTGCCACACGTCCGAAGGGATGTCGGCGTCGAGGTTTTCGAGCCGGCTGGCCGTCTCCGACGCGGCATGGATCAGCAGACCGAGTGGAGACACGTGCTCGTCGGACCGTTCGTCAAAGACGGGCTTCAGTTCGCCGGTGTCGAATCGTCGCGCGGTGTCCCGCAGCCCGGCCATTGCATCATCGACTTCGGCTGCGTCGGCATCGCGGCCGCACAGTTCAAGCCAGATGATGATCGCCTTCGCGGGCTCGCGGAACTGCTCCAGCTCGTCAGGCGCTCGGACGTACTGCTCGTGATCGTCCGTTCCCTCGTCCCGGCGCCGCAGGCCGCTGCCCCGCAAGACATCAGACCAAGAGGCAATGCCGCGCGCGAGCTGTGCCAGCGGTTCGCCGGTAAGGCTGGTCGTACTCATCTACTTCTCGATCGCTGGTCCGGCTTGACGGCTTGAGGGGTCCCGCGCATAGCCGGCGGCCCCGTCCGCTGAGGCAAGATTCTGGCTAGCTCGGCGCCATCAAGAGGCCTGAGCGTCATCTGAAGGTGGCCCCGATTTCGTTCCATTCCCCATGAACCGACCAAGCAGCCATAGAGCCGTCAATACGCTCCAGGCGAGAGCCGCACCGAAGCCGATCAGCGAAGACTGCCGGTGCCATTCGCCCCTAAAGATGGCGATACCGTAGCCGATCGACATGCACACCAAGCCCAGGAAGACGCACAGCATTACGTCAACAACGCTCGTCGCGACAGCAAGCATGCGCATGTCGAGGGGCCGGCCGGTCGTTACCCA
>JACRLV010000326.1 GCA_016235145.1 Planctomycetota bacterium
CAGGTCTACGTCGCCGTCGCGATCGAGATCGGCCGGAATCCGGCACTTCACGTCCAGTGCATCCAGATCGTCGCCAAACGGCCACATGAGCGTTCCCGTCCGCACAGTCGCCAGTCCGAGCATCTCCGCACGAATCCAGATCGCCGGCGGCAGTCCCTGCTGAAACGGCGGAATCAGAATGTCGCCTTCTTCGATCGGCAAGCCGCAGCGGCTGTCGAGGACGCGGTTCAGAACGAGCATCGATCCGCGGCGCACCGAGAAGAAAATCGCGTCAGTCTGCCCCGTCAACCAACTGAACGGCGCAGTCGGCGGCTCGAACATGCCGGTGCCGTTTTCCGTCATCGTCAGCGCGTCCAGATCGTCCGTGTCGGGACCGAACAGATCCAAGCCCAACTGGTTTGCGCCGGCGAATCGCAGCGGCGGCGCTCCCGGCCCCCAGCACACGAGAACATCGCCGCCGACGAATCCGTTGGCCACCGCGCTGGCACTGTTCGGCGTCAGTTCCAACGGGTCCGGTAAACCCGAATCCAGCGAGTAGAACACGGGGAACGGCGCGCCCGGGCCGACGGGGATGTCGACGTCGAGTGCGTCCAGGTTGCTGCCTGGGTCCCCCGGTACACCGGGCGTCGGCGGATTCGGCTCGATCAGTCCGACGCCGAACCCGCCATAGGGCGGAATCCCATCGCCGTCGAGATAGGCGGTGTTTCCGGTATTCGGCGCGAGCGGGCCGCACGCCGCGATTCCACCCAACCCCACATCAACGAAGATGTCCGCGCTCGCGTCCCTGGCGCCGGCGGCGCCTTCGGTAAAGAGCGACGGAGGTTGCGGCGTGCCTGGGAATCCGGTCGCGAATTCATCCACGCTGAAGTACCAATCGACCCAGGGATTGAATCCGGGCTTCGGGGCGTGGTCGAACCCATACGAGAGCGCGTCAACCTCGACCCGCCCCATCACTCCCGGCGGATGCCCCATCGCGGCAGGGTGGGTCGGAATCGCCAGACCCGGCATCGGCGGCCCAAACCCGCCGCTGATCGAGATGCACGGCGGCGGCAGCGGTCCTGGTTTCGGAGGTTGGAAGAACGCGAGCGTCAGAATGTCGCCTTCCGTCAGCGGCGCGCCCCAGCAAGGATCGAGCACGCCAACCGGCGGACTATGCCAATCGATGGAGAAACTCGGTTGCGCGAGTGCGGGGCGCGTTCCTGCGACAGTCAGGCACAGCGCGGCCCCCAACATGACCAGAAGTGAACACGAACGCGCAGAAGGCCCCGCGTGCAGATGGTTCACGAACATGTGTGGTTCTCCTGTTTGAACGGGCTTCGCGGAAATGAGATACGGGGGGCTCTTACGCAACGGTTATCACCCGCATATTCCGTACCAGACAGGGAAACGTGAGGAAGGGACATTCGCGGCGCGCCAGTGCAGACCGATTCCTGGCGAGGACGGCGCGCAGCGTTTTTTCGCGCAGCCAGTGCGTGCTCTGGCGTTAATCGCGTTCACAGCGCCGTTCGCCGCGCGACGGGTTCTCAGCTAATCTACCTCACATGGCGCGGCGGGGTCTGATTTCCAACATGTTGGGTGCGATTGGCGAGCGTTTCACCGACGCGGCCGATCGATTCGGACAGTTCTGGACGTTCGGCGCCCACACCGCGCTGTGGTTCCCGGTCGAAATCCTCTCGCCGCGCGGTTGGCGACGGCTGCTGCCGCAGTGCTTCGCGATCGGCGCGATGTCGGTCCCGGTGATCATGCTGACCGGGGCGTTCATCGGCATGGTTCTCATCGTGCAGGGCTGGCCGCAGTTTGAAGCCACCGGCATGACCGATCGCCTCGGCGCGATCGTCAACGCCAGCCTCGCCGTCGAACTCGGCCCCGTGCTCGCCGGCGTCATGCTCGCCGGCCGCGTCGGCGGCGCGCTGACCGCCGAACTCGGCACGATGAACGTCACCGAGCAACTGCTCGCGCTGCGTTCGATGGGCACGGATCCGATTCGCTATCTGGCTACGCCGCGCTTCATCGCATGCCTTGTGCTGACGCCGCTGCTCACCTGCTACGCCGCTCTGGTCGGCGCGCTCGGCGCGTGGATCATCTACGCAGCCTACTATGGCGGCGATTCGGAGCCCTACTGGCGGAATACGGCGGAGATTCTGGAGAACTGGGATCTGGGCACGGGCCTGGTGAAATCGCTCTTTTTCGGCGGGACGATCGGATTGGTGAGCTGCTACAAGGGATTTCATTGCCGTCCCGGAGCCGAAGGCGTCGGCCGGGCCTGCACGCAGTCCTTCGTCATCAGCTTCATGATTATTCTCGTTCTCGATTTCTTCCTCGGCCTGTTCATCAACAAGCTCTATGAAACGTGGTACGGATTCCGGCCGTTGATCTAGGCGACGGCCGGCGGGTGGCGCATGAGCAGCGACGGGAATGGCCCGATCATCGAACTTCGCCGGGTGACCAAGTCCTTCGGCCGGCAGCGCGTGCTGGACGACGTGGACCTGTCGATCGAACGCGGCAAGACGACCGTCATCATGGGACGATCGGGCACCGGAAAGAGCGTGCTGCTCAAGCACATCGTCGGCCTGCTGCGCCCGGATCGCGGCGAGGTC
>JACRLV010000327.1 GCA_016235145.1 Planctomycetota bacterium
CGGCCGGCGAGACGCCGGCCGCTACATTTCCTCCCGCGCGCCGACGCTTGGGCTGCGGGCAACGCCCGCGCTGAGGGCTCGGATTTCCCTCCCGCCAAAATCGACGGCCACACCCGTCCTTGCTCGCGCATCGCATTTTCGTTGCAAGAGCCCTCCGCCGCCGGGATAATCTCCGCGCTCGGACGACCGCCGGCGATCGATGCACTCGGCGGTTCACCCGAGCCGCCTTTCGTAGCTCATAGTCGCCAACGCAATCCGACCTGAGGAGAGAACATGAAACGCGTCCACGTAATCGCAGCCGGCGCTCTGTTTCTCATGCCGGGGACCGCCCTCTCGCAACTCCACGCTCCCTACATTCTCGCCGACCGCACCAACGACGCGCTTTCCGTCGTGCGCGATGCGGACGGAAGCGGCGCGATCAATGAGCCGCTCGAAAGCACCATCTGGTTCAATGCCGCCAACGCCGCCGGCACGCTCGGCCCGTCCAACCCGACCGCGCTCGCCACCTGCTACACCTGCGGGATGTACGGCTACACGGTCATGGGCGACCAGTTGAATCGGGCCGTGTACGTCCTGTGGGGCGATCCCTACACTCTGTCGGCGCAGGGAGCGAGCGACAGCCTGGTCGCCGCGGACGCGACCAACGCCAGCGGCGTGAGCTTCGCCTTTCCGACCGGCGTCGCGTTCGACCCGCAGGGACGTGTTTATGTGGTGAACGCGGGCAACGCCTCGGGCAACGACGGCATCTACCGGCTCACCGACCTGAATGGCGACGGCGACTTCCAGGATGCCGGCGAAATCAGCGACTACGTCACCACGGGCGCGTTCGGCGCCGGAAACGGCCCGTACAGCCCCCAGGAAATCGTCTTCGACGCGGCCGGCGTGGGATACCTCCACAACTCGTCGGCCAACCTGCACGGCATCTATCGGTTCCAGGACATCGACGCCAACGGGAGAGCGGACGATTCCGGCGAATTCACGCCCTGGTTCGACGCCGCCAATGCTTCGGGCATCCTGCTGTCCGCCGGCTTCGCGCTCGAACCGGACCGCGTGCGGGCGCGGGCGCTTTACATGCTCCAGATCGCCAGCGGCGGCGTCGATCAGCTCATCCGAGCCCAGGATTTGGACAACGACGGCGACGCGAACGACGCCGGCGAAGCGACCATCGTCTGGCAGACCGCGGAAGCTGGTTTCAGCGCCATTGACATCTATTGCACCGTCGGCGGGCGCGTGTTCGTCACGGACAACAGCGGCAAGCGTGTCATCGTACTGACCGACGTCGACGGCGACGGGCTTTTCACCTCGGCCGGCGAGCGGGCGGATTTCTACGCCGGCGTGACCCTGATGGGCGACATCCGCCAGATCGCCGCTTTGCCGTGCAATGGAGACCTCGATTTTGATTTCTCGATCAGCCTCAGCGACCTGACCCGACTGCTCTCGCATTTCGGCGTGGCGGGCGGTGCGGCATACGAAGATGGGGATCTGGACGGCAACGGCGCCATCGACCTGGCCGACCTGGCCGCGATGCTCTCGATTTTCGGCTATCGCTGCGAATAGGCGTGCAACGCCGCGCGACGGCGCGAAACGGCCGACGGCGAGATTGCCGGTATCATTCCGAAATCGCTTGCAATCGTGGCGGCGCTTGATCGCTGTGGAAGAACTCCACGGGGTGATTTGGTGTTCGATCTGATCATCCAGGGCGGGCAGGTTGTTGCGGACGGACGTTGCGTGTGCGCGGACGTCGGTGTGCGCGGCGAAAAGATCGCCGCCATCGGCGAAAATCTGGCTCAGGCCGCTCCGCACGCAAAGGCGATCGACGCCCGCGGCCGCTATGTGATTCCGGGCGGCGTCGACGTGCACGTACACCTGCACCTGCCCGAATCAGCGACCCGGACCGCCGACGACTACGACTCCGGCACACGCAGCGCGGCCTGCGGCGGCGTCACGACGGTGATCGATTTCGCCATTCCCGACGGCGACGAATCGATGGCGGCGGCGATCGACAAGTGGCACGCCTGTGCAGCGGGCCGGGCCTGCGTCGATTATTCCCTGCACCCCTCGATCACGCGCTGGCCGGCACACGGCCGCGAGATTAAGTCGCTCATCCGCAAGGGCTATCCGACCTTCAAGCAGTTCATGATCTACGCCCGGCAGGGTTGGCAGTCGGACGACGAGGCGAGCTTCGGCGCGCTGGAGGTTCTGCGCGAACACGGCGGCATGCTGATGCTCCACGCCGAGTCGAGCCGCGTGCTCGATCTGCTGATCGCCCGGCATCACACCGCCGCCCAGATGCGCCGCCACGGCGCCTGGCTGCACGCGCTCACGCGGCCGCACTTCATCGAAGCGGAGGCGATCGAGCGCGTCATCCGCTGGACCCGCGCGACCGGCGGGCGCAGCTTCATCGTCCACATGAGCACGGCCGACGGCGCCGACCTCGTCCGCCGGGCGCAGCACGAAGGCGTCAACGTGCTCGCCGAGACGTGCGCCCAATATCTCGTGCTCGACGAAAGCGCCTTTAAGCGAAAAGATGGCCACCTCTGGGCCACCTGCCCGCAGGTCAAGACGCCGGCGGATCAGCAGCGGCTGTGGGAGGGCGTGAAGCGCGGCGACGTGTGCAACATCTCGACCGACACGTGTGCATTCACGCGCGCCCAGAAAGCGACGTGGCGCGGCGATTTCACGAAGATCCCAATGGGGCTGCCCGGATTGGAAACGCTGCTGCCGATTGTCTACACGCACGGCGTGCTGGCCGGCAGGCTGACAATGGCGGAGTTCGTGGACCGCTGCTGCACGAATCCAGCCCGCGTCATGGGGCTCTACCCGCGCAAGGGAACGATCGCCGTCGGCAGCGACGCCGACCTGGCGATCATCCACCCCACGAAAACGCGCAAGGTCGACTGGCGGCGAATGCAGTCCAACTGCGACTGGAACCCTTATCAAGGTTGGAAACTTGCGGGATTTCCCGAGCATGCGTTTTGCCGCGGCGTACAGATCGTCCGCGACTACAAATTCACCGGCCAAAACGGCCACGGCCGCTTCCTGCCGCGCGAACTGGCGCGCTGAATCGGCCTGTTTTCGTGTGCACAGAAGTGTGTAGGCTGGGCTGAGTGTGTAGGCTGGGCTGAGTATTCGAAGCCCAGCCTTCGACAAGGACGAACGGATGCGCGAGTACATCCGCATGCATGCGCCAGGCGGGCAGTTCTTCCTGACGCTCGTCACGCACCGACGCGCTGCGATCCTGTGTCTGCACGATCATGTGCAGCGGCTGCGCTGTGCGATGGCCGAGACCATGAAACGACATCCGTTCACGATTTGGGGCGCCGTCATCCTGCCGGATCACCTGCATTTGTTGATCGAACTTCCACCGGATGATTCGGATTTTTCCACCCGCGCGGCGCTGATCAAATCGCGCTTCAAGCCGACTTCGGAAACGCTGGACACGCGTTGCTCCTCGAAAGCGCAGCCGAGCCCGCGCCTTGAGTCCGGCAGTGCGAATCGCCCGACGGTCTCCGCCTCCCAGCTGCGCCGCCGCGAGCGCGACGTCTGGCAACGCCGCTTCTGGGAACACACCATCCGCGGCCCGAGCGACTTCGAAGCCCACATGGACTGCGTCCATTACAACCCGGTCAAGCATGGCTACGCGGCATGCCCGCACGCGTGGCCGCATTCGCGTTTTCCGAAATGGGTTCGGGCGGGGCGCTATCCGGCGGATTGGGCCTGTTCGTGCGTCCGGCCCGCTCCGCCGCCGGCAAGCATCGGCGGCGCGGAGCTGACGGCGGGCGAATGAGATGCGAAGAGGAGCTGGGCTTCGAGTACTCAGCCCAGCCTACGCCTTGGGAGCGGCCAGCCGATCGGCAGGTTCCAAACGGCCGGAACCTGCCCTACCTGCCAAAGGAAATGCAGCCGGGGCGGCTGCGGTACATCGGGCAGCCGGCGGCGACGGACCCTGAAGATCAGGCCAGCGAGTTCAATTCCTGAACCAGCGACCGGAAGAAAGGCTCGACGTCGGTGACGATGCCGATGGTCTGGAAGCTGCCGCGGTCGGCGAGTTTCGTCAGCACCGGCGGGTTGATGTCGACGCACACCGCCGGAATCCATGCGGGCAGGAGGTTGCCGGTCGCCACGGAATGCAGCGTGGTCGCGACCATCAGCACGAATCCGACGTCGCGAATCGCGGACCGCATCGCGTCCTGCGCGACGACCATGTCGGTGATCACTTCGGGCATCGGGCCGTCGTCGCGCACGCTGCCGGCCAGCACCATTTTGACGTTGTGCTTGACGCAGGCGTGCATGATCCCGCCGGTGATGACGCCTTTTTCGACCGCTTGCCGAATGCCGCCGGCCCGCCGCACGGTATTGATAGCTCGCAGGTGATGCTCGTGGCCGGAATCGGCCAGCGAATTCTTGTCGAGGTAGACGCCCAGGCTGGTGCCGAAGAGGTTCTGCTCCACGTCGTGCGTCGCCAGCGCGTTGCCGGCGAACAGGACGTGGATGTAGCCGTTCTCGATCAGCTTCACGACGTGCACCGCGGCGCCGGTGTGGACGATCGCCGGCCCGCCGACCAGCAGCAGCCTGTCGCCGCGTTTCCGGGCGTCGTGCATCAGGCCGGCGATGTTGCGAATGATCGTGTGTTTCGGCTTTTCGGTGCTGATCTCGGACGCCATAAACTCGAAGACGCCTTTGGCTCGCGTGCGTTCGAAGGGCACGACCTTGATGCCGCGTTCGCCGCAGACGATGGGCTGGCCTTTCCTTACAGCGGTGACGGGAACGCAGCGAAAGGTATTGCTCTGCGGCTCGTGGACGAGGCCGCAGTCCATCTCCTGATCCTTGACCTCGATCCATTTCTTCTGGCTGCGGACGTAGGTCTGCTGGTTGGTGGTGGAGTAGAAGGCCTCCGGGAACGCGCCGTCCATGTCGGCGAGCTGGATTTCGGCGTCTTCGGCGGCGTGCCAGAGGACGCCGTGCCGGCCCATGATGTGCAGCAGCTCCTGCATGCGTTCCAGGGATTCGGCGCGGACCTCGATGCGGGCGTGGCTGCGCTCCTGGCGCGTCTGGCCGATGTGGACTTCGAGGATGCTGAACTCGCCGCCGAAGGAGAGGATGTCGTCCAGCACGTTGGCGAGAACTTTGGAATCGATGATGTGGCCTTCGAGCGTTACGACTTCCGAAACCATGGCGCGATCTCCCGGATGAACGATTGGCCGCATGGTAGGCGCGAGCGCGCGGGCCGCAAAGCCGCCCGCTGCGACGTCTGAGTGTCGAACCGGACCGGGCACGAGACAGGCGGGACGCCTACCCCACAAGAGAAAACGTGCCGCCGGCGAGCGGGCGTGGCCGTCGATTTTGGCACACCATCCGATCCCCAAGCGCCGCTACGTTGGGGGAGGTAGCGGCCTGCGTCTCGCAGGCCGTGGATCGGGAACAACTCCGATCGCGGCAGTTCGCCGGTCTACGGCCGGCGAGACGCCGGCCGCTACGCGTTTCTTCCGAGCGGTGCCGCTTGGACCGCGGGCAAGTCCCGCCCTTATCACGCGGACGTGAGCGAAAATCCCTGGCTGCTCCCGCCGGCGGGCCGGTTCCGCCGGCCGCCGTCGCAGCACGCTCGCAGCCTACGTATAATCGCCGCCTTATGCCAAGTCCCGGTCGAACCTTCGTGCTTCTGTTGCTGGCGAGCGGATTGTCGTTCGGTTGCGCGGGCTGCGGGGGTGTCGGCGCCCGTGAGCGGTTGCGATCTTCCAACGCCTTCGAGCGAGCCGAGGCCGCGGTGAGCGCCGCGGAGAGCGGGGACAAGCAGGCGATCCACTCGCTTGTAAGCCTGCTGGAAGATCGCGACGCTGCGGTCCGTCTTTATGCGATTAAGGCTCTGGAGCGGCTTTGTGGGAAAACCTACGGCTACGTGTACTATGCTCCGGAACCGTCTCGCGATGCGGCGGTCGGCCGCTGGCGCGAGGCGCTGGCC
>JACRLV010000328.1 GCA_016235145.1 Planctomycetota bacterium
GCCGCGGGCGACAGCAGCGCATCAACGCGCGATTGCCTGCGCTCGTTCCTCTGCGCCTACTGGCTTCGTCCCGAGAACGCCCTCTGGATGACGCTGCGAAGCATCGCGCTGAAGCACAGCGGTTTCGACCGCTATCACGCCGACCTTTGCTGCGGCGATGGTGTGTTTTCGTTCCTTCACGCCGGCGGCCGGTTCCACGATGAGTTCGACGTCTTCGCCGCCGTCGCCCACTTGGACCGCGTCATCGGCGGGCACGCCGACATGTTCGATTGTCCCGCGGCCGAATATGCGCCGCCCCTCGCGCGCGCGGTTCGGCCGGCGATTCCGCTCGGGGCCGATCTGAAACCCAACCTGTTGCACAAGGCCAGGCAGCTTGGTCTCTACGCGGAAACCAGGCAGATCGACGGCAATAAGCGGCTGCCGCTGGAAGCCGGTTCGCTACGATCGGTCTACTGCAACTCCGCCTACTGGATTCGCCGGATCGACTCGTTTCTGCAAGAGCTTCGCCGCGTCACGCAGCCCGACGGCCGCATCATCCTTCACGTGAAATTGTCCGCGATGCAGGATTACAACCTCGCGGCTCATCGCGACCAATTGGGCGAGCGATTCCTCAGCATCATCGGCCGCGGACGCCTGGAATGCTGGCCCACCGTCGGCACGCGACAGGAGTGGGAACGCCGCTTTTCGACCGCCGGGCTTGAAATCGTCGATGCGCTGCCCTTCGCGACCCGCACCCACGCTCACATCTGGGACATCGGCCTTCGGCCGCTCGCGCCGCTGTTGGTCCGCATGGCGAATGCCATCGCGCCACAGACGCGGCTGGCGATCAAACGTGACTGGGTCGCGCTGCTGCTGGACCTGGCCGAGCCGCTTTGCCGCTTCGATTGCGACCTGCTCGGTAAGGCGGGTGAGCCGGCGGAAATTCAGTACGTTCTTCGGCCGATGTAGATCGACTTGCCGGCATCCGGCGGACGATTCGTCACTCCGCTGCGCGCGATTTGTCCGAATCGCTCGTGCATTCCTGCAACGCAAGGTTAGGATGAAGGCAGGGCCGCCCGGATCGGCGGCGCAGATGAGCTGCGAACCATGCATGCCTGCCCAACCTGTCGCGCCGACGTTCCGACCGGCAGCCGGTTCTGCCCGGCCTGCGGGGTCGCGCTGCAACAGCCGACGCTCGTGACGCACGGCCACACCCTGGTCGGCGGCAGCTCGATCCTGACCGATTCAGGACCCGAAGACGCGGCCGGCTCCTCTTCCGGCATCGACCACGGACAGTTCGTCCCGGGCACGATTCTCGGCGAGCGATATCGAATCGTGGGCCGGCTCGGTCGCGGCGGAATGGGCGAGATTTACCGCGCGGACGATCTCAAACTGGGCACGTCCATCGCGCTGAAGTTCCTGCCGCTGCGTTTCGCCAAGCGCCAGGACCGGCTGGAGCGCCTGCACGGCGAAGTCCGCCTGGCGCGACAGATCGCCCACGCCAATGTCTGCCGCGTTTACGACATCGGCGACCACGAGGGCCAGCCGTTCATCACGATGGAGTACATCGACGGCGAAGATCTCGCCTCGTTGCTCCGGCGAATCGGCCGCCTGCCGCGCGACAAAGCGATCGAGATCGCTCGCCAGATATGCGCCGGCGTCGCCGCCGCGCACGAGCGCGGAATTCTGCATCGCGACCTGAAGCCCGCCAACGTCATGATCGACGGCCGCGGCCAGGTGCGCATCACCGATTTCGGCCTCGCCGCGCTGGTCGAGGACGCCGGCGACGAGCCGCGGGCCGGCACGCCGGCGTACATGGCGCCCGAGCAGCTTCGCATGCAGGACGTAACGGTCCGCAGCGACATCTACTCCGTAGGTCTGGTGCTCTACGAGGCCTTTTGCGGCCGCAAGGCGTTTGAGGCCACCACGATTTCCGAGCTTCAGCGGGCGCACGCCGACCACATGCCGTCGCGCCCGTCGGTATTCATCGAAGGATTCGACCCGGCGATCGAACGTGCAATCTTTCATTGCCTCGAACCCGATCCGCGCGAACGCCCCGCTTCGATGCTCGCGGTCCTGGCCGCGCTGCCGGGCGGCGATCCGCTCGCCGCCGCCCTGGCCGCCGGCGAAACGCCCTCGCCCGAACTTGTCGCCGCCGCCGCGCACGCCGAAGGAATGCCCGCGGTCGTCTGCCTGGCCTGCCTGATCGTCATCCTGATCGGCGTGGCGGCGTTTCCGTTTCTCAACGACCAGATCAAGCTGCACGCCTTCGCCCGGCTGGATAAGTCGCCGGAAGTGCTCGCGGACCGGGCCCGGCAGTTCATCCACTCGCGCCTCGGCCTGGCGGATCGCAACGCCGATCATGATTTTGGATTTCGCGTGAATGGGAGTTACCTGTCGCGGATCGAGGAATTCGACCGGTCGCCTTTGCGATGGTCGGCGCTGACAGCCGGAGGTCCGACGGCGATGGAGTTTTGGTACCGCCAGAGTCCCGGGCCGATGATTCCGTCAAATGACCAGGGTTGGGTGACGGAAGATGATCCGCCGACCAGTCGGGCCGGGATGATCGATTTGCGTTTCGATCCATCCGGGGCGCTCGACTATCTGCTGGTTGTGCCGACCGCGCGCGATCTTCTGGGCGCGCCGCAGCCGGACTATGAGTGGGGCGGGCTGTTCAGCGACACGGGCCTGACGCTGACGCGGTTCGAAACGATCGATCCATCACGTTGGATTCCGCCCGTCTTCAGCGACCAACGGTTCATCTGGCGCGGCCTGCATCCGAATAATCCCGACGTTCGCTTGCGCGTGGAGGCCGCGGCGCTCGCGGGTCGCCCGGTTTATTTCCGCGTGGCTCCGGATTGGGTCGAGCCGTCGAAGAGCGGCTGGCAGATGGATCCTGGCGAGAACGCCTGGAGCCAGCTCGGCAACGTGCTGGTTTTCGCCGCCGCCTTGATCGGAGCGTCGATTATGGCCCGTCGCAATCTGCGCCTGAATCGCGGCGATCGGCGCGGTGCGCTGCGCATCAGCTTCTTCATCGCAGCGGTGATGCTGGCGCGCTGGCTGCTTCAAGCGGATCATGTTCCCGACGCCGCCGGCCAGCTCGCGATCTTTATTCGCGGCGCGGGCCGCGCGCTCTACCTGGCGGCGCTTTGCTGGCTGTTCTACATCGCCCTGGAGCCGCACTTGCGCCGCCGCTGGCCGGACATGCTCATTTCCTGGAGCCGCCTGCTGCGCGGACGCCTGCGCGATCCGCTGGTCGGCCGCGACATTCTGATCGGCGGGCTGTTCGGGATTTTCGGCATGGTCGCGACGGCGATGCGCTACTTCGGCCCCGGCTGGTTCGGCAATCCGCCGCCCCGGCCCGCCGCCGTTCCCGTCGCGACGTTTCTCGGGCTGCGCTACGACCTGGCGGAACTGCTGGGCATCATGACCAACGCGCTGTTTCAGCCCATGCTCGTGCTGGTCGTGCTGCTGATTCTGATCGTCCTTTTGCGGAAGCGCTGGCTGGCGCAGGCGGTGTTCTTCGTTCTGGTGACGTGGCAGATGACGAGGCTCACGATTCAGCAGGGCGGCAATGCCTATGTCGATCTGGCGTACTACGGGCTGATCCTGTGGGCGCTGCTGTTCGTCTCATTACGATTCGGCCTCCTGGCCTTGATGTTCGCGCTGCTCTACGTCCTGATCCTCGATAGCTATCCGGTTACGACGGACATGAACGCGTGGTATCGCGACAGTTCGTGGTTCGCGCTCGCCACGCTGAGCATTCTCACGCTCTACGGCTACTTCACCGCGCTGGCCGGCCGTCCGTTGGTCCTTCTCTCCGCAAACTCGTACCAATCACAACGCGTCACGAACGGAGACTGACCGTTCTTGCGGATTCACCGCCGCCGCGTGTCGCGCGCGATGTCGCGCTCGGCGTCGCGCTGCTTCATGTCTTCGCGCTTGTCGTGCGTCTTCTTGCC
>JACRLV010000329.1:0-3011 GCA_016235145.1 Planctomycetota bacterium
TCGCGAAAGCTGGAAAAAGCCGCCGAACGGTTCGCACACCACTACAACTCGACGTTCTTATTCCAGGTTGGCGATGAGGCCATCGAAATCTGGCCCAACGGCGTGGGGGTGCTGCCTTGGGCGAGCCTGCCGCTGATCTTGCTGGGAATCGCCGTGCTGGTGCGCCCCGTCGGTCCGCCGGAAAGCCGGACGGCGACGCTGGTGTGGCTCCTGCTGTATCCCGCCGGCGACATCCTCACGTTTCATTACACGGCCAACGCGATGCGGGCCGCCCCCGGGATGGGTATCGCGGCGATGCTCACCGCGCTGGGGATGGTGGCCTGCTGGCGACTGTTGGCGCAGCGGCACACGCGCACGCTTCGGCTGGTGGCGGCGGTTGCCGTCGGTTTCTTCTTCGTTGTTCAGACCGTTTCCTTCATACGCTACTACTTCGTGGGTTTCCCGCTTGAAAAGAGCACCCGCATCACCTTCCACGCCGATCTCGTCGAAGCGTGCGAGTGGCTCCGCCCGCGGCGAAGCGCGTTTCAGGCGATCGGCTTCACAACGCGCGAATTCAATCAGCCCTACATCGTCGCGACCACCGTGCTCCAAACGCCGCCGCAGCGCTGGCACGGCGAGCCGCGGATCTTCGACATGACCGGCGATTGGGACACGTATCATCGCGTGGGCGACTTGTACTTCCTGTATCACCAGTCGCCGGACGAGTGGCTGGCGAGCCTGCGCGGCGAAGGCGTGCGCGGACCGGCGGCGCTGGTCGTGCGGCCGGGGGAAACGACCGCGGGCCGGCTGATTCACTCTATTCGTGATCCGGAAAACAACCCGCGGCTGGAAATTCGCGCCGTGGACTGACGAACTTCAGATTCCCGCCGCCGAACGAACCCGGGCGACCAGCGAATTCGCCGCCTTGTCATCCGCCGCTTCGGCGATGATGCGCACGATAGGCTCCGTATTGCTCGCCCGGACGTGCACCCATCCTTCGGCGAAATCGACCCGCGTGCCGTCGCTGCGGTTCACCTTCTCGCCGGCGAAAGACTTCGCGGTCCGTTCCACCGCGTCCGCGATCCGCTCGCGCGGGCACTCGAACTTCTGCTTGATCATCGCCAAGCGCGGCAGCTCCGCGACGAGCTGCCGAACGCTCTTGCCGGTCGCGGACAGGAGTTGCAGCGTGAGCGACATGGCCGAGAGGCTGTCGCGCACCAGCGTGATGCGCGGATCGATCACGCCGCCGTTGCCCTCGCCGCCGATGACGCACTCGCTCGCGACCATTCCGCGGGCGACGTTCGCCTCCCCCACAGCCGTGCGCACGACCTTTACGCCGAATCGCTCGGCGACTGCGTCCACGAGCCGGGACGTGCTCAGATTCGCGGCGACCGGGCCGGGGCGACGCATCAACACCGCCCAGGCCGCCAGCGCCAGCGTGTACTCTTCGCCGATGTACGTGCCCTGCTCGTCGACGATCGCGAGCCGGTCGGCGTCCGGATCCTGCGCGAAGCCCACCGCCGCCTTCTCTCGCCGCACGCAATCGCAAAGCTGCGTCAAGTTCTCCGCGATCGGCTCGGGCGTGTGCGCGAATTCGCCCGTCGGCTCGCCGTTGAGGTGGTAGACGTCGCAGCCGAACGTGGTCAGCAGGGCCGCGCCATCGCGGCAGCCGGCGCCGTTGATGCTGTCGAGCACAACCCGCAGCCCGCGCACGCCGGTCAGGTTCTCTTCAACAGCGGTGACGACCGCGCGCACATGCCGCTCGCCGGCGGTCAGGTCGGAGCGGATCGGCTTGAATCCCGCCTTTTTCGCTTGAAAGCGCCTGGAATCGCGCACCGCCGCGATCTGAGAGGCAAGCGCCGGGTCCGGCGCGAGCCCCTGCTGGTCCAGAAACTTGATCCCGTTCCAGGCGGGTGGATTGTGGCTGGCGGTGATGATCACGCCGCCGGCGTGCTTGCCGTCGACGATGGCGCGGCCGACGGTCGGCGTCATGCAGACGCCCAGTTGCGTCACCTGGCAGCCCGAAGCCAGCAGACCGGCCGCGACCGCCGACGCGAACATCTCGCCGCTGGGCCGCGTGTCGCGCGCCAGAACGACGCTCCCGCCCTCCAGCAGCGTGCCGTACGCCTGCGCGAATTCGGCGGCGACGGTAGGCGTCAGGGTCTCGTTGATCAATCCGCGAACACCGGAAACACTCACCATCAGCGACATTGAGCCTGGTCCTTCGAAAAAGAGTGAATGGTTGCAGTATGGCACAGCCGCTTCAGATCGTCCATTCGCGGATCGCATGCCGACTCCGCGAGATCAACGCTGTCGAATTCTCGCGACTTTGGCTGCATCCGACGGCGTGTTGATGTTCGTCCAGGCCGCTTGGAGCCTGAGCGGGATCGATGGCGTGCGCGCACTCCGCAACGCCGCGATCCGGTGCGGGCCGGCGCTCATTTCAGCCAGGGATCGGACGAATTTGCGGGCGTTGGACTCATAAACGGCCAGCAGCGGCTCGACCTGACCGCCCGTCGTACGCGGAATTACGGCGATCACGCCAGGTGCGCGCTGCGAGATGAGCCACTCGATCGCCGGCTGATCGATCCGCGGCATGTCGCACGCACAAAGCAGCCAGGCCGAACGCGGGTGCGTCGAGAAAGCGGCGTCCAGCCCGGCGATCGGGCCGCGCACGCCGGGCGGGTCGGGCAGGCGCGGAACGCAGCTGAGGGATTTCGGCACGCGCCCGCGGCCGGAGATGTAGACCTGTCGCACGAACGGTCGAATCGTCTGGATCAGGCGTTCGATCTGGGTTGCGCCGGCGAATTCCAGGAGATGTTTGGGGGTCCCCATTCGCGTGCTGGCGCCGCCGATGAGAATACACGCGCGAAGCGGCGCGAGGTGTTTCGGCGTTTTCAGCAGGACTTGGAGCATTCAGATCTCGAAACCCGCGGCTTTCAGCACCGCCCGAATCGCGTCCCAATATTCCTGCTCATCGGTTGGGAAATGGTTGTGCGATCCGGGCATGAGCTTCAGCGTGCTGCCGGGCG
>JACRLV010000329.1:3089-11611 GCA_016235145.1 Planctomycetota bacterium
GGGTCTCGGCCTGGGACGGCGGCACAATGTCGTCGTCGCGTCCGTGCAGGATCAGGATGGGACATTTCAGCTTGCCGATCAGGCGATCGTTGCGCCAGTGATTCCGAGAGAGCGATGGCGGCGCGAGGTAGCGGATCGTCATCGCGTCGATGCTGGTGAAGGTCGATTGGAGGATCAGAGCCGCGACGGGGCGCTCGGCCGCCAGTTTCGCCGCCGGGCCGCCGCCGACGGAACGGCCGTGAACCGCGATATGGCGGGCATCCACTTCCGGCTGGGCGGCGAGCCAGTCATAGAACGCAAGCACGTCAGCGGTGATGCCCGCCTCGGTCGGCTTTCCGCCGGAGCGGCCGAAGCCGCGGAATTCCACCAGCAACGACGAAACTCCCATCTCGGCGTAGTAGTTCGAATGCCAGAGCCCCTCGTCGATCACCTCGTAGTTGCCGTGCGTGATGAGAATCGCGGGGCCCGGGTTCTTCGTGGACCGACCCTCGCCGGGCACAAACCACGCCTCGACGCGAACTCCGGGTTGCGGTTCGATCCACACGGCCCGGGCGCCCGCGGGAGGGCGGGCGTCGCGCGCGGCCAGGTCGGCGAAAGCGCCCGGGTAGATCATTCGATCCTGACCCATGTACAGGATCAGCAGCCACGCGCCGTAGGCGATCAGCAGAATGAGCGGCCATTTCATGGCGCGTCGTCTCCCGGTCCGCTTGCCAACCGGTGCAATGGCGACTGTTGATTCGCTGCCCGCGTCAACTGAGTTTCGCTGTTGAACACCTGCCGTCGAATCTCCGCTGCGCATGTGTGATTATTCGCGTGTGCCGGGCGCCGGTTCGGGTCTGAATATTATTTACTCACGCCGCTTTCCGCCACAGGGATGTGAAAGCCGCACTCAACACGCCAGGCCGGAACTCTTGGCGCCTATCCGAGCCCATGTACGAAAGGCGAAGATCGCGCTGCCTCAAGACCCGTGCTTGCCGGCTCGTCGAAACCAGAACCGCCGTCTCCTGAAACGCACGGCCGCATCGGTTATCGAACCGGCGCAGCGATGATCGGTCGCGCCGCACGAAGAATCCGCGACGGCTCGGGGAAATCCCCTGATGAACGGCGCCGGCAAGATTTCTCGGCCGCATGGCGATCCCACTGCCGCCGTAGTGATAGCACGCGAGCAGCCGCCCGTCCGTGGCGCGCTTTTTCGGGACCGTGCGGCGGGCGTCCTCAAATGTTGAGTGCGCACGCGCGGAAGCTCGAAGTGGTCAGACCTCGATGCGCGTCTCAGGCCAAAGTCCCGTCCGCACCAAGTCGAAACAGGATCGTCGCGTGGGGACCTCAGCGAGAGCGCCATGAGCAGGCCGCATCAATCCAGGATCGCGCTGATCGAGGCTGCTTGTCACGGGCACGAGCCGATCCGACTGGAAGTTCCCGCCGAGGATGGCGTCGCCGGCGTTGCGGATGGCGAGATGCTGGCTTGTGTTCGGAATGGAGTGCTGGTCGAACTGCTCGACCGGGAGTTCGAACCCGACGTGTTCGAAAAGGCGAATCGTGTAAGGGCGCATTTTGGAGTCCTCGGTCGGCGATTCGAGTTCTCGACGAGCGTCCGGGAAAGCGTCGAATTGCCGGCAACCACGGGGAATCGTCGCGGGCTGCACTTGGCGATGCCGCTGGTGCTGCGAGAACGGGCGCGCGAGCGGCGGATTGGGGCGCGACTGAGCGTCGCGCGACACGTGCGGGCGCAGGTGGTCTTGCAGGAGAACGGGGCGAGCGCGCGAGAGATTCCCGGCCGGCTGATCGACGTGTCGGGCGGAGGACTGGGCATTGAGGTGGACCTGTCGGCGGGCTCGTTGGTTCCGTCGGGAGCGGTTTTCCGGACGCGGGCCGACGCTCCGGATTCCGCAACGGACTTCGAGTTCATCGTGCAGATCGCGCACGTAACGCCGACGTCCGAAAACACGCTGCACGTGGGGTGCGCGTTTGTCGCACTGGATGACGCCGGTTCCTTGCATTCCGGCGTGCGACGATTGCAGGATTGGATTGAAAGCCGGAACGCGCAGGCGGATTCCAGCGTTTCGCCGGCAATTCATGAGGATGAACATCGATGACAGGCGGCTTGGAGCTTACAACGAGGCAAGCCAATCGGTTGCTCCAGCAGGCGATTCGATCGCGCTGCGAGCTGAGGATTGTCCCGCGTTTCTTCGACGAAGGCGACTCGTTGAGTTGCCGGCTGGTGTCCAGCGAAGGCGCGATCATCCACGTCGAGCTGCCCGGCTCGTCGGCGGACGCGATTCCGAGCGGACTGATCGGCGCGTTCTGCGATGCCTGGACCGTCGTCGCAGGCCAGACGGCGTACTTCACGACCTGCGTGCTCGACGCGCTCGAGCACCCGGGAGGATCGCACCTCAAACTCGCGCTCCCCGAGGCGATGCAAATCGACAACCGCCGGCGATTCGAGCGCACCAACGCGACGATCGCCACGGATGTGAGCGTCCTGGTCAGCGAGAACGGGCCGCCCATCGCAGGACTCATGACGGACATCAGCCCGCGCGGCATGGGTTGCAGTTTTCCCGCCGGCGCCGTGGACGACCTGCTCTTCGTGGGGGAGACCGTTCGGCTGGAGTTTGAGTTCGCGGGCAACGACGAGCGTTACAGCCTCCCTGTATCCGTCTGCACGAAAACCGCACAGCCGGAGCGAGATCAGCTCGCGGTGGGCTTCGAGTTCGTCAAGCAACCGCCGAACGCAAAGGACGTGCTGTCGCTCCAGCGATTGCGCAACATTCTGAATGCCATCTTCGCCGACGCGATCCGAACAGAGGGTCAATCATGAAGCCCCGACAGATCAACAACGCGGCCGAAATCGCCGACATCATCGACTTTGCCGTGCGCGACGGCGCGCTGGCGGTCGTTACGTACTGGCTCGGCGACGAGTGGCGGTCGTTCAAGGGCCGCTTTCTGGAGCGCGATTCCCAGCGGCGCTATTTTGTCCTGGACTGTCCGGACGCCGAATGCGGTTCAGAGCTGCTGCTGGGGCAATACGTCGGGCTCAGTTTTCGGTACAAGAGCCGGAAGGTGATGCTCTCGACGGTTCTGGAAGCGCGCGGAAAGTTCGTCGTCGATGATCAGACGACCCTGGCGGCCGTGCGGTACCGCTGGCCAGACGTGCTCACGGAGCTACAGCGCCGTGCGTACTACCGTACGCCGGTGCCCTGCGGCGTGAGCATGCTGACCTCCATGTGGTTGGGCGGCCAGAACAGCCGCGATACGGCCCAGACGACGACGTTCGGCGTATTCAGCGGCGAGGCGCTCGACATCTCCTGCGGCGGGATGCTGGTGCAACTGCACTCGCGCGAAGTCCCCAACTGGCCGATGGACGCGACGCTGGGCGTCGAGCTGCACCTGCCGGACGGGCGGCATCCAGTGACCCTGGACGCGCATTTCCGTGGTACGCGCACCGACGAGAAGAACCAGGTCAGCGCCGCCCTGCAATTCGTCGGGCTGGAGGTCTCGGAGGCCGGCCGCATGAACTTGCAGCGGCTTGCTCGCTGCGTCCAGCGCCTGCACCGTCTGACGCTGGAGCCTGAATTGAGAAGCGGGGCGGCGCGGCTGAATTTCGGTTGAACAAGCCGCCGCTTCCAAACGTTCCACGCTCTCGGTCCACGGTTCGAATCCGACAACGGTGGTTCGTCACGGGGCCGCGGGCGGCTGACGCGCGCCATGACGGGTCCGCCTATCTTGAGGCTGCATCAGGACTTCCAGATACGGGATATTGCGGTTGGACACGGGCGATACCATCCGCCGCCCGCTCCTCGCCCCTATCAAGCCGCACGCCGGGCTGGCGCCCGGTCCCGTACACGTGCCTGACCTCCATCTGTGTTCATGCAAAAACGGTCGATTCTTGACTGCCGGCCCGCGGGGCGCTTACAGTGCGACGGATCGACGCCGATGCGGTGCAGATTCCGCGTCGCGATCCCGTCATTGCGGCGGGGCCGGACCAGGCCGCCCGACAGCCCGTCTGTCGAGCGCTAGTCTGGTTTTGGGCGGCGTCGTGGGAGAGACTGGCATGCAGGTAACGGTTTCTGGGCGGCACATGGGGGTCAATGACGCCCTTCGCGCCTATTGCGTCGAAAAAGCGGAACGGTTGGTTCGGTTTTACGACCGCATTCAGAAGATCGAAGTGATTCTGGACGGGCACAATGGAATGCACTCCGCCGAGATGATCGTTCACTCGGACGGAACCCATCCGTTTGTCGCCAGCGAGGAGCGCGAAGATGTCTTCGCCGCGGTCGACGTCCTGATCGACAAGATCGAACGTCAAATCAGCCGACACAAGGAAAAGTTGCGGAACCGCAAACACCCTGGCTGAGAGGGTGGCCGGAAAGACGGGGGATTCCCGCCTCGCGCAGAGGGACTGCTACATGAAACTTCTGGATCTTGTCGATCCGAAGTGCATTATCGCCGAGTTGGCGTCCACCGATCGAAACGGTGCGATCAAGGAACTGACGCAGTGCCTCTCCGCGGCGGACATCCTGCCGAAACACGACGTTGACAAGGTTGTAAAGTCGATCCTGTCCCGCGAGCGCTCGCGCGGGACGACGGGCTTCGGCAAGGGCGTGGCCCTTCCCCACGCCAAAATCGAGGGACTCGAACGAGCAGTCGCCGCGATCGGTCGAAGCAGCAAGGGATTGGACTATCCGTCGCACGACAGCCTGCCGGTCTTCGGCGTATTCCTGGTGCTCAGCCCGCCGGAACCGCCGGAGATCCATCTGAAAGCGATGGAGCTGATGTACAAGCATCTGTTGCAGGAGAAATTTCGGAAGTTCTTGCGACAGAGCACGGATTCCGAAAAGATATTCGAGTTACTGAGGGAGGCGGACGAACGAGCTTTCGTGTAGATTTGGCAGTCTGATAACGCTCGGCACGGGATGTCGCCGGGCAGGCGGCGGGAACGTGGCCTACGAGCGGCAGACCCAGGTACGAAACAAGGAAGGCCTGCACTTCCGCCCGATCATGCGGGTGGTGGATGCGGCGACGAAGTTCGCGTCCGCGATCAGCGTCCTGACGGATGACCGCCAGGCCGAAGCGCGCAGCCCGATGGAGCTGCTGATGCTGGTCGCGACGCACGGGACGAAATTGACCGTACGAGCCGACGGCACGGACGAACGCGAAGCGGTCGACGCGCTGGTCGAGCTCATTGAATCGGGATTTGGCGAAACGCTGTAACCTCTAAATCGAAAGCGCAACGGTTTTCGACGGCCCAGAGTCTTCCGGCTCGAGCGGCCGTAACCGCGGCGAAGTCCGCGACGGATGAACGCAAAAAAAGGCATCAGTGCATCGCCCGGAGTGGCGATCGGTCCCGCCTTCGTGCTCGACACGGAGCAGTACCGCATTCCGCGCCGCTCCATCGATCCGGCCGGAGTGCCGCAGCAGATTCGCCTGCTCGACGCCGCCTTGGCCGCCGCCCGCGAGGAGGTGGGCGACATTCGCCTGGCGACGGCCCGCAAACACGGCGCGAAGATGGCGGAAATCTTCGCGTTTCACGAGGGATTCATCGCCGATCCGGGCCTGCGCAAGGCGGTGGCGTCGTCGATTGAGGCCAACAGCTACACCGCCGAGTTCGCGTTCGCTCAGGAGATGAACAAGCGGCAGCGCGTTTTCCTGGACACCACCGACGCCTATCTGAAGGAACGGGTTCGCGATCTGCGCGACATCGAAGAGCGCGTCTTGCGGCAGATGCTCGGTCGGGCCCGCGAGGACATCACCAGACTGACCCAGCCGGTGGTGATCGTGGCCCACGACATCCTGCCGTCGAAGGCGCTGGAGCTCGAACCCGAGCATATCCTCGGTTTTGCGATCGACGTCGGCGGCTCCACTTCGCACATGGCGATCATCGCCCGCATGCTCGAAAAGCCGACCGTGGTCGCGCTCAACGACGTCACCACGATGGTCGTCGGCGGAGAGACGCTCATCGTCGACGGATCGAGCGGCATCGTCATCTCCGAGCCCGACGAGGACACCGTCAATCGCTACCGCTCCACGCAACAGCGCGCGATGGAGCTGGGCGCCGAGGGCATCGGGCTGTTCCGCTCCGAGTTCCTGTTCCTGGCCAACGAAAGGCTGCCGACCGAGGAGCAGCAGTACGAGAGCTTTCGGGCCGCGGTGCGGCACGCGCGCGGCAAGCCCGTGACGATCCGCACCATCGACCTGGGCGCCGACAAGATGAGCGACTATCTCGGCGCGGTCCAGGAGCACAACCCCGTACTCGGCCTGCGTTCGATGCGCTACTGCCTGCATCACCTCGACATGTTCAAGACGCACTTGCGCGCCATCCTGCGGGCCAGCGCGCACGGCGACGTCCGCATCATGTTCCCCATGATCACGACGGTCATGGAGATGCGCCAGGCCCGCTCGACGCTCCAGGACGTGATGGAGGATCTCGAAGAGGACGGCCTTTCGTTCCGCCGCGACGTGCCGGTCGGAATGATGGTCGAGACGCCCGCCGCCGCGATGCTCGCTTCGAGTTTCGTCGGCGACACCGCGTTCTACAGCATCGGCACCAATGATCTGACGCAGTACACGCTCGCCGTCGACCGGGCCAACGAGCGCGTCGCGTACCTTTACGCGCCGCACAATCCGGCCGTGCTGCGGCTCCTGCGCGAGGTGATGCGCGCCGGGCGGCGCGGCAGCGTGCCGGTTACGATCTGCGGCGAGATGGCGGGCCAGCCGCTTTACACCGAGCTGCTGCTGGGCCTGGGAATTCGCACGCTGTCGATGGCGCCGCAGGACATTCCGCAGATCAAACGCGCCGTGCGCAGCACGTCGATCTCGCGCTGCGAGCGCGTCGCCAGGACGATCCTGCGTTTCGAAGAGGAACGCCAGGTGATGAATTTCCTGCACGATCGGCTGCGCAGCACCGACCCGGAGGCCCTGTGAGCACGACGGCCGCTCCACACGCCGGTCCGCTCACGGCTTCGCGGCCGCGCGTCGCGGTCGAATACGCGATCGAGGGCGACCTGCGCTTCCTGTCGCATCACGACGAGCTGCGCATGCTGACGCGCGCCCTGGTTCGGTCCCGCTGGCCGCTCGCGTATTCGCGCGGCTTCAACCCGCAGCCCCGGTTATCGATTCCGCTGCCGCGGCGCACCGGCGTCGCCGCCGATCGGCAGCTCGCGGTCGTCGATCTCGACTGTTCGCGCAGCGCAGACGAGCTGCAAGCGGCGCTGGCCGCGGTCATGCCGCCGAACGTGCCGCTGCTCTCTGTGCGGGCGTTGGCTCAATCGGAATCGCTGCACGCCGAGCGGGCCGCGTTTCTGATCGAAATCGATCCGCAGGACGCCGCCGCGTTGGACTCGCGCGTCGCCGCCGCGATTGCGGCCGAGGCGCTCCCGGTTCGCCGGGCCGCCGCGCCGAATCGACCGGTGCGGACGTTCGACTTGCGGCCGATGCTGGAAACACTGAATTGGGATGGGCGCACACTGCGATTGACGCTGGCGATCGCCGATCAGCGCAGCGCGCGCCCTTCAGACGTACTCGATCATCTCGGTCTCGACGCGGCCCTGTACGAGTGTCGCGCCCGCCGGACCGAGGTGCACTGGAACACGAAGTCGGCCGCGCCCCGGGCGCCAGCCGCAAAGAACGAGAGGAATTGCCTTGGCCAAGAAAACAACGATCCGCGCGTCCACGGCGAAGACCAAGACGCGCCGCAAACTGACTCCTAAGCAAACGACGGAGCTGCCTTCGGCCGAGATCGACGCGCTCGAGCCGCCGGTCGTCGTCACGGACGAAGAGCTCGACACCAGCCAGACGCTTGGCGTTGTCGAGACCGGCAAGGAACGCCCGCAGAGATCGGGGGCGCCGCGAAAGCGACGTGGCCGCTCTGGCCGAGGCGGAAGCACCGCGGCCGGCTCCGAACCAGCCGCGACGGATTCGCTGTCAACCAAAGCGGTCGTCGAGCGCGCCAGCGACGCGGTCGTAATCCGCTTCGCCCCCGTGCGCACCGCCGCGCCGGCCGCGCCGCCGGCGCGCAGCGCGGAGGAACCGCGACCGGTCGAGACTCGCCTGCCGGAGCCGCCGCCGGCGCCCGCCCCGCTGCAACCGCCGCCGCCCGCCGGCGAGCGCGATGATCTCGACGACGATTCGGACGAGATGCACGAACGCGAACTCTGGCTGGATGAGGAAGCGCCGCCCGGAAACCGGTCCGCAGAGCCGCCCTCGCACGAGCGCCAGGAAGCGGAAACGGACGAGGGCGACGGGCGCAGACGCCGTCGCCGGCGGCGCGGCCGCGGCGGCCGTGATCGAGCCGAGGAGAGCGGCGGCCATCGCCCGCGCGAAAAAAGTCATCATCCACCGGCTGAGAAGCCGAAAACGGATGTTCCCCCGCGCCGCAACGATCGCGCCGAACGTCCTCCTCATGGCGCCGCGCCCAGTCAGCTCAACGGCGCTACGGCCGAGTCCGGCGAGCGGCCGCTATCCCCGAGCCAGAAACGTCGCCTGCGCCGGCGTCGCCGTATGGAGCAACGCCGCGCCGGCGAGCG
>JACRLV010000330.1:0-4135 GCA_016235145.1 Planctomycetota bacterium
TTGCTCTCGAATGGCCGCGGCGCGGCGACGGCGCCACTCCTCAAGACGGGCGGCGATCCGCGCCTCTTCGCCTCGGTCAGACGGATTGTAATAACTTCGCTCCGCCCCGAGATAGTCCTGAACGACGAAAGCACCAGGAAAATCGTGAGGATATCGATAGCCCTCCCCGCGCTCCAGGCGGCGGGCCCCGTCATAGCTGCGATCGCGCAAAGCGTTCGGAACGGGCAACGGCGAGCTGCTGCGTACGTCCTCGCGGGCGGCCTGAATCGCCATCGTGACGGCGTTCGATTTTGGCGCACATGCTACGTAGGTCGCCGCTTGCGCCAAGGCGTACTCACCCTCCGGCAGACCCACCAATTCAACGACTTGGACGGCCGCCGCCGCCAGGACGAGGGCCCTGGGGTCGGCGTTTCCGACGTCTTCCGACGCGCAGATGGCGATTCGCCGCGCGATGAAGCGGGGATCCTCGCCGCCTTCCAGCATGCGGGCGAGCCAATACAGGGCGGCGTCCGGATCGCTTCCGCGCATGCTTTTGATCAGGGCCGAGGCGATGTCGTAGTGGGTGTCGCCGGTTCCGTCATAGGGTTGCGCTCGCACCTGCATCGAGTCCGCGGCGACGGCAACGGTGACCTCGATCGGCGCGCGGTCGCCTGGTTGCGAGAGAATCGCGATTTCGAGGGCAGTCAGAGCGCGGCGGGCGTCACCGTCGGATCTCTCGGCGATGAGGCGGAGTGCCGCCGGCTCTGCGCGTACGTCGATTTTCCCGAAGCCGCGGGCTTGATCCCGGACCGCCCGTTCGAGCAAGTTGAAGGTCTGTTCGATCGACAACGGCTTGAATTCAAAGAGGTTGCTGCGCGAGAGCAGCGGGCCGTTTACCGAGAAGAACGGGTTTTCGGTTGTGGCGCCGATCAGGATCAGTACGCCGTCTTCGACGTCCTTCAGCAACACATCCTGTTGCGACCGGCTGAAGCGATGAATTTCATCCAAAAACAATACGGTCCGTTGGCGGCGAGCCGTCAGGCGATCGCGAGCGCGCTCGATTACCCCGCGGACCTCTTTGACTCCCGCCTCCGCCGCATGCAACGCTTCGAACGCCGCTTTTGTGTGCGCCGCAATCACGTGTGCGAGCGTCGTCTTGCCGCAGCCGGGCGGACCGAAGAAAATCGCGCTGGTGAGCCGATCGGCATCGAGCAGCCGGCGAAGGAGCTTGCCCGGGGCGAGAAACTCGTCCTGCCCGACGAATTCTTCGAGCCTGGTCGGCCGCATGCGGACGGCCAGCGGCGCCGCGTGGCGAAGCGCCGATTCGCGCTGTTCGTTGAAGAGGTCCATTGGGGCGGTCCCGTTTTGCGACAGAGATTATAAGAAAACGAGAGAGGAAGTTCTTTCGTCGTCCTCTTCATCAGCCCTGTCGAATTGTCAATTATGACCGAAAACAGACATAGGCCCTGACAATGGCGGCAGTTAGGCGCAACAGCTTCGCGTGCCATTGCTGTCCGTAACCGCGTTCCTATCGACGAGTCCTGTCGATCGAAGGCCGCACGGTTTAAGCGGTGCGGGGAGCGAGCGTCAACGCGCCAACAGCAGGCGCGCAGTGAGAGCGGCTGTCGGTGATTTGATGCCAATAGCGTCAATATCGGTTGTCTCCGCGCGGCGTGATCAGTAAAGTCGTGATTCGTGCAAGCGAAGGCGATGGAAATGGCGGCGCCCGCGACAACCGAACGCCAAGGGATCGATCAGCCGAGCGCCGAGCCGGCCATCGCGGAATCGCTCACGCCCGCGATGCGCCAATACGCGGAGCAGAAACGCCAGATCGGCGACGCGATCCTCCTTTTTCGCATGGGCGATTTCTACGAGCTCTTCTACGACGATGCGAAATTGGCGGCTCGAGTGCTGGGCATCGCCCTGACCAGCCGCGATCGCGGCCGCACCCCGCTCGCGGGAATTCCGCACCACGCGCTGGAGAGCTACCTCGGCCGACTCGTCGCCGCCGGCTACAAGGTCGCCATCAGCGAACAGATGGAGGATCCCGCGACCGCCAAGGGCGTCGTGCGGCGATCCGTCGTTCGGGTGGTCACCCCGGGAACGCTCACCGACGAGGCCCTGCTCCAGCGAACCCGCAGCAACGTCCTGGCCGCGATCTTCGAGACAGATGTGAACGCCGGCATCGCGACGCTGGAGCTCTCCTCCGGCGAGTTCATCGTGCGGGTCTGTGCGGTTGGCCGCGTGCTGGACGAGCTTTGTCGGATCGCGCCGGCGGAGGTGCTGGTGGCCGAGCGAGCGGGCGTCGGGCGGCATCCGCTCGACCTCGACATTCGCGACCGCGCGGAGGCCGCCGTCACCTATCGGCCGGCGGCGGATTTCTCGCCGCACAGGGCCGAGCAGCTGATCCTGCGGCAGTTTGAAACGCGTTCACTCGAAGGCTTCGGCTTCAGCCACGTCGATGCGGCCCTTCAGGCGGCCGGGGCGCTGCTCGCGTACGTCGTCGAAACGCAAAAGTCGGCCATCCGCCATCTGCGGCCGCCCCGGCGGGTGGAGCTGAGCGAATTCCTGATCCTCGATCCGACGACGCTTCGTTCGTTGGAAGTGGAGCGAACGATCCGCACCGGAAGCCGCGAGGGCTCGCTGCTGGACGCGGTCGATCACACCGCCAACCCGATGGGCGCGCGGCTGCTGCGGCAATGGCTCTGCTATCCGCTCCGCAGCCCCGGCGCGATCACCTCGCGGCAGCGGTTTATCGAGGCGCTGCGCGCGGATGACGCCTTGCTGGATCGCATTCGCACGGCGCTGCACGAAGTTGGCGACATCGAGCGCGTCATCGGCCGCTTGGGAGTGCAGCGTACGCACCCGCGCGACCTGCGCGGTCTCGGCGAAGGCCTGCTGCAACTTGCGCCGCTTCGGGCGGCGATGACGGATTTGCGCTGCGACGAAGGCGACGCGCTCGCCGAGCAGATTGACGGCCTCGACGAACTGGCCCACGACCTCTGCGCCGCCCTGCGGCCGGACGCACCCGCGACGCTCAAAGAGGGCGGCATCTTCAACGCGGGCCATCATGCCGAGCTTGACCGCCTGCGGCTGATCGGCCAGGACGGGCAGCGCTGGCTGGCGGAATTTCAGGTCCGCGAGGCGGCCCGCACCGGAATTCCGTCGCTCAAGGTCGCGTTCAACAAAGTCTTTGGCTTCTACATCGAAGTCACGCACGTTCATCGCGAGCGCATTCCGGCGGACTACGTGCGCAAGCAGACGGTCAAGAACGCCGAGCGCTACATTACCGACGAGTTGAAGCGCTACGAGTCGGACGTGCTGTCGGCCGAAGCCCGCGCGAATGAGCTTGAATACCAGCTATTCAATGAGTTGCGGGAACGTGTCGCGGCCCACATTCCGCGGCTTCAACAGACCTGCGGAGCGATCGGCCGGCTGGATGTGCTCGCGGGCTGGGCGCTGCTCTCGCTGAAACGCAACTACTGCCGGCCGGAGCTTGTTGATCAGCCAGTGCTGGAAATCGATGAAGGTCGACATCCGGTCATTGAGCAAGTTCTTGAGAAGCAGTTCGTGCCGAATGACACAAGCCTCCACGCTGTTGCGGTGCAGCCGACTGCGGAGACCCAATCCTCGGCCAGTTTGGCGTTGATCACCGGCCCGAACATGGCCGGAAAGAGCACCTACATCCGCCAGAACGCGCTGCTCACGCTGCTGGCTCACTGCGGCTGCTGGACGCCGGCCAAGCGGATGCGCGTGGGCGTCTGCGATCGGATTTTCACGCGCGTCGGCGCCGCCGACGAACTCGCCCGCGGGCAGTCGACCTTCATGGTCGAGATGCTCGAGACGGCGAACATCCTGCACAACGCCACGCGGCAGAGTCTCGTGATTCTCGACGAGATCGGCCGCGGCACGAGCACGTATGACGGGCTTTCGCTGGCGTGGGCGATCAGCGAGCACCTCGCACTGCGGGTCGGCTGCCGGGCGCTCTTCGCGACGCACTATCACGAGTTGACCGAGCTCGCCGAGTTGCTGGAGCCCGTGGCGAATCTGAACGTCGCGGTCCGTGAGTTCGAAGATCAGGTCGTCTTTCTGCATCGCATCGTGCCGGGGGCAGCGGATCGCAGCTACGGATTGCACGTGGCCAAAATCGCGGGCG
>JACRLV010000330.1:4172-25862 GCA_016235145.1 Planctomycetota bacterium
CAGCGGCCCGTGCTCGCGGCGGTTCAGCGCCGGCGACAGCGGCAACTGCGGCTGTTTGAAACGCCGGAAGAGGCGATGGTGCGCGAGCTGCGCGACGTTTCGGTCGACGGGTTGACGGCGGAGCAGGCGCTGGAGTTGCTGAAGAAATGGCGCTCAGCGCTTTGAGCCGCGCACGCGGGCGCGGATGAACACGTCAGCACCGAGCTTCTTTGTTTCGAGGATGTCCAGTTTCGTTGCTTCCGTCACCAGGGCAGGACCGCTGCCGTGGAGCGCGCCGATTGCGTCCGCGCCGCCGATCAACATCGGCGCGACGTAAAGGTGGAATTCATCGCCAAGGCCTTGATCGACAAACCGTCCGAGCAATCGCCCGCCGCCCTCGACCAGCACGTTCGCCATGCCGTGCGCGCCCAGTTCGTCGAGCAGTTTGCCGAGCGACACGCCATCGGAATCCGCCGCCAGCCGAATCACGCGACATCCGGCGGCGGCGAGCCTCTTTTCGCGGGTCTTTGGTGCGGTTGGCGCACCGACGATCCACACCGGCGCATCACCCCTCGTTCGAACGAGTTGTGATGTCGCGGGCGTGCGCAGCGCGGAGTCCAGCACGATCCGCGTCGCGACTCTCCGCCGCGGCGCGTCGCGGCAGGTCAGCAGCGGATCATCGCGCAGCACAGTGTTCACGCCGACCACGATGGCGTCTACGCGGCCGCGCGTGCCGTGTGTATGCCGGCGAGCCGCCGGACCGCTGATCCACTTCGAATCGCCCGTGCGTGTGGCGATCACGCCGTCCAGGCTCTGCGCCCATTTCAGAATTATCCACGGCCGCCGCGACCGCACGAGTTTGAAGAATGGCGCGTTCAGTTGCGTTGCTTCCGCCCTCAGCACGCCCTCTTCGGCGTTCACTCCGCGCGAACGCAACAAACGCAAGCCGCGCCCGCTAACGCGCGGATTCGGGTCGCGCACCGCGGCGACTACACGCGCGACCCCGGCCTGAAGCAGCGCTTCCGTGCATGGCGGGGTTTTTCCGAAATAGCAGCACGGCTCCAGCGTCACATAGGCCGTCGCGCCTTGGGGTGAGACCTTGCACGAGCGCAGCGCGAACACCTCTGCGTGCGGCCCGCCGAAGGCGCGGTGATAGCCTTCGCCGATGACGCGGCCGGACTTCACGAGCACGCACCCCACCATCGGGTTCGGCTCGACCAGTCCCGCGCCCCGCCGCGCGAGCGCCAGCGCCCGCCGCATGTGTGCAATGTCCGCTTCGCCGGCCATCTGTTTCCGTCAGGGCACGCTGCCCGCCGCGGCGGAGGATTCCTCGCGCTCGGGCGGGAGCAGAAAATCGTCATCGGAAAGCCGCACGGAGGCATCGAGCTGGTCATAAGCGTACGCGGTGTCGATCTTTCCGTCCGCGAATCGCATTTCGGTGTAGACCGGCAGGTTGACAGCAGAGTCGAAGTAGATCTCCTGGATCGGCGCGGGATGGCGATCCGCCGGGTACTCGATCAGGATGCAATGCGCCGGACAGCCCACGACCGGCGCCTTGAGCACGCCGCGATAAGTGAACTTACAGCGGCCGTTCTCGGCGGCGATGGTCGCAATCGTCTGCTGCATCAACCGTTCGAGCCCGAAATCCGTCATTGGGTACCGGCACTCGCCCCAATTTACGGGCGTCATCGCCCCTACGCGATAGACGCGATAGGGCAGGTTGAACGGCTTCTGTCGCGGCGTGAAGCGCACCTTGTCCTTCTCGCGGCCTTGAACGTACGCCGACTCGCCGTACTTCACGTCCTCGTCGAGCCATTTCATCCGCACGCTGAAAGGCGACTTGCGAAACCAGCAGAAGATTCGCTCCGGCGAATGCAGCGACGCGAGCAGGCCGATGCCGCGGCGTTCGGTGCGCGTGAACAGCAAGGTGTATTGATCGAGCTGCGAGCAGGTTTCCTGAACCTGACGCATGTACGCGAGCGGGTCGCGCTCCGCCAGTGGAGCGGGGGCGGTTGAGGGCGCCGGCTGGACCGACGCTGGAGCGATCGTCCGGGCCGTCGGTTGCTGCCGCTTGTTGGAGTCAACCGAATTGGTATGCGTCCCAGGCGCGGAACACCCCGACAGAAGAAGCGAAACCAGAACAAAGACAACCGGCCTTAACCGGGCCGGCGCTGCGACGGACTGCGACTCAATCACCGCCATTCCCCTTTGCGCAGACCACGACCGCACAGGAAATACTCCGCCGGTGCGGGGTGATCGTAGCGTCAGACTCGGAGGGCCGGTGCTGCAAAAGCTCCGGCAACCGGCCACACTTCAACATTCTACCGTGGATTGCCGAACGAGAGGCGCCACTCAACTCGCCAGCCGGGCAATGTCCTCGGCGAAGTCGCGGCCGGCTTGGCGTATGCAGGCCCGCCAGTCGCCGCCGAAACGGCTGCGGTAACGATCGTTCTGGTAAGCGTAGATCACCGATCGTGACGCATTGACGATCGCTCCGCGCCCGCCGTTCAAGAAGCACGGGCGGCAGGCGTCCGCGGAAGCACCCTGGGCGCCGTACCCGGGCACCAGGAACGGCGTGGTCGGCAGGCTCGCGCGAAGCGCTTGGGTGCTGTCGGCGTCTTTCGGCGCGACAACCGCCCCCACACAGGAGATCCCGCATTCTCCGACGGAACCGGCGAAATCGCTCCAGGCGGTCAGGAGACGTGCCAAGTGCTGATATAGCTTGCAATCGGCACCGAATTCGTGAATCTCGTCCGCGCCGGGGTCTGAGGGCCGCACCAGGACGAAAACTCCGCGACCGTGCCGCGCAGCCGTTTCAATGAACGGCGCCACCGCGTTTCGCCCGAGATAGCCGGCCAGCGTCACGGCATCCGGGATTTGGGCGGGATCAACGTCGTCGTATGGCGGCACATCGATGTGACCGCGGGCGTAGAGTTTTGCGGTCGAGCCGATGTCGCCGCGCTTCACATCGCCGATCACCAGCAACCCGCGTGCGTGAGCGTGGGAGATGACGCGGTAATAGGCGGCTACGCCGGCGTCAAAAAAGGCCTCAAAGAAAGCCGAGTTGACCTTCACCGCCGGAACGACGTCGGCAACCTCGTCGATGATGGTCCGGCTGAAGGCCTCGGCGGCGGCGGCCGCCGCACGAACGAATCGCGACGCGGGGGCCAGGTCGGGCGGGAGGTTCTCGATAACCGGATCGATGCCAACGACGGCGGCGGTTCGCTTGGCGCGAACCGCCGCCAAAAGCCGATCAGCAAAATGCATGCTCATTTCATTCCCGGCGGCGAGGAGACGCTACCAGTTCTCATTTCCGAGTTCCTCGTCGCCGTCGTCGTCCGCGCCGTCATCGGCATCATCATCTTCCGCACTGTCGCCGACTTCGTCGTGGGGGTTTGTTTGTCTTCTTTGCCTTCTTCTTCGCTTTTTTCGCGGGCTTCTTGCTCGCCGGTTTCTTGCCTGCTTTGGCTTTCTTCTTCTTGGCCATGCGTGTTCCTCGCGAGGTTGTTGAAGTGTTGATTGCCGCGCGTCGAGTTCCCTCTCGACTATCGGATAATCTTCAGAAAACGGTGAATCGTGCGAGCGCTCATCCGTGGCGGACGGCCTGCGACTCGCGCCGAATCACAAGTCCGCGCGGGATTATGCCACCACGCGAAGTGGGCGACAACTGCATCGTCGAAAAATAGCCGGCCGAAGAACCGCGGGCCGAAGACCGATCAGCAACAAAGAGAGCGTCGCGCGCCCGCGCTTCTTGCCTGCCCCAATGAGGCCACGATTTCGCCGAGCCCGGCGTGAGAAGCGATTGTGGTACAACGCGACGAAGAGTCGAGTTTCCGTCTATGGAAATGGGTGTTCGGGAGCGGTTACGGGTTGTACCTTTCTTCCGCCACCGCCTTCGAGCGGGCCGGACCCTCGCCGATCTGCATGCTCCACGGCTTGCCGATCGAATAGGTCCGTTGTCGAACATCATAAATACTTATGCTTTTACGACTTACAACGTCAACTCTCGCGTAGTTTCCGCCCCAACCCAGCGAAGACGCACCGGTCTTCGGGGGGTTGTAGCCAACATTCGTTCCGCCTTTGCCGGAGATTCCGATTCCTGATTCCCTGGCGAATGGGGCTGCCCCATGCTCGGTGCCTTGTGACGCGCGATAAAACCCGAGCACGTCATCGACCGCCGGCTTGTCCTCCCCCACGGCCTTCTTTTCTTCCTCGGTCAGCGCAGGCTCCGTGTAGTCGGCGACGATTCGTCGTCGGGCCTGAAACTCGTCACCCTCGACGCCGATGCGGGCGGAAACCTGCCGCTCGACCAACGGTTTGAGATTGGGGAGCTCTTCGAGCGTCGGGGAAATCAAGGCGCCGGAAGCGGCCGGCGCAACGTCCTGTGTGTTCTGGGAGACGGTCTTGGCGCTCATACTGCCTGTGGAAGCGGGCTTCGGCTCATCCTTGGCAGGCTCGTGCGGCGAATTCGTCGCACAACCCGCATTGACGAGCAGCAGCACGCCCGAGGCGACGCCGGCCAGAATGGCCATTCTCCGCATTCGCATGACGTACGGTTAGCGGATTGCCAGGAAATTCGCAAGCAGTCGCGGGCCTTCGACCGTCAGGAAGCTTTCCGGGTGAAATTGCACGCCGAAGACGGCCCATCGTTCATGCCGCATGCCCATCACTTCGTTCGGATCATCGTCGCACGCGGCGCAAACCACGAACCCGGCCGGGATCCGCGCCGGATTCACCAGAAGCGAATGATAGCGCGTGGCGGCAAAGGGGTTGCTCACCCCGGCGAAGATCCTCTGATTGTCGTGGCGGATCAGACTGGTTTTGCCGTGCACCAACCTCCGGGCGCGCACCACTTCGCCTCCGAACACGTGGGCCAGACATTGATGGCCGAGGCAGACGCCCAACAACGGCGTCTTACCCGCGAACTTTCGAATCACGTCGTTGCTGACGCCGGCGTCGAGCGGCGAGCCGGGCCCTGGGGAGATGACCACATGCGAGGGGTTTAGCGAACCAAGTTCATCCGGCGTGATCTGGTCATTCCGAAAGACGCGAATGTCCAGTCCCGCGTCCAGAGCTCCCAGAACCTGCACCAGGTTGTAGGTGAACGAGTCGTAATTGTCGATCAGTGCGATCACGGACGCAGCATAGCCATTCCAACGCAAACAGGAAACGACGCGGCGGCCGCGCGTCGCCCAACACAGAATCGCCCGTTCGAAGCCCAGCAATTTGACCTGCCTCCGCCGCCCAACCCGTCAAAATGAGCGACGTATAATGGTGTCGAAGGAGCACAGGATGAACAGGGGTTTCCGGGGGATGCTTGTAATTGTTTGCGCCGTCGGGCTTTCCGTCGTCGCGTTGGCGGAAGAACCGAGCAGCCAGTCACGCCGCCGCACGCCGATTGTCGAGGTGTTCGAACGAGCTCGCGACGCGGTCGTGAACATCAGCACGACGCGGGTCGAGCGTTATCAGCCGCGGGGATTCGAATCGCCGTTCGACGAGATCTTCAATTTCGGACACCCGGCGGTTCAGGAGATCAACAGCGTCGGATCGGGATTTGTGGTCCACGAGAGCGGTTATGTGGTCACCAACGCGCATGTCGTCGGGCAGACCAGCGACGTGAAGGTCAACTTCGCCGATCAGCACACCGAGATCGCCCGCGTCGTCGCGGTTGATTCCGAGCACGACCTGGCGGTGCTGAAAGTGGATGCGCCGAAGCCGCTGCCGCACCTGCGGCTGGGGCGCAGCGACGACATCATGATCGGCGAGACCGTCATCGCGATCGGAAACCCGCTCGGACTGAAGCACACGGTCACCTCCGGCATCGTCAGCGCGCTGGATCGCGAGCTCGTCTTCAGTCGAAACGCCACCTATAGCGGGCTGATCCAGACGGATGCGGCGATCAATCCCGGCAACTCCGGCGGGCCGCTGCTGAACATCGACGGCGAATTGATCGGGATCAACACGGCGATCCGCGGCGACGCGCAAAACGTCGGCTTTGCGATTCCGGTGGATCGGCTGTGGGAGTTGCTGCCGAGCATGCTCGACATTGAAAAACGGCAGCGGGTGAAATTCGGGCTGGCCGTCAATGGGCCGGATGCGCGCGTTTCGGCCGTGCGGGCGGACAGTCCGGCACAGAAGGCGGGCGTGCAGGTCGGCGATCGGCTTGTTCGATTCGGGAATCAGCCGCTGCGCGACGGCATCGACTACTACGTACACCTGCTCTCCGCCAAGCCGGGCGAGCAGGTTGCGCTGACGCTGGATCGAAAAGGCCAGTCGGTGACTTCGAAAATCCCGCTTGAGGCGATCCCGCCGCCGGACGGCGGCAAGCTGGCCGCACAATTGCTGGGCGTGCAACTCGCGCCGATACCGGATTCCGTCCGACGTCGATACCGCCTGCCGGCGGACACGGGCGTGATGGTCAGCGAGGTGATCGAAAACTCGCCCGCCGCCAGCGCCCAGGTGGAAGACGGCGACCTGATTCTGAGCGTCAACCGAATTCCGGTCAGCAACGTCGCCGACGTGGGCCTTGCGCTGGAGGGGGTGCAATCGGGCGAGAACCTGATGCTCGGCGGAGCGCGCCTGCGGGCCAGCCCGCCGTTTCGCTGGGACATCGCCATCCGCGCCGGCCGCGGGCGCTGAAACAGCGCCCCGGCGAAACTCGCCACCATTCAGGGTGGTCCGGGCGACCCGCCCGTATCACCCATGCACAGAAGACGGCGATCGATAGATCTAACAGATCGCGCCGTAGTTGGAGAGCAGCGTGGTCAGGTCGATCAGGCCGATCTCGCCGTCGCCGTCAAAATCAGCTTCAAAGCGATACAAAAGGTCGCCGACCCGCGAACCGAACGCGGCCAGGAAACTCGTCAGATCGGTCAGGCCAACCTCGCCGTCGCCGTCCACGTCGCCTATGCATGGCGGTTGCGTATGCGGCACAACCGCCCCGTATACGCCAGGCGAACCGGACGTTGTTCCAAACGTCATCCCGCCTTGAACCACCGTGTAGGCGGGATCGAAATACACTTCAAGCCGGTCACCGGCGTAATTAATCTGCGCCCCATATTGGGCTGTGCGCGGTGAGAGCCGCTGGTACAGCGCCTGGCAGATGATCGGGCCGTCCGTCTGAAAGTTGAGTTCCTGGGCGGAGACCGTGGCGGTCAATTCGCCCACATCGGTGACGATGCCGGCGGTGAACAATGCCGGCTGGCCGCTTAGGTCAAATGGGTTGAACGGCGATCCGGATTCGAAGCCGGCCGTACCGCTGTTCGCACCGCCGCATCTCAGCGAGTCGGTCTCCGCGGACGTGCCCACGTCGAAGCGAATGCTGATGCGATCGTCGGCGGTGAACATCAACGTGCTTCCGCTCGCCCGCGGGTTGAAGCTCCGGAGCGGACCGGGAACCCGCTCGGATCCAGCCAGCGTGGTGGCGATCTCTGCCGCCTTGTCAGCGCCGTTCAGATGCTGTGAAACCTCGACTCGAAACGGCAGGGGTGGATTTCCGGGATAGGTCACCCAGACAATCACCTCGCCTGCCTTGCAAGCGGAAACGGTCTGAGACCATTCACGCTCCCCGGCGGTCGCCGAAAAGACCGACAGTCCGAAAATGACGCCGCCTACCAACGGGGTCCAGGAATTACGGAACATGGCCGACTCCTTCTTTGCGGCGGACGGTCCGGCCGGCGCTTCCCGGCCGCGACCGCTCGCCGCATACCGGGAAGACGCACGAGTGAGACGAGTGGATGTCCGCCCAGCCTGAAAAACCCGCTGCGGATAGCAAGCGTCCGGTTAACCCCGTCTTTTGTTTGGCGCGCGGCGTGATGAGGATGCCGGATGCCGGGTGCCGGCTGCCCTGCCGACGGCTGTTTGCGTCGGCAGGATTTCCGAAACTCGTGGCGCCGGCGACCATCCGCGTCGTCCTGTGCGCGGCCCACTTCGCACAAGGACTCACGAAGGGGCTTCGCCCGGGTGGATGAAAATCAAAGGCATGAAAGATCCTATAAGAGCGGCTATGCCGTAGCTGTGGTCGGCCCGCGGGTCTATTTTCGTAGCAGCAGGATTCGGCATGGCGACGCAGGCAGCCGTCGCCATTGCACCCGCGACCGAGTCGTTCCGGTTCCAAGCGTACACGACCGAGTAGTATACCGTCCCGCCCAGCGATTCATGGCGGATTTCGCGGATTCGCGCCGAAATACCGCCGACGCGAACAGCCGTCGGCCGGGCACCCGGCAAGCCTCAGCGATCGTTGGGCTGAGCCCGCCCTACAACCTTTACTCCTGCCCACCATATTCCGCGCCCGAATTCTTGCCGGACGCCATTGCCTACTCAGATCCCCGATGCTGTTGCGCCGCAATGGGCACATCGCCTGTGCCAGATTGCCGAGAAAGAGGGGCAAAACAGACACCAACGGCCGTAAAAGCGTCGTCGACAGACGGGGCATACGTAAAACCGAATCTGGCATTCCGTCACCGCCGCCGCGCAGCTTCGATTCCTGTTGCTCCACAGGTTGGACCCGCCGAACTTGAGGACCCGCCATATACTCCCACACCGATAGACTTTCCAACACCAAGAGACACGCCGCTATACCCAGTACCGCGAATCCACTCAACACAGAAAGGTCCTACCGTAAATCCCCAAGGGATCGTCGCGGGGCCGAGGGTCGCTCCCACGTCAGAAGCGTTTGTAATTGTAATCGAAATGCCAACACCTAAGCCAACTCCGGTCATGTTGGTCCCACCCTCGGCAGTTCCCACCAGCCCACCACTCCACCCTTTCGGACCTAATCCGATACAGGGACCGCCGCCAAGTCCTCCCCAGCCTCCTTTACATACACCGATCCCTCCAGAGAAGGCGCCACTCAGTTGAATAGTTTCGAGTCCGAGGGGGTCAACTCGGTGAGTGGGAACACTACTACAATACAAATAGACATTTAGTCCTGAACGTAGTCCCGCTGGATCCCTTTGCACAAACCGCCCGATCTCCGGCTGATACCAGCGGGCGCCGACATGCTGAAGTCTGATGGGCGCCGTACCCGCCGCGCCGTTCAGCGAAAGCAGGTCGCTTTCGTAGCCCCAGCCGCCGGCGTACTGGTAGCGCGTTCCGAGCGCGCTGGGATCGCCGGGCGGAACGCCCGGGCCACCCACTCTGTCGCCGAACGCCGAATACGCCGTTGTCGCGGTCGACAAGCCGGCGGCATCCGTGGCCAGGACAGTTGAATCGATCAGGTCGCCGTGCAGGTACGTGCTCGCACCGGTCGCAACAGATTGCTGCGCCTGCGCGCCGTTGGCATCCAGATAGCGAGTCTGTTCGGCGAACACCGGCTCGTTCATCTCCGAAAACGTCACGCCAAAATCCTCGTACGGCTGATCCTCGGCGTAGTCGGTCCATAGCCCGCCCGGCAGCGGTTCCCAGGGTGTTCCGTCGCCGTCGTTGTCGTTCGCCTCAATGTCGCGCACCAGATAGCGCGCCCGGCCGCCGGCGTGGCGAAACTCACGCGCCGCCAGCTTCTGGTAGCTGCCCGCCACGTAATCCGCCGCCGGACTGGTCGAGTTCGGGTCGCTCACGCTCCACTGGTCCCACAGCCCGATCCAAAGTTGCCCCGACTTGCTGTAGAACAACGACAAATCGCGCCGCACGGTCGGCTCGGCGGCGTCCTTGATCGTGATGTTCGACGCATCGCCGTGCTTCCAGTATGTGTACCACACTGTTCGCTGAAGCACGCTGTTGACCCGCTCCTCGTAACGCATCAGGCGGTTGTTGCGCGTCGGATCGTCCGGCTCGCGGTTGGCCGGATCGGTGTCGTAAAAGTAATCCGTCGAACGCAGGCTGACGGCGTCCACCTTCGTCAGGCGGTTACCGAGTTGGTCGTACGTGTAAGTGATGTCATAGACCGGCTGGAAGCCGGCGCCGCCCGAATTCACATCGCGTATTTCGCGGGTGAGACGATCGCGATTGTCATGCGTGAACAGGACCGAGGCCACGGTCGAGGCGACGTTGTCGGTCTCGACGCGCGAATTTACGGTGTTGTTCGCCCGCCAGAAGTACTCAGTCTGGTGCAGCAGTTGGGCCGTTGTGCTGAAGTGCTTGATGCGCAGCAAGCGGTTCGCATCATCGTATTCGTTCTCTGTGTGCGCGCCGTTGTCGAAATCCTCGCGCGTCAGGCGGCCGGCCTGGTCATACGTGTAGGTCACGCCCATCCCGCTTCGGTCGATCGTCTTGGGAAGACCGTGTTCGGTGTACGTGTAGACCGTCACCTGACCATCCGTGCCGGTGCGCTGAAGCACGCGCCCGTCGGCGTCGAATTGATCGTTCGTCGTAATCCGAGCAAAACTCGGACCGTTGCTCTTGGTCGCCTCGGTCGTCGTGACCGTGGCCGAGGTCATGCGTCCCAGGTTGTCGTATTGAATCGAAACGTCGCGGCTATTGTTGTGCCCGACATCGGACGAAATGCACCCATCCAGCAGCTTCGGTCGCCGGAACAGGTCGTAATTTCCGTTCGTCAGACAGCCGGAGAGATTGCCGACGTTGGGAATCGCCCCGCCGAGCGCAGCAAGGCCGAGCCGCGTGTTGGGCCCGAGAGCGAAGCAGCACGAGACGGCTTCCATGTTTCCGTTCGGATCCCACTCGACGTCGGCGCACGTCAGGTCGCTGAACGTGCCGACCGGGTAGCCGCAGCCATTGTTGTCCATATTGAAGATCACGCCGTTGGTCGGATCAGGGCTGCGTGACGGATCGAGCACGCCTCCCTCCTTCAGACTGGCGAAGTAGCCCCAGACGTCGTAGTCGTACTGATGGCTCACCAAATTCGCGTCCGTCACGACCTTGAGCCGACCGCGCGCGTTTGGCGTAGACGCGCCGTAGTAGCCGATTCCTGTCGAGCCGGGCGCGTTGCTCGGGCTGCCGGAAACGCCGTCGGGCATCTCGGTCACCGTGGTCACGTGCGTCGGATCACCAGCATCATTGTACGCGTATTGCACCCAGTGTCCGAGCGGATCGGTTACTTGCGTCAGCCGCCAGAACTCGGGCTTGCCAGTCGGGTCCGGCTGGGCCCAATCCAAGTTCCAAACCTGCGGCGCGGGCGGCACACCCACGGGCGGACCGGTGAGCGTGTCGAGTTGTGCGCTGTTTGCGTAGTACGTCGCGGTCCAGGTCTTGCCGCGTTCGTCCGTAAACGTCAGTACGTTGTGGTTGCTGTCGTATGTGTACGTGCGGTAGTACTTCGGATTCGCCGCTAGGCCGAGCGGGTCGGCGCTGCGACGGAGATTCGCCGCGTCATCGAAATCGAATTGCCAGTTCTTTACGCGACGATCTGTAACGGTCGTCCGCCAGTAGCCTTCCATCTTGAAGCCCGGATAGCTGATCGTCTGCTGATTCTGTGGCGCGCCGGTCGACGCCGGCGGATCCTTCGTCAGCGCGACACGACCCGCGCCATATTGCAACTCCCACGTGTGCCCCTCGCGGTCCCGAATCGCGCTCAGACGGCTTGATGTGTCGTACGAAAACTCGACGTACGAAGCGGGAGTGGTGGCACCACCATCGTCGGGGTAGTTGATGCGTTTAAGCCGGTTTGGTGCGTCTGGTTCGTACTCCATTGTCCAATGTCGGCCGATCACGTCGGTAACTTGAGTCAACCTGGAGTTGGTGATCGCCAGCGCCAGCTCGTGATTCAAGGTTCCGCCGTTTCCGTCTGGCAAGCCATCCGCAGCACTGCGAATGTACCGGAGCTCGGCAGACTCGTAGTCCAAATTGACGACGTTGCCGGACGAGTCGGCGACGCTCGCGAGCCTGTATTGGCTTGGTGTGTCGGCAATTCGGGAATACGTGCGGACGCTCTGGTTGGTCGCGGTGATGGTATAGGTCGTCTCGGTCACCAAGGTCATTCGGTCAAACCGTCCGGCGGGCGGCGTGTAACTTCCGCCGCTCAACGCAAATACGTATTCGTTGCCGTCGTCCTCGATGAGCGTCGCCTTGTTGTTGGCGTCGTCGCGCACGACGGACGAACTGTAGCTCAACCGCCAACCCGCCCCGAGCGAAAAGCCCCACGGCGCAATTGAGCCGCTGCCGGAAGCGGCCGCGGCGGAGTTGTGAATCAGCGAGAAAGAAATTCCCGGGCCTACCGGATTGAACGAAACGAGATGGAAAACGCTGCAAGCGTTGCCGTTGTAGAGATTTACCGTCGTAAACGGGTTTACCGCCAAGCCCGCCTCCCACGGATTCGGCAATCCCGCGTCCGGCGAACGAAGCTGCGTTCCTCCACCGCCGCCGATCTGGGCTGCCACAGGCCTCGACGGGTGCACGAACAGCAACGGCCCCGCAATCACGAGCAGGAAAGCAGCAGCCAACAGACTGTGTCGCCTCTGCGGGCGGCTGGGAGCGGTTTCGGCAGTGGTGTTCGTCCGGCGACCGCGTTCGGAATGACCGGCGGCAGTCAGATCGGGCTCAGACCGGACCGACGGGACGGGACGGGACGGGACGGGACGGGCGCATAGGTTCTCCCAATTTCCGCCGCCGCAAAGGCGGCCGGCGGGCACGTGTGGAAACATCCCTCTGGACCCCGTGAATGCTGTAATTATTACCCACAACTTTTGCGCCGTCAAGGGGAATGTTTCTGAATTGGGAAAAAAGTATCCTACCTCGCCGCCTTCAACGGCGCCTGCGCCGGCAGCGCCCGCGTCGCCGCCAGGCGCACCGCCATGCGGAGCGCTTCGACCATGCTGCCGGGGTTCGCGCGGTTCCTGCCGGCGATGTCGAAAGCGGTGCCGTGGTCGGGGCTGGTGCGGATGATGGGGAGGCCGAGCGTGAGGTTTACGGCCTGGTGAAAGGCCCGCATTTTCACGGGGATCAGGCCCTGGTCGTGGTACATCGCGACGATGCCGTCGTAGCGGCCGAGCACGCCGGGCGTAAACGCCGTGTCCGCCGGCAGCGGCCCTTCGCAGCGGATGCCCGCGTTTCGCGCCAGGGTCAGGGCCGGCTCGATGATGCGCGACTCCTCGTCGCCCAGGCAGCCGTTTTCGCCGGCGTGCGGATTGAGCCCGAGCACGCCGATCAGCGGCGACGCGACGCCGAACCACTCGCGCAGGGCGCGGTCGAGCAGGTCGATGGGCTGGTGCACAAGCCCGATGGTGAAGCGGTTGCGCAGCTCGAAAAGCGGCACGTGGTCGCTGGCCAGCGCGACGCGCAGGTCTCCCGCGGCGAACATCATCGCGACGCGGCGCGTGTCGAAGCGGCGGGCGAGCAGATCGGTGTGGCCGGCGAAATTCTGCCGGGCGAGCTGCCAGCTTTCCTTGCAGATCGGCGCGGTGACGATCGCGTCGAGCGCGCCGAGCCGCGCCAGGCGAATCGCTTCTTCGACGAATCGAAAGCTCGCCCGGCCCGCCGCCTCGTCCGGCCCGCGATGGCCGTTGATCCGCCCGAGGGTCAATTCGTCGAAATCCGCCAGCAGGACGCCCGTTCCGACGCGCACGCCGCCTTCGTACGGCTCGCGCCACCAGAACGCGGAGAGCTCCGCCTGGTCGGCGGCGAGTTCGAGCACGTCGTGCAGGCCGAAGATGACATAGCGGGCCAGCGAGCGCACCTCGGGGTTGGCCAGCGCCTTGACGATCACCTCGGGACCGACGCCGAGCGGATCGCCCATTGTGATCCCGATCAGGGGTTTGCGCGGCGCAATGGCAGGCATCTGGCCGCTCATGGCGCGAACCCGGCGGCGCGGAGCCGATCTATGGTGATGCCGCCGTCGGGTGAGCCGGCGGCCGCTTCCAACCGCGACACGACGATGCGGGCGAGAATGTCGGTTTCGATATTGACGCGATCGCCGGGCCGGCGAATGCCGAGCACCGTGCGTTCGAGCGTGGTGGGGATCAGCGCGACCGAGACGAGCGCGCCGCGCACATCGACGAGCGTGAGGCTGACGCCGTCGATCGCGATCGAACCCTTGGAAACCGCGAACCGCACGAGCGACTCCGGCAGCTCGATCCAGAGCTTCCATTGCCCGTCTTCGGCGCCGTTGCGGCGGACGACCGCGGTGCCGTCGACGTGCCCCTGCACGAAATGGCCGTCGATGCGGTCGCCGACGCGCAGCGAGCGCTCGAGGTTGACGCGGTCGCCGCCTTGCAGAAGGCCGAGGTTCGTGCAGCGCAGGGTTTCCGGAACGACGTCGAAGCCGACCGCGCTTCCGCGGCGGCCCGCGATCGTCAGACACACGCCGTTGATCGCCACGCTCGCGCCGAGCGGAGCATCAGCGAGAAAATCGCCGGCGTCGAGTTCGAGCCGCCGCGCGCCGGTGGAATCGCCGCTCGCCGATGCGAAGCGCGTCACGGTCCCGAGATGCTCGACGATTCCGGAAAACAAGCCGGTCTCCTGCCCGCGTGCTGGAATTTCCCCCGCGGCCGACGCCCATCGGTCGCTTGTTCATTAAACGCCCGGAACACCCCCGCTGGCAAGCGGAGATGTTCCGCGAAGTTGTGGAACTCATGTACCGCAGCCGCCCTCGGCTGCTGAATCGGTCCCGCGCGCTGCCGCTTGGGATCATGATCTCGCCGTCGCAGGTCGAACCACGGGCCGGAAGCCCATGCTTCCCTGCTCGCCAATGGGCCTTCGCACCTGAATTCGGGCGCCCGCGCGCCTACTGTGTGACGATGCCCGCTTCAATCAGGGCCAGGACGCTGTCGGGGATCTCGATGTTCCCCGGGTTCGCGATCAGCGCCTGGATGTCCGCGACGGTGTTCAGATTGTTGGCGCTCAGGAAATCGGCCGCCGCCTCGGCCTGCTCATCCGTGATTTCCAGGCCGGTGAATTGCGTGCTGCGCGAGGCGATTTCGTCGCCGAGAATCTGGATTTCGTCCGCGGTGAGGTTGGTCATGTTGCCGGAGACCACCTTCGCGCCGGCGGTGATCAGGCTGCCGCCGCCCTGGTTGCCGGTGCGAGTGTCCTGGCTCAAGCAACCGGCCAGGGTGAACGCGCCGACGATCGCCAATCCCGAAAGAACAGTTCTGCGAACATCCATGTTGCGACTCCTTTTTTCCTTTGCACCTACGGAAGCGACTCGATCAGATCGTTGGGATCCGTCGTCACAAAGACGGTCCGCACATCCCCTTCGTCCAGGTTGTTTCGCGAATCAATGTCGTTCTCGTCGAGCCAGGTTCCCAACTGCTCCGCCGTCAGGATGCCGTTGGTCTTGAAGAGGTCCACAAGCTCCTGTGCCTGTGCGTCTGTAAAGCTCGCCTCGGAGGTCAGGTCGCCGTAAAGCTGCACTTCATCCGGCGTGAGGCTGTCCAGATAGCCGGCGACGACCTTGTCGAATGCCGTATTGGCCGTTCCGCCGAACTGATTGGCGGTGCGGTCGCTGCGCATCAGCCCATTAATCGTCACCTCGTCGAGGCCGAGCTGAGCGAGCTGGTCGCGCTTCTCCTGGCCGGTCAGATTGGCGTTGTTGCGAATCCCGTCCACGCGCGTCAGGCTGGTATCGAACGCATCGGGAAAGACGTTCTCTCCGCAGCCGACCAGCGCGCCGGCGACGACGATTGCGCAATTCGTGACAAAGAAACGGTTCATTCTGTTCATCATCCTGTCCCCCGAGCCCCGCGCGGCCCTGTTCAATCTAGGCCGCCGCCAAATGTCGGGGTAGTATACCCTTGGAACCGGGTTTCCGGCTCTTTTCGAGCAGACAGGACATACCTCATGCGCGTTGCACTGGTCGGTTTTCCGCTTTGCGGCAAAACCACGTTGTTCCTGGCGGTCAGCGGGTTTGCCCGCGACCACATACGTGTATCGGACGAAAACCTCGCCGCGGTAAAGGTCCCCGAGCCGCGTCTGGACTGGCTGGAGGAGATGTACAAGCCCAAGAAGCGGACCGAGGCGACGATGGACTTCGTCGACCTGCCGGGCAGCACCGAGGGCGAATCGGAGCATGCCGGCCTGGCCCGCCACCTGCCGACCTTGCGCCAGGCGGATGCCCTGCTGCTGGTCTTGCGGGCATTTGAATCCGGCTCCGTGCCCGCTCACGGCGGCGGCGTGGACCCCGAACGCGACCTGCGCCTGCTTCGCGACGAATTGCTGCTGGCCGACCTGATCATCTGCGACAACCGGGTGGAAAAGCTCGAAAAGGCGATTCAGAAGCCGAGCAAGGAACGCGACGCCCAAAAGCACGAGCTGGAGCTGTTGCACCGCTGCCGCGACGCCCTGCAAAACGAGAAACCGCTTTCGGGGGTGGTCAATGCGGGCGATGAGGAGAAGCTGCTGCGCAGTTTCGGATTTCTGACGCAGAAACCGCTCGTGGCGGTCGTCAATGTCGGCGAGGCCGACGTGAACAAGCCATCGAATCTGACCGACGCGCACGCCGCCGCGACCATCGTGACTTGTGCGACGCTCGAAGCGGACATCATCCAGGTCGAGCCGGCCGATCGACCGGCGTTCATGAGCGAATACGGAATCCAGGCCCTGGCGCGAGACCGCATCATTCGCGCCTGCTATGACGCGCTGGGCATGATCGCGTTCCTGACCGCCGGCGAGGACGAAGTCCGCGCCTGGCCGATTCCGCGCGGCGCGACGGCGGTCGAGGCGGCCGGGAAGATTCACTCCGACCTGGCCCGCGGCTTCATCCGCGCCGAGACGATCGCGTACGAGGACCTGCACGCGGCGGGCTCGATGCGCGACGCCAAGGCCAAGAACCTCCTGCGCCAGGAGCCGAAGCACTACGTCGTCAAGGACGGCGATATCATGAATATCAAGTTCGCGGTGTAACGCGAGCTGGCCGGCCCGCCGGGATATCTTCAATGATCAAGCAAGATGTGCGATGTTCCGTTCGCGCGATGCGATGGTCCGCGCGGCGCGTTTGCGTACGCGTTACCCAGCCGCTTTGCGCCTGGCTGCTGATCGCCGTGTTTGTGCCGGCCGTCCCGCCTGCGCGTGCTCAGGATTCGCAACCGGTCGATCCGTATTCGCAGGTCGGGTTGCTGCTGCGCATGATCGATCTCGACCGGCTGATGACGCGGCCCGGCGCGGGCGAGCAAAGCGGCCTCTTTTCCAGCTACGATCGCGCGGCGCTGGAAGCCGAAAACGGCAAGTACCCGCATTGGGACGCCGCCAATGACGCGAACCAGTTTCTCGGAAAGTCCGAAGACGGCTGGAACATCTGGGCGGCGATCGACAAGCCCGGCGTAATCAGCCGAATCTGGTGCGGGAAGACCGTCGGCGAAATGCGCATTACGATCGACGGCCGCGTCGTCTTTCGCACCAAGCTGGCGGACCTGTTCAATGGAACCGCCGAGCCCTTCGGTGAACCGCTTTGCTACACGATCGAACCGGACGCGGGCGGGAACTGCTACTTCCCGATCGGATTCGCGAATTCCTGCCGGGTCGAGTCGCGCGGCTACGACGGGGCGTACCAGGTCGACTACACGACGTTCGGTCCGTCAACCCCGGTTCAGCCGTTCACGGGGAAGCTCGACAAGCGCGCGGACGAGGCGCTGCTTCGCGTCGCGCGGAAGATGAAGAGCGGCTTCACGGAGCGCGATCTGCTCGGGGGCCGCAAGGCCATCCCCTGGGCCGACCAATGCGACCTCAAGCCGAAAGGGGATAAAGCCTCGATCAAGTTCGACCGGGCGTGCACGGTGCGCGCGCTGTACGTCTCGCTGACCGATCGATTCGAGCCGCGTGAGTTCTACGCGCTGCACAACATGGTGATCCGCATCTGGCACGACGCCGAAAGCGGCCCGCCCGACGTCGAGGTTCCGCTGGTCGATTTCTTCGGGGCCGGCTTCGACCGAAACCTCTATTCCAGCCTCGTCATGGGGACGAACAAGGTCACCGACATGCCCGCGGAAAACCCGCAAGAGGGCTGGTTCATGTTCTGCTATTACCCCATGCCGATGAGAAAAGGCGGCCGGATCGAGATCGAGAATCTGAACGAGAACCGCAAGGCGATCGGGATCATGCTCCACGCGATCAGCGACCGCGACGAGCCGCCCGCGGACGCGCTGGTCTTTCGTGCCCGCTTCGTGCGCGAGGATCCGTGCAAGACGTTCGATTTTCCGCTGCTTGAGACCAAGGGTCCGGGCCGCTTTGTGGGCGTTGTGCTGGCCGTCGATTGTCCGCGCCGCCAGTGGTGGGGCGCCGGCGATCACAAGATCTGGCTCGACGGGCAGCAACTCCCCGGCATCCTCGGCACCGGCACAGCGGATTTCTTCGGCAGCATCGAAGGGCTGAAGCCTGTCAAGCACGCATTCAGCGGCGTGACCGCAGCCGCCCCGTTCGGCAAGAATTCCTGCTATCGCTGGCTGGTGCCGGACGCGGTCAGCTTTCACTCGCAAATCCGCGTGTCGCTCGAAAACCAGCAGGTGGATAAGCAGAACGACGTCAGCTACTCGGCCATTGTGTACTGGTATGGCGAGGCGGACGCCAAGGAAAAGACCAAGCCGCTCACGCGCGAGACGCTCAAGGTGCCCGGCTTCCGCCTTCCAAACTCCGTCGAAGTCGAAGGGAACCTGGACGGCAAAACCTGGGGCAGCACGCTGAAGGAGCGCGACGCGGGCATCGAACTTTCCGGCGGCGCAGCCGCGACCATCACGACAAACGAGCCGGTCGCCGCGAAAATCACCGTCTCCAAGGCCGGGACATACCTGCTGAAGTTGCGAACCGCGCCGGGGCGCTCGTTCGAGCAGATCGACGTGGTTACGGCGGATGGAAAACCGATCGGCGTCGTGAAGTGGGCCCGCGTGCCCGACTACATATACGAGGTCGGCCGCGTCGAGCTTCAGGCCGGCGACAACACAGTCAAAATCAAATGCAGCACGAAGGCGGTGCTTGACTGCTGGATTCTTGAGCCGGCCGGAAGCTGACCCGCACCGCCGCGGCGCGAGCCAATCATGCTGAAAACCGAACGCGAACACGCCGATCCGCACGCCGCCGGAATGCCGCCGCTCGCGCTCGACCGCCAGCGGATCATCCACTCGGCGGCGTTTCGGCGGCTGGAGTACAAGACGCAGGTTTTCGTCGCGCTCGACGGCGACCACTTCCGCACGCGAATGACGCACACGTTGGAGGTGGCGCACCTGGCGCGCTTTCTGGCGGAGTCGCTCGGGCTGAGCGGCGAATTGGCGGAGGCGGCCGCGCTGGCACACGATCTCGGCCATCCGCCATTCGGGCACGCCGGCGAGCGGGCCCTGGACGAGTGCATGACCGGCAGCGGCGGATTCGAGCACAACGCGCATTCGCTTCGCGTGGTGGAGTATCTGGAGCATCCGTATCCGGAATTTCGCGGGCTGAACCTGACGCGGGCGGTGCGCGAGTGCCTCGCCAAACACAGCACGCAGTTCGACAAGCCCGGCGCCCACCCGCTCCAGGACGGCAACCCGCCCCCGCCGGAGGGCCGCGTCGCCGACCTGGCGGACCGGCTGGCGTACGGGCTGCACGATTTGCAGGACGGCTTGCACGCCGGGCTGATCGAGCCGGCGGAGATGCGCTCCGTGTCGCTTTGGGTGGAGGCGTACGAGGGCCCTTCGCCGGCGACCGGCCAGGCTTGGCGCGGCGCGCTCCGTCCGGCGATCGACCGCATTCAGCGGCGGCTGGTCGAAGATGTGGTCGCCAGCGCCAAGGGGCCGAGCACGGCGATCGCGCTCTCTCCCGAGATGGATCGGCGGTTGGGCGAGCTGGAGGCGTTTCTGCTGCACAATCTGTACCGCCACAACCAGCTCGTGCGGATGGACAGCAAGGCCAAGCGGATCGTGCGGGCGGTTTTCGACGCCTACGCCGCCGAGCCGAAGCTGATGCCGCGGCGCTACGCCGACCGGGTGTCGTCGCAGGGGGCGGCGCGTGTGGCGGCGGACTACATCGCGGGGATGACGGATCGGTTCTGCCTGAACGAGCACGCGCGGCTGTTCGATCCGCGGATGAGTCCGTAGCCGTGGCGCCGGCCGCAATCCAAGCGCCAGCGCGAGCCGCGTAGCGTCGGACCTCCGAGTCCGACGGCGATTCCAGAACCCCAAGCGCCAGCGCGCGGGGCCAAGTACAGCCGCCCTCGGCTGCCTTTTCGATTGACAGCACAGCTCGGGCGGGCGTGCCCAGGGATCTTTGCAGTTCGACAAGTCCGAGCCCGAAGCGCCAGCGAGGGACGGTCGCCAAGGCGCAAGGCCCCTCGCTGGCGCTTCGGGCTCGGATATTGCCAGAGCTCCTCGCTGCACCAGACATGAGCGGACGGGGCCGCGCTTGCGCCGGGACGACGGTCACGCTCCCCCGATTCCCCCAATCGTCCGCCGCTCAGTCGAATTCGCCGCGTTCGGCGGCTTTCTCGACGTCGATTTGCAGTTGTCGCAGGAACAGGTCGAGCTTCGGGTCCGTGCGGGCCAGCTTTCCCTGGGTGACCAGGTCCTCGACGAAGGCGAGCGCGTACTTGCGGCTGTCGAACTTCGGCGAACGCCGCCGGCCGCCGGCCTCGTAGGAGACGCTCAAGGCGTGGTCGTGGGCCTTGTCGGCGTGGTCGGCGATGTAGTCCTTGTACGTTGCGAACCCCTCGGACTTCTGCATCACCGCGATCATGCGTTCCGGCATGGCATCCACCGCTGCGTCGACCGCGTCGCGCTGCGAGGAGCGAACGTTGTAGATGACGATCGCGACCACGACCGCGACGACGAAACCGATGATGCGTTGCATAGCGCGCTCCACAAGAGAGAGAGGAACACCGCCACAGGACCACAAGCGATATGGTATTCGATAGTGCGTTGTGGTTACAAGGGCGGGCGCAGCCGCGCGGGAGCGGAGGTGTGGCCGTCGATTTTGACACACCATCCGATTCCCAAGCGACGCTACCCATGGGCAGTAGCGGCCTGCGTCTCGCAGGACGTAGATTGAGAGCAACTTCGATCGCGGCAATTCAAGGTACTACGGCCGGCGAGACGCCGACCGCTACGCACCTTGCCGAGCGCCGGAGCGCGGAAAGTCGGCTCCGGGCGGACGGCGCGGCATGGTCGCCGGCTACTCCTCCTGATTCGCCGCTTCGAGCAGGATTCTCTTCAATTCCGCGTAGTTGGCCGCGTCGGAAAGGTCGTAGGTCGTGAGGTTGTAGGCCGTCACGCGGCGGTTCTGAGAGTCGAGCACTACCACGTCGCGGTAATCGACTCCCCAGAGCTGCCAGACGTCATTTTCGCTCGTCGTCTGGAGCCAGGGCAGCGTGCGGCCGGCGGTCATCAGGTCGTTGCTCGATTCGAGGCCGATGTCATTGACGCCGAGGATGCGGACCGGCCGCCTGGTCGTCTCCGCGTCGAGTTCCGTCTGAAGCTGATCGAGGAAGCCGAACTGGCTTCGGCAGTACCCTCAGGTCGAGTGGCCGAAGTACCAGGCGGAGACGTCTCCGAGGTAGTCGCGCGGCGAGACCGATTCGTTGAATCGGGCCGAATTGGGGTTTGCGTCCGTAAGCGTGAAGTCCGGCATGGCGTCGGAGTCGCCGTTGGGGTTGGCCCCGGTTGGGCAGCCGACCACAAGCGCGGCGGCGGCGAGCATCGCACCCAATCTGACCTGCGATCTGTGAAGCACCTTTATCTCCTTGAACAGGTCGCGTTGCGAATCGAATCGACGCCGCGATTGTAGCGGCGGGACTCCAAGTCCGACGACGCAATCCGAGCCCTCAGGGCGGGCGTTGCCCGCAGCCCAAGTCCGGCGCGCGGCAATCACTGTAGCGGCCGGCGTCTCGCCGGCCGTAGAGCATGGGACCGACCGCGCATTTCGGAT
>JACRLV010000310.1 GCA_016235145.1 Planctomycetota bacterium
CCAAGAGGTGGACGCGGAGGCGGCCATGGGCGTGGTATGTCAGAACAAAGGACGGACGCCGGATTTCAAGTGACCTTGGCTTATGCAGACGGCTCTTCAATCGTCTGGCATGTCTTCGCCCGTCCGCATCGCGACGCGAACAGCCGTCGCGATGGCACCCGGCTCGGATTCTGCCGGAGTTCCGCACTACACCCGACGGGCGTTCGCTAATTCCGCGAGCCGTTCACGCCTGCGGGGCTTCGCAGCTTTCGTGCCAGGTAACGTCCCGTGTGGCTCTTCTTGCAGGCGGCGATCTGCTCCGGCGTTCCCTCTGCCACGACGCGCCCGCCGTCGTCACCGCCGTCGGGCCCCAGATCGATGACCCAATCGGCGGTCTTGATCACGTCGAGATTGTGCTCGATGACCAGCACCGTGTTTCCGAAATCGACGAGCCGATTCAGAACCGCCAGCAGCGTGTCGATGTCCGCGAAATGCAAGCCGGTAGTCGGTTCATCGAGCACGTACAGCGTGTGCCCGCTCGCCGGCTTGGCGAGTTCCGCCGCCAGCTTGACGCGCTGCGCCTCGCCGCCGGACAGGGTGTTGGACGGTTGCCCCAGGCGAACATATCCAAGCCCCACGTCGGAGAGCGCCTGCAAGCCGGCCTTGATGCGGGCGAAGCTGTCGAAGAACTTGATCGACTCCTCGACCCGCATCTCAAGCACGTCGGCGATGGATTTTCCCTTGTAGCGGATCTCGAGCGTCTCGCGGTTGTAGCGCGTGCCGCGGCACTCGCCGCACTCGACGAACAGGTCCGGCAGGAAGTGCATCTCGATCCGCCGCACGCCATGTCCCTGGCACGCCTCGCAACGGCCGCCCTTCGCATTGAAGCTGAAACGGCTGTTGGCGTAGCCGCGAATGCGGGACTCTTTTGTTTTCGAATACAGCCGGCGAATCTCGTCGAAGACGCCGGTGTACGTCGCCGGGTTGCTCCGCGGCGTGCGGCCGATCGGCGTCTGGTCGATCTCGATTACCCGGTCGATTTTGTTCGCGCCGACCAGCCGATCGTGCCGTCCGACCGGTCTTGTCGCGCCGCCGCCGTTTTCCGATCCGCCGCGCCCGGCCAGCCGCCGACGCAGCGCCGGCAGCAGCGTCTGGGAAACGAGCGTGCTCTTGCCGCTGCCGCTGACGCCGGTCACGGCGCACAAGACGCCGAGCGGGAACGTGACGTCCGCGTTTTTCAGGTTGTTTTCCGCGGCGCCCACGACTTGCACGAATTCCGAGCGTTTCGGCTCGCGCCGCTGCTCGGGCAAGGGAATCTCGTACTCGTTGCGCAGATACCGTCCGGTGATGGAGTTCGGATTCTCAATTACTTCGGGCGGCAGACCCTGTGCGATCACGCGCCCGCCGTGCAGCCCCGCGCCCGGCCCCATGTCCACGAGATAGTCGGCGGCCCGGATGACGTCCTCGTCGTGCTCCACGACGATGGCCGTGTTGCCGAGATTCACGAGATCGCGAATGGCCCGCAGGAGCCGCTCGTTGTCGCGCTGGTGCAGCCCGATGGTCGGTTCGTCCAGCACATAACAAACGCCGACCAGTCCCGCGCCCAACTGCGTCGCCAACCGAATCCGCTGGGCCTCGCCACCCGAAAGCGTCGCGCTGGTCCGGTCCAGCGTCAGGTAGCCGAGCCCGACTTCGTCCAGAAAGCGCAGGCGGCGCGAAACATCGGCGGTGATGCTCGCCGCGATTTTTCCCGACTCGCCGGGCAGGCGAAGGCCTTCGAACCACGCCCGCGCGCTCGCGATCGAGAGCGACGTCAGGTCGAAGATGTTGCGATCTCCGATCCGCACGGCGAGCGACTCCGGCCGCAAGCGCGCTCCGCCGCAGCTCGGGCAGCGATGTTCCGCCTGGTACGCGCCGAAGCGGCTCCGCGACGCCTCCTGCCCCGCGGCTTTCAGGCGGCGGTCGAGGTTTGGGATGATGCCTTCGAACTCGATGCCGCGCTGTTCCTTGTCGCGCGGTTTGCTGCCGTGAAGCAGGATGCGCCGCAGATCGTCCGGCAACGCTTTGAATGGCGTGTTCGGCTTGACCTCGAACGCGTCGCAGAGCGACTTCACCAGCTTGGTGTACGCATTTCCCAGCGAGCGCGACCCGCCCGACCAGGGCGCGATCGCGCCGGACATCAGCGATCGGTCGGGATCGGGAACGATCAGCTCGGCGTCGAACCGCAACATCGTGCCGAGGCCGTCGCACGCAGGGCACGCGCCGTACGGCGAGTTGAAACTGAACGTGCGCGGAGCCAATTCGGGGATGCTCACGCCGCAGGCGCTGCATGCGTGATGCTCGCTGTAGACCGCGTCGGTCCACTCGTCCCCCGCCGATTTCTGTCCGTTTCCGGACCCGGCCCGGCTGACGATCGTCTCGCCGTCGCCCAGCGAGAGCGACAGCTCAATCGCGTCGGCGAGCCGCCGGCGGATATCCGGCCGAATCGCGAGCCGATCGACGACCACGTCGATGTCCACTTTCTTCGTCGGCGGGAGTTCGGCCAGGTCTTTGGCTTCGAGCAGCTCGCCGTTGACCCGCGCCCGCACGAAGCCCTCGCGCTGAATCCGCCGCACGATGCTCTGTAGGTCGCCGCGTTTGCCGCGCGCCATGGGCGACAGGATCATCACCCGCGATTCGGCGGGCAGGGCCAGGACTTCGTCGACGATCTGATCGACCGTCCGCCGGACGAGCGAACGGCCGCACTTCGGGCAATGCGGCTGGCCGACGCGGGCCAGCAGCAGCCGCAGAAAGTCGTAGATTTCCGGTGTGGTCGCGACGGTCGAGCGCGGGTCGGGCGCGACGGCGAGCTGCTCGATCGCCAGCGTCGGGGGCAGCCCCTCGATGCGATCGACGTCGGGTTTGCCGACCTGCTCGAGAAACATGCGGGCGTGGACGCTCAGAGACTCGACGTACTTGCGCTGTCCCTCGGCGTAGATGGTGTCGAAGGCGAGGCTGCTCTTGCCCGAGCCGCTCATGCCGGTAAGCACGACCAGGCGATCGGGCGGAATCTCAAGGCTTACATTCTGAAGGTTGTGCTGCCTGGCCCCGACGACGCGGATGGTGCGTTGTTCCACGGTGAGCCTCTCTCGCCCTGAACCGCAATCCCCGAGCGACTGCAATCGGCCGTTTCGCCCCCGGACCCCAACGGTCAGCCCACGCCGGCGGTCGAATTCCGGCGATTGTAGCAGGAAATTGGCAGGCGTGCGGGGCGGTTTGCGGCGTTCGCGGCCATCGGTGGTGGTTGCGGCCGAATGCGGGGCAGGAGACTGCCCGCAGAGCTCAAGCGTTGCCGCTCGGCAACAGGCGTAACTGCCGGTGTCTCGGCATCATGCGTAGCGGCCGGCGTCTCGCCGGCCGTGGAACGTCGAAGCGCCGCGATCGGCGTTACTCCCAATCTACGGCCTGCGAGACGCCGGCCACGACTTCTCCCAAGCGCCAGCGCGTAGAGCCAAATTGGGGAGCGTCGGCCTCCGGCCCGCATTGCGGCGGCGGCGGCGCATGAAAGTGCAGCCGGGGGCGGCTGCGGTACAGCACAACCTGCGTACGTGACGCTCTTGCTGTGGACGAAGTGCTGCTGAGAGACGTTCCCGTTGACTGGCGCCCGACCGCTCAGGCCGGACGGCGCAAACGCTCAAAAGCCTCTTCGTAGCGGGCCCGCGTCTGCTCGATGACCGTCGCGGGCAACGGCGGCGGCGGCGGCGTCTTTGGCCACGACAGCGTTTCGAGATAATCCCGCAAGTACTGCTTGTCGAAGCTCGGCGGATTTGTGCCGGGCTTCCAGCTTTCCGCGGGCCAGAAGCGCGACGAATCCGGCGTGAGCACTTCGTCGGCGAGCACGAGTTCGGCTGTGCCGGCGTAGTCGAGCAGCCCGAACTCGAATTTCGTGTCGGCCAGCAGGATTCCGCGTTTGCCCGCGTGTTCGCCGGCCTGCTTGTAGATATCCAGGCTGCGTTGCCGCACGCGCTCCATCAGTTGCCGGCAACGGCGGGCATGCGCGGCCTCCCATTCGGCAGGTTCCTCGGACTCCGGTTTTCCGAACATCGCGGCCAGCAGCGCGCTCGGGCCGGCCTGCTCATGCGAGAACGCTTTCGCCAGGTGATCGCAGGCCTGATCGAACGAGATCGGCTCGTCGTGGCCGCTGGCGGCTTTCGTGCTGGGTGTGAAGAGCGGCTCGGGCAGGCGGTCGCCAAGCCGCAAGCCGCTCGGCAGCCGCACGCCGCTGACGCAGCCTGTCGCCGTGTATTCCTTCCAGCCGCCGCCGACGATATAGCCGCGGACGACGCACTCGACGGGCAGAATGGCGACCTTTCGCACGACCATGGCGCGGCCGACGAGCTGATCGCAGTGTGATTCGTATTGCTCGGGGCAGCGATCCGCGCTGACCACATAGTCGAGATGGTGTGGCTTGCACGCGGGAAGCGTCCGCAGCCAGAACTCGGACATCTGCGTCAGGACGCGGCCCTTTCCCGGGACCGGCTCGGCCATGATGACGTCGAAAGCGGAGATGCGATCGCTCGCGACGATCAGCAGGCGATCTCCCAGATCGTAGATGTCGCGGACCTTGCCGCGCGCGATCAGGCCGGGAAGCTCGGATGCAAGCAGGGCCGCGGATGACGTCATGGGGTCTCCTTCGAGGGGTTGGATGTTGGACCTTCGGTTTCAGCCGGCTGCGTTGTGGGCGAATCTTCATCAGACGGCTGAGACGCGGCCGCCTCCGCAGCCGTGCGGCGGGCCTCTTCTTCCGCCGCGAGAAGGCGCTCCGCCTCTGCCAGGGTTGGGTCGTCCTTTTCGACGTCGCGCTGAAGCGCGGTGAAGCCCCGAAGTGCGGCGACTTGCGCCGAAAGCGAGGTCAATTGTTCGCGTGAGTGGACGAGCGCCGCGCGGCAGTCGCCGGCCGAGCGGGCGCGCGGGTCGAATTTGAGTCGGGCAGCGATGACGCCGGCCGTTTTCCGGGCCAGATCCACCATTCGCCGGGCGTCCGGAGTCACTTCGCGAAATTCCTCCGGCGTTTCGGCCCACGCGGCGAGAGTGCGCTCGGCGAAGACCTCCCGCATCGCGTCGCCTTGGATCGCCTCGAGAAGCTGTCCGAGCACGGCGGCCTCATAGGGCGTGGCGAATCGGATCTCAAACGGGACGCGCGGGGCGCCGCGCTCGGCTTGGGTGATCCGTGTTACGGCGATCACCTCGGCCAGGCCGGTTTTTCGCTGCCGGCGGCTGAGCGCGTCGAGTTCGGGCAGTTGTTCGCGCGGGCAGCCGGTCACGGCCTTCTGAAACGCCCGCAGCGCCGCCGCGAGATCGTGATCGTCAAGCAGCTCAAACGCCTCGCGGACCATCTGCTCGAAGCGGGTGCTGTCCGCGGCATCGTCGGAGGCAGCCGGGCGTGTGCGGAGTTTGCCCCCGTGTTCGATGGATCGGACACGCGATGCAGGGAAGACGCGTACGACGGACGACCGTCCCTCGCCGGTGACGACGCGGAACGCGACCTCCCGCTCGGTTTCCGAGACCACCTCTCCCGAGTAGCGTGTACCGTCGCGAAGGTACAGAATGTCCCCTTCGGCCGGCCGTGCGGGTGCGGCGGCTGCCAGGAAGAGAACGACCAGATGAGCGTTGAGTCGAGTCACGGTATCGCCGTCCGATGGGGGAGTATAGCCGAATCGGAATGGACGGCTCCCCTTCAGATGGAACGAAGCGCATGAGCGTCGCACCTTCGACGAACACCACGGAACCGGCCCCGCTGCGCGTGGGTCTCGTCGCGCCGGCCGAGGATGCTCCGGCTCTGCTTGAGGCCATCGAACGGAGCGGGTCACTGCATCTTGCGGCCCAGGTCGGAGTGGCCCAGCAGCAAGCCGCCGCCGGCGCCACGTGGTTCGACGACGTGCGGTCCTTGCTGGCCAGCGGCGGGATCGAGGCCGTCGTGCTCGGCGGGTCGTGCCGGGGAGCAATACAGGTCGCGCGGGCGGCGATCGAGCGCGGTATCCACGTATGGCGGATTCCGCCGCTGGCGCGGTCCTTTGCCGAGACGACCGACCTGCTGCACGCCGCCGGCGAGCACGAGGTCGTGCTCATGACCGCGTCGTGGTGGGAGCATTGCCGGGAGACGGTCCGCGCGCTCTTGAGAGCGGATGAAGGGACGCGCGCGAGCTTCAGCGAGATTCGAATCTCGGCCGTCGGGCCGCCGCTTCAATCCTGGCGGGCGAGCCAGGTGGATGCCGGCGGCGGCGTGCTGGCGCTCGACGCCGGAGCGTACCTGGAATGCCTGGTGGCCCTGCGCGGCGTGCCGGAATCGGTGACCGCGACCACCGGCCGCTGTCGGCCGCGTGCCACGCCCACGCCGCGGGAGACCGAGGATTTCGCCGCGGCGATCTTGCGTTTCTCGGATGGCGATGGCGCCGTGATCGCGGCGATGTGGGACGTGCCGCCGTACGACGCGCACGGGCTGTTCCACGGCGGCGCTTTGACGCTGCGGATCGATCGCCGGCGGGCCGCGACCACGAACACCGCCGGCGCGCTCATCGAGGAACGCGAGCTACCGGGGGATCTTCTTCCGCGCGAGCTGTCGCAGTTTGCGGCGGCGGTGCGCGGCGGCGAGGCGCTGAACATCAGCGCGCGGCATGAACGGCAAGTCGCAGTCGCCAGCATTCTGGAAACCGCCTATCTCTCGGCGCGCACCGGGCAGCCGGAAGTGCCGCGGCAACTTTATGAGGCCCAGAAATGGACCGAGCCAAAGCGTTAGTCGTTCTGGTCTGCACTGCGCTGGCGTGCATCGGTTGCGAGTCGGGCGTCCGCAACGGCGGCGGCGGGGCGATTACGGTCTGGGCGATTGACGAGACGCGCGAGCTTTCCGCCGATGCGACGCCGGTACGCGAGAACGAGATCTTCAGCGCCGCCGCGGGGAGCATCCGCCTGCGCAGCGGAACGAATGACGTGATTGCTTTTGTGCTCGCCCTACGGCCCGAGGGTAACAGCGGCGGCGCGATCGGCGTCGAGATCGACGACTTGCAGGGCGACGGTGGAAAATTGCTCGCGCGCGACGCCGTTCGCGTCTTTCGCGTGCATCCGATTCGAATCGATCAGTTCCGGAGCTGGTATCCGGCCCATACCGGCCGCGCCGCCGAGCCGATCGACGTTCTCGATGTGCTCGTTCCGTGGGACGCTCCGCGCGGCGGCGGCCCGGTCAACCTGGACGCGCGGCGGACGGAGTACGTCTGGGTGGACGTCGCGATTCCCGCGGGCACGCAGCCTGGGGTCTATCGGGCCGGATTACGTTGCACGCGCAGCGGTCGCGCGGTGTTCCGCGGTTTATCGTCGTCGACAGCGATTCAGTCATTGACGATCGAACTGGACGTGGCGCCGCTCGAGTTTCCCAGCCAACCATCGCTTCCCGTCATCTGCCGCGTCGATCCGCGCGACTTGCTTGCCGTTCAGGCGGGCTGGCCGGCCGAGTCGGCGGAGGAGACGCGCCTGTTGCCGGAAGTCTCGTCGCATCAGGCCGCGATCCGCGTGCTGAATTCGACGATGGAGCTTTTTCACGAACATCGCTGCGCCCCGGTCTTGTGGGGGTCATTCCCGAAATACCGCCCGCTCGACGAACGGTCGGTGGAGATTGACTGGTCGGCGTACGACGCGCTGGTCGAAGGATGGCTCGACGGCGGCGCGTTTCACGACCGCACGCCGGCGGCGATCTGGCCGCTGCCGGTATCAGCGGAATACCCCAGCGCGGAGCGCAACGGCGGATTCGGCTCGCCGAGCTACGCGCGACTTCTCGGCGCGTACGTGGCCGCGTGCCGGAAGCACTTCGTCGAGCGCGGATGGGAGGATCGGGCGTTTGTGCGCATCGTGCCGCCCGCGCCGTTGGGCGAAGGCGCCGTCCTTCACAACCGGCGCGTGCTGAGCATCCTGAAGCAGGCGGAAACGGCGACGCCGGTCGCGGCACATTTGGCGCCGGGTTCGCTCCGCGCGCTCGGGTGGTTTGAAGCGCCGCAAGTCGACCTTCCCGAAATGAGAATCTGGTGCCCGCCGGCCGGTCAATGGGACACGGCACGCATGGCGGGGGCCGTGGACCAGAGAAAGTGGTTCCAGCCGTCCGAGCCGCCATATTCGCCGTCGCTCTCGCCCGCGGCCCCGACGGCGGACGCTTCCGCGCTGGGGTGGTTGGCGTTTCGATACGGGGCCGACGGCATCTGGATCGAAAATGCCGCGAACATCGGCAAGGGCCGCGGAATCGCCGCTTCGCCTGACCGGTCCCCGGACGCGCTGCTCTATCCCGGCGTGGAATTCGGCGTCACGCACACGCCGCTGGCGAGCGTGCGGCTGAAGCGGCTGCGGCGCAGCATCCTGGATCACATGCTGCTCACGCAGCTCGACGCGCAGGGCAAGTCGCTGCTCGCCCGCCGGACCGCCGAGCAGATTGTGCGTTGGGGCTTTTCGGACGCCTGCACGCGCGATCTCGTCACGACGCGGCAGGCGGGCTGGGTCTCGGACGCCTTGGCGTATTCGCTCGCGCGGCAGGTTCTGATCGCGGAACTCGCCGGCGGCGAGGTTGCGGCCGGCGCGCAGGGCGCGTCGCTTCAAACGGAATGGTCGCGCTTCATGACCCAAGGCATCCGGCTGGAGGCGGAATCGGTCGGCGTACGCCTGTCGGAAAGCGACGAGGCGCTCCGCGCCGACGTGTTCGCCACGCTTTCGAATACGACCGCGCTGCCGCTGACCGGCACATGGGAGCTCAACGAATTGCCGCCCGGCTGGACGCGCCTGTCGGGCGGGCTGACCGAGGCGACGCCGCGTTCCCGCGCGATCGCGACCGTGCCATTTCGGCTCGCCGGCCTGACCTACAACGCCGCCGGCGTGCTGGAGCTGCCGCTGGTCTTTCGAGGCGATGCCGGCGAAGCGGCGACCACCGCCCGGCTGGCGGTCGCGTCCTGCCCGCTGGTCGACCATCCGCCGACGATCGACGGCGACCTGTCCGACTGGCCGATGGCGCCGACGAACACCGCGGGCGATTTTCAACTGGTCCGCGGCGCGGGCCGAGGAGGTGCGGACGGCGTGCGGCGCACGCCAATGAACGCGACCAAGGCGTTTTTCTGCATGGACGCCGCGAACCTGTATTTCGCGTTCTATTGTGCGACGGCGCGAGGCGAGCCGCCGCTGTTTCGCTCGGACAACATCGTGACGATGGACGGGGCGATTCCGTGGGGGCAGGATCTGATCGAGGTGCTGCTCAGCCCGACGAACGCGCGGGCCGGCGGCGGCGGCGATCTGCTCTGTCTTCAGATCAAACCCAGCGGCGTGGTCGTTTCGCGTAAGGGAACGCTCACCGACCCGCCGATGAACGCGAGCCAGCTATGGCAATCGCAGGCCCGCGTCGCGACCCGCGTGTCGGGGGAGGGCTGGACGGTCGAGCTGACGCTGCCGCTGGCGTCGCTCGAAGCCGCCGGCCCGAAGAAACGCATCTGGGGCTGCAACCTGACGCGGCTGGATTCACGCCGCGGCGAGTATTCGTCGTGGTCCGGGGCTCGCGGAAATACGTATTCGCCGGAAACACTCGGGAATCTGATCCTCCAGCGGCCGTGAATGGCCTCCCGCATTGGGCTGGTGTGTGAGGGGATTCTCGCACCAGCGGCCCGGGGCTCGTGCGAGATTCCCATCTCGCATCAGCGACCGTCAGCGAATCCACCGCCCGCCGACGCAGACTTCGCGAATCGCGCTGCCCGATGCGCCGAAAAGAAACGCCGGCAGCAGCGTGTCGGCGTTCGCGCCGCGCAGCTCGGGGGCGTAAACGTCGATGGCGATCAAAGCCGCCCAGCAACCCGCTTCGATTCTTCCGACCGGCAGGCCGAGCGCTCGGGCGCCGTTTGATGTGCCGCATAGCAGGAGTTGCCGCGCGACGTCGCCGGCGGAGTCGCGACATACGCCGCGCCGTTCGTGCCGCAGTCGACGGACGAATTCGAGCCAGCGCAGTTCTTCCGGCGCGTCCAGGCGGATGTTGGAATCAGAGCCGATGCAGACCGCATCCGGGCGCGTCAGCATCGTCGCCACGTCGCCCAAGCCGTCGCCGAGATTGCCTTCTGTGATCGGGCAAACGCACACATTCGCGCCGGTCTCCACGAATCGTCGCAACCGTTCGGGCGTCGAGTGCGTCGCGTGGACGATCGTCAGATGCGGACCGACAGGGACGTGGGCCAGCAGCCATTCGAGCGGCGTTTTTCCCGTCGCGGCGACGCATTCTTCGATCTCGCGCCGCTGCTCCTCGACGTGAATATGGCAGACCAGCCCGCGGCGGACGGCTTCATCGACAAGCCGGCGAAGGTCCTCGTCCGGAACGGCCCGCAGGCTGTGCGGTGCGAGTCCAAGTGTTTGCGTCCGGACGTGCAGCTTTGCCGCCAGGCGGTCGAGCTGCTGCAAAAAGCGGTCGAGGTCAAGCGTGGCGAAGCGGCGTTGTCCGCCGGCGAGCGGGCGGCCGATCGCCCCGGTCTTGTAGAAGGATTGCAGCAGGCTGATGCGAATGCCGGCTTCCGCCGCCGCTTCGAGCACCACCTCGTCGAACGCGAAGTCGCCTTCGCGCAGTTCGCCCGCGTCCGCGCCGAGGTTGCTGTGGTGGAGGTAGTGAAACTCGCCGACGGTGGTGAAGCCGGCGGCGAGCATTTCCTGAAAGGCCTGCACGCAGAGCCGTTTCATGGATGTGCGGTCGAGCGAGAGCACGAGGGCGTACATCGCCTCGCGCCAGCTCCAGAAATCGCCCTGCCCGAGCGGGTAGGACTCTCCGAGCCCGCGCAGTCCGCGCTGAAAGGCGTGGCTGTGCGCGTTGACGAATCCGGGAAGCAGCGCCCGGCGGGCGAGCCGGCGCGTCGGGGCGCCCTCGGCGTCCGCGACGCGCGTGATCCGGCCTTGTCCATCCACGTGGACCTGCAACTGGGCGCGGAACGATTCGCCGTCCCACGTGTACTCCGCTTCGATGGTTTGCTGCGTGGTCATCCGTCTTCTTTTCGTAGTCGGCGAACTCGCCAAAAGCGGCCGCGGACGTAGCCCGTACGCATATTAGTACCGGAATTGCGGTTGGTCAGGCGGGAATCGTTGTGCTCCATATGGGTGTGGCCAAGGACTATGGCAGGTGGGAAGTACGAGCCCTCAGCGCAGGCGTTGCCCGCAGCCCAAAAAGGAAATGCTTGAGCGAGGG
>JACRLV010000311.1 GCA_016235145.1 Planctomycetota bacterium
ACCACCCGTGATGCACTATTCCTGACTTGCTACGCCAGGGCTGCCACGGCCGCGAATTTCTGGTGGTTTTTTTTGCCAGAGAGTGACGCCAGAACGTCATTCCGGCACGCAGGTTGCTCTGCATGTCCTGATAAATCAGGACTCCCTCAACGTCTGATCGCGTAGCGAAGGAGCGGAAATGAGCACTCTTGAGGCCGCAGCTCAGTATCGAATGGAGACAAGCGGTTCTCGGTTCGCAACCGATTCGATCACGCGCCGTCCAGCCCTTGCAACTTCCTGTCGCCGCATCTCGTGCGGGCTGACGGCCCTCGCGTTCGCGGCCGCATCGCTGGCGGACGTTCCTCCACCGCCTGATTCGCTCACCGAATTCTCCGCCGCGAATTGGTGGGCCGAGGCGGATGGCGCCAGCGCCTTTGCCCTGGACGACACTTCGCGCGTTCGATCCGGCAGCGCATCGCTGCTCTTTGACACCGATGGCGCCTTCGACACGCGGCTTTGGTCGCCGCCGAATCGCGACGCGGATTGGGATCTCCTTGCCGCCGGCTCGGGCGGTGTGGGCTTCTGGGTGTACGCCGTCAACAACAACATCGGATTTCAGAACGAAACTCCGTGGGTGCGCCTCGGAACAACGGAGACGGACTACTACGAGTATCGATCATCCAGCACGATGCTGAACAGCGCCCGCAATCAGTGGGTCTACGCCCGCGTCCCGATCGGCGGAGACAGCGCGTGGCCCCGGACGACCGTCGGCAGTCCGGACCTGGCACACGTCCGCTATGTCGAAATCCACGCCGACACGTGGGAGGCCGGATTTCAACTCTGGTTCGACGGCCTGCGGCTCGACCTGCCGCCCTTCCCGCCGGACAACCAGCGCGCGATCGCGCTGAACCACCGCGTGGATCTGAACTGGACGGCGATCAGCGATCCGTCGGGCACGTTTTCGAGCTACCGTGTCTATCGCGACACCGCGCCGTTCACGAGCGTCTCGGGGATGACGCCCTTTGCCACGATCACTAACCGCCTCACCACTTCGTACTCCGACCTGACGGCCGTCAACGACGTCCATTACTATTACGCCGTCACCGCACGATTCGGAACCGCGGAGTCTGTCGACGTTCCGTCCATCGGGCCGCGTACGCCGCGCGATGAAAGCGATTTGCAGATCATCAGCGTCGCGCGCACGCCGCGCTATCCGCGATACGACCCGCAGTACACCTACTACTCCGTAACCGAACCGTCCGGTTTCGGCCCCTACATCTTCTCCGCGGCGACCTCGCTCGGCAGCGGACAAAATGCCAACACGCGGCGATGGCCGAACAACGGCGACGCCGTCACCTACACCGCCACGATTCGGAACCGAGGAACGAACAACTGGACGACGACCGTCACCGCGACATGGCGGGTCGACGGCGTCGTCGTCGCGACACAGTCGGTTCCGCTCAATCTCGCGCCGACCGCTATCGCATCCACTTCAATCCAGCGCACCTGGGACGGCGCCCAACACGAAATCACCATCGACATCAGCGCCGCCGACGCGCGCGCCGACAACAACCACGGCCAGACCGCGACTCGATCCGTCGCGTTCCTGACCTACGCCGATCAGTCCTACGTCGAGCAATTCCGCGAGAACACGCCGACGCAATGGCCGCAAGCCCAGACCGACGATCTATTCGACTGGCTGAACCGGCACATGGAGCGGTTCAACGAACTCTTCGCAGCCGCCGGCACGCCGAAACGCGTGCATTTCGACGTTCTTGAAATGCTTGCCGACGGCTCAGCCGATCCCAGCGTGCCGCGGATCAACTTCGCGATCTTCCCGTTCCGCTACCACGTCGGCGAGGGCGATGCCCGGCTGAGCGGCTACTACCACGGCGATGAGGACATCGACTACGGCCTGCTCCACGAAATGGGCCACCAGCTCGGCCTGATCGACATCTACCAGCTCGACACCGGCCCGGACCAGAACCAGGTTTCACACACCGGTTATTCCGCTGTTGCGGACCTGATGCACGGTTGCTCCCCCCTGATCGGCGAAAACTCGGCAAACGGTATGGCCCACTGGCAGAACACGGCTCACGGCTACTACGGCCAGTACCTTTATGACATGCCCGCCGAGGTGCGCCTGCGCGTGCTCGATTCGGCGGGTCAGCCGCTGTCCGGCGCGACGGTAACCGTGTATCAGAAATGCGAGCGGCCGGGGCTCGGCGTGGTCCTCACGGACCAATCCAAGGCACAAGGCACCACCGATTCCAGCGGCGAATGGGTGATACCGAACGTGCCGATCAACGCGGCGCTCGTGCCGACCACCTTCGCCGGCGACACGTTGCAGCCCAACCCATTCGGCTACCTCGCGGTCGTCGGCACGAACGGCCTGCTGCTGCTTCGCGTGGAAGCGAATCAACAGGTCGACTACGCCTGGCTCGACGTGCTGGAAGTGAACAACGCGTATCGCGCCGGCCAAACGCAAAGCGCGACCTTCGTGCGGCAGGTCGCGGTCGGCAGCGGCGTGCAGTATTACCCCCCCGCCGACCTCACCGAGCTGAACGCCGGCGACTGGACCTCCTGGGCCCAGGACGGCACGCTCACGCTGCTCGACGACACGACCCGCCGGCAAGTCGGCCAGGCTTCGCTGCACGTCGTCGCGACCGGCGGTTTCGACAACTATGTCCGCTACCCGGGCGGCACGCTCGGGCTTTGGGATCTAGCGTGCGTCAACGAGATTCGCATGTGGGTGTACGCAACGAATCCGAATGGCGGTTTCCAGAACGCCAGTCCCTGGGTCCGGCTTGGAAACCACCACGACGGATACATCGAGTGGCATCCGACCTGGGACATTCTCAACTCGGCGATTGGGACGTGGGTTGAGTTCGTGATTCCGATCGCCGGCGACGGCGTGTGGCAGCGCAGCGCGGTCGGCACGCCGACGCTGGGCGCGATCAACTACATCGAGATTCACGCCGACACGTGGGGCGCCGGTTTCGACCTATGGCTCGACGGCGTGCGCTTTTCGCCCCAACCGCTGGTCGGCGACGTGAACCACGACACGGTCGTCAATCTGTCGGACCTGGCCCTGTTGCTCTCGAATTTCGGCGCTCCGGGCGGCGCAACGCTGGAAGACGGCGATCTGGACGGCGACGGCGACGTGGATATTTCCGATCTCGCACTGCTGCTCAGCAACTTCGGCCGGGCCTGCTGAGCCCGGCGGGTTGTCCAAGGCCGCCGCGCGGTTCGAGGCTCACGGGCCTTCAGATCGTCCGCGCCGATTCGGTATGCGGATTGCATGTTCCTCTCTTCGGAGATGCCGCATGCACACGCCCGATGACCTGCCTCCACGAAAGTCATGGCGACAACCGACGATCGAATCCGCCGATGCACTTATTTTTGGAGAGGCGGCCAGGCCGGTGCGCTGCGGGTTGGGGCTTCAGATTGGCGCCGGCGTCGTCTTTCCCGAAATCAACTTTACGCTGCCGCCGATGCTGATCACACCCGCGACCTGGCACGAAGTGTGCGAGACATACGAGCGCACGATGCGGGATCTGCTCGCGCGGGCCCGCGACCTTCGCCTCGCCGGACTGATGGTCGAGTTTGAACATCTACCGCCGATGACGGCGAATCCGGAATGGGGCAAAGAGCTGACGCACCGAATCAAGACGCACCTGGAAACAGCCCATCGTGATTGGGGGCTCGCGACTGCTCTGCGCGTCACCATTGTCGATCTGCGCGACGAGGCGCATCCCCCGCTGCGCCGTTCGGGGCGCGCCTGGGACGCGATGCGAACCTCACTTGAGAGCTGTGCGTCCGCGGGTGCGGATGTCCTTTCCATCGAATCGACCGGCGGCAAGGAGGTCCACGACGCAGCGCTTACGCACGGCGACCTTGCCGGAATCGTGCTGGCCCTCGGCGTTCTCGCGCCGCGCGACATGAGTTGGCTATGGAGAAACATCGTCGCCGTCTGCGCGGCGCACGGCGTGACGCCCGGCGGCGATTCCGCTTGCGGCTTCGCCAACACGGCGATGCAACTCGCCGGCCAGCGGATGCTGCCCGATTGCCTGGCGGCGTGCGTACGAGCGCTGTCGGCGGCGCGGAGCCTGGTCGCGTTTGAGCGCGGCGCGATCGGTCCGTCGAAAGACTGCGCCTACGAGAATCCCGTGCTGAAAGCGATCACCGGCTGCCCGATCAGCATGGAGGGTCGCTCCGCGACTTGCGCCCACCTTTCGCCGATCGGCAACATCGCGGCGGCCGCCGCCGACCTGTGGAGCAACGAAAGCGTGCCCGACGTGCGGCTGTTGTCCGGTTCGGCGCCGGTCGCGTCGCTCGAATCGCTGATTTACGATTGCCGCCTGATGAATGCCGCGGCGGATCGCGGCCAGCGGCGTCTGCTGCGCGATCTGCACGTCGCCAGTGACGCGGGGCTGTCGTGTCAGGCCGCTCTGCTCACTCCCGATGCGTCCATGGCGATCGCGCGGGCGATCACGAGCGAGAGCGACCCCTATCGCCGAACGCTCGCGGCTGGCCGCGTCGCGCTCGACCGGCTGGCAGGCGAGGCGGCTGCCGGTACGCTGACGCATTCCGCCGTCGAACGACGCTGGCTCGACCGCCTGCGGCGCGATTTCGATCGTCTGCCGCCGGATGCGCAGACGCTGCTGCGGCAGACGCAAGCGACCTATGGGGCCCACTATCATGCGGTTGAATACGGAATGGGCGCTTGAGGTCGGCGACAGCGTGCTGTGCCGATTCGACGCGCTGCCGCTGGATCGTGACGGCGTCCGCCGCGCGATCGGTTTGCGCCCATCAACAAACAACGGAGCACGGTGGGAAAAAGCGATCGATGAGCTCGAAAAACCGCTCCGCGGCCTGGCGCGCGGACGCGCCCTGATCCGTATCGAGCCGGTCGCTTCGCTGCAAAGCCGCCGGCTGACGCTTGCGCATGGGCCGGTGATCGAAGGCGCGGTTGGCCAGTTCCTGGCGCATTCGCAGCTTGTCGCGCTTTTCATCGCCACCATCGGTTCCGGCGTCGAGCGGCTGTCGCGTCGCTGGCTGCGCAACGGCAACGTGGTGCGCGGCCTCGTCGCCGACGCAATCGCGTCCGAATTGGCCGAATCCGCCGCGTTTCTCGCGCAGCAGGCGGTCCGCGCCTGGGCTCTCTCGCACCAGATGGACATCACGCCGCGCTACAGCCCCGGCTATTGCGGCATGAGCGTCCGCCAGCAGACCGTGCTCTTTTCCGAGCTTCCGGCCAGGCAGATCGGCGTGCAGCTTTCGGCGAGTTGCCTGATGACGCCGGTCAAAAGCGTTTCCGGGATCATCGGCATCGCCCCGGCCAGCCAGGTCACGCCGGAAGACTACCCGTGCGGCCGCTGCGATCACCCGAATTGCATGCAGCGGCGCGTGCCGTTTGAAAGCCGCCGCGGATCGTGCGTGGATTGGTCCGATTGCGGCGTTCCGCCGCCGCCGACCCACGAAACGGAAGGCGACTGACCCGATGACCTCGCGTGAGCGCATTTTGGCAGCGCTGAATCGAGAGCCGGTGGATTGCCTGCCGATGTGCGAAACGCAGTTCTGGCCGGAGACGCTCGAGCGTTGGCGCAACGAGGGCTTTTCCGCCGACGCGGACCCGGTCGCGTACTTCGGCCTCGACCCGATCGCCTGCGTCAACGACCTGTTCGACCCGTCGTTGCAGCTTCCCGAACGGCTGATCGAGGAGACGGCGGAACATCGCATCGAGCTCGACCGCTACGGCAAGACGGTCAAGTCGTGGAAGCATTCGAATCACACGCCGGCCATTCTCGCCCCGGGAATTCGCGACGCGGACGACTGGCAGCGCGTGCGTGCGGTCCTGACGCCGGCCGACGACAAGTTCAACAACCCCGCGGCTGAGGCGCAATACGCCGCCGCGCGCCAGGCCGGACAGATGATCGCGATCACGCCCGCCGAGCCGATGTGGTTCGTGCTCTACCTGACGATGGGTTTCGAGCAGGGCCTGCGGACGATGGCGCGCAGGCACGATCTTGTCGCCGACATGGTCGCTGCGTACACGGACTACATTCTGGGGATGACGCGGCGCGCCATCCAGCGCGGATACCGCTTTGACGCGCTCTGGTTCTGGAGCGATCTGTGCTATCGCAACGGCATGCTCTTTTCGCCGCGCGCGGCCAGGCGGCTGGCATTGCCGCATTGGCAGCGGATCGGCGGCTTCTGCCGCGAGCACGACATGCGGTTCATGTTTCATTGCGACGGCGATGTCCACGATCTGATCCCGCTGCTGATCGAGGCCGGCTGCGACGCGATCCACCCGCTCGAAGCTCGAGCGGGAAACGACGTGCGGCTGTACAAGCAGGAATTCCGCGACCGCATCTGCCTGATCGGAAATATCAACGCGGATGTGATCGCGAGCAACGACCCAGCTGCGATCGAGCGCGAAGTCGCGGAGAAGGTACCTTTTGCCGCGGCTGGTGGCGGCTACATCTACCACATCGATCACTCCGTGCCGCCGACCGTGTCGCTGGAGTCGTACCGCTGGCTGCTGGAGTGCGTGCGGCGTTACGCGGCTGGGGAAGGCTGAATGACGACATTCGTCAAACGGCATTTCAGAACGCTTGGCGCGAGCGTTGCCTGCAGCCCACGTCCAGTGGGCGGCAATATATGTAGCGGCCGGCGTCTCGCCGGACGTAGAGCATGGGACCGATCTCGCATTCCGGATCCGCTCACACTCTACGGCCTGCGAGACGCAGGCCGCTACGTTTCTTCGCGCGCCGGGCATCGCTTCATCACCCGAAACATTCTCTCGCGCCGCGAAGATTCTTCGGGAGATGAATCAAGCGCCAGCGCGCGGGGCCAATTCGTCGTCGGACTCGGAGGTCCGACGCTACGAATCACGCGAGGCCGCGACTGGCGTAGTCGGGGAGGGTCTTGAATGAAGACCGTTGAAGCGTCACAACTCGCCCGATCCGCACTCGAACGCGGCGAGGGCATCCTGCGTCTCGCACCCGCCTGGGTTCCGCGGTCGTTCCTGCACCCCGGCCGGCGGCTGCGGCTGGCGGAAGAAGACCTGTACGCGCTCGGCGTCGACCGCGGCGGGATCGATGAGCGCTGGCTTTCGTCCTGTATCAACGCCGACAACCAGGGCGCGCCGCCTGACGAAGGACTGAGCTACATCGTCCACGATGGTCAGCGTTGCACGCTGCGGGACGCCGTCGCCGCGTTGGGCGCAGCCTTGCTCGGCCCTGACATCTGGAGCCGCTTCAAGCGCTGGCCGGTGTTCGGAAAGTTCTTCGACAACATGGGGCCGATCCCCCACCACCTGCACCAGGACGACAAGCTCGCGGCTTTGGTCGGCCGCGAGGGCAAGCCGGAAGCGTACTATTTCCCGCCGCAGCTCAACCCCGTCCCCAACTCGTTCCCATACACGTTTCTCGGCCTCGAGCCCGGCGTGACGAAGGCGGACGTGCGGCGTTGCCTGGAGCGCTGGAACCGCGGCGACAATGGAATTCTCAATCTGTCGCGCGCTTATCGACTGCAACCGGGAACCGGCTGGCTGATCGGCCCGCGCATCCTGCACGCGCCGGGATCGCTGCTGACATTCGAGCCGCAATGGGCGAGCGACGTGTTCGCGATGTTTCAGAACCTGGTCGAAGACCGTTTCGTGCCGTGGGATCTGCTGGTCAAGGATGTGCCCGCCGAGCGGCGCTCCGACCTCGACTTCATCGTCGACCTGATCGACTTTCCCGCCAACACCGACCCCGAATTTCGCAAACACCATTTCATGCCGCCGAAACTGGCGGACGGCGGGCCTGAGTTGCACTTCGCGGACCGCTGGGTCGTCTACGGCAAGATCAACGGCCGGCAGCTTTTCACCGCGAAAGAGCTGACCATCGAGCCGGGGCACAAGGTCGTGCTCCGCGATAGCGGTTGCTACGGCCTGGTCGTCACACAGGGCAGCGGGCAGATCGGCTCGGTCGGCAAGTCCGCGGCGCGATTGTCGCTCGAATGCCCGACGTCGATCCGCTTCGGCCAGCTCACGCTCGACGAGGTCTTCGTCGCGGCGAACCGAGCGGCGGAAGGCGTCGAGTTTGAAAACACGTCGCAGAGCGAACCGCTGGTGACATTGCGGTATTTCGGGCCGGATGTGAATCCGGACGCGCCGGAACTCGGGTGATGGACGCGATCGCAGTTGTTCACCGGACGCACAGACGTGCCACTGCTCTTGAGCTTGCTGTTACCCACATTATCCGGCGAAGCCTGGTCCTGGAGGGACCAAGGAATGTAGCCACGGGTGAAGGTCGTGCAGCGACCGTAACCCGTGGATTCAGGATGATCCTGTGTTTCCGCCCCGGCGGGGCGGAAGAA
>JACRLV010000123.1 GCA_016235145.1 Planctomycetota bacterium
GCACCGACGGGTTGGAGATCACGATCTCGACAGTCGGAACGATCGGCGTCTTGGGGTGGATCGATCGGATCAGCTTCTGGCAGATCACGCTCTTCAGGTTGAACTCGAGCGCCTGGCGCATCGCGCGACGCTCGTTTTCCGGGAACAAGTCGAGAATACGGGAGATCGTCTGGGCCGAGCTGCTGGCGTGGATCGTGCCGAAGACCAAGTGGCCCGTTTCGGCGGCATGGATCGCGGCGGCGAACGTCTCCAGATCGCGCATCTCGCCGACCAGCACGATGTCCGGATCCTGACGCATCAGGTACTTCAGGCCGTCGTGGAAGCTATTCACGTCGATGCCGATTTCGCGCTGGTTAATGCGGGCCTTCTTATCAGTGAACAGGTATTCGATCGGGTCTTCGATCGTGACGATGTGCACGCTCTCGCGCTCGTTGATGTAATCGAGCATCGCCGCGATCGTGGTCGATTTGCCCGACCCCGTCACACCGGCCAGCAGCACGACGCCCTCGCGGAACTGCGTGATTTCCGCCATGGTTTCCGGCAAATAGAGCTGGTCGAAACGGCGGATTTCGCGCGTCACGCGGCGGGCGGCGACGGCCACGCGGCCGCGCTGCATGAAGGCGTTCACGCGGAAGCGGTCGGCGTCGCCGGCGATGCCGACGTCCCAGGCAAAGTCGATCGCACCCCGGTCCTCGAACAGAGCTCGCTGCTTGGGTTTGAGCAGCTCGCAAATGCCGTCGAAGATGAACTGATGCGGCAGCGGACCGCCGGTCAACGGGCGAAGCGCACCCTTCGTGCGGCCGCCGGAAACGCCCTTGACGCGGACGGCGGCGGGAAAGTCTGACTTCAGGTGCAAGTCCGAGAACTTGCCCCTGATGCAGGCCTTGAAGTACTTGTTGAGAGCGGGCTCCCGCTTGTCGCCGGGTTCGACCGGAAACGGCTCGCCGACCAATTCTTCGTTGACTGCTATCGCCACTTCATCTGCCATGAGCTCGCCCACCTTACGTTGATCAGCGCCTCAGTGCACACGCTGCGCGCACCGCATCGACGCTAACCGGTTGTCCGCGGAGTCCGCCGGCCAGGCCCCCTCCGCCTCGCCATAGTCCATTGAGTGTAGCAGGCGCAAGCCCAAACGCCAACGGGAACTACGTGCGAAAGGGGCGCTGCGGGCACGGCACAAATGAGTCCCCGTTAAGACTGTCACGCACGGGACGGACTCGAAATCTCCCGCGGCGCTGGCCACGCGGCTCGTGCGTGGGCATAATATCCATCGTCGGGTCTGGGTCTCAGGCGTCAGGAGCATGCCATGAAGGCCGTCACGTCTTTTGTCTGCTTCGCGATCCTCGCATTTCCAGCACTGGCTCAGCAGCCGGCACAGTCCGAGCCGGGCTCCGTGGTGATCGACGGGAAACGCGTACCGACGCGGGTGACGCCGCCGACGAGTTCCGATCTTCCCGTCGTAATCATCCGCCACGGGATGCCGGCGGCGAATGAATCCGCCGAGGAGACAAAGGAGGGCCAGCCTGGCCTGTCCCGGAAATACTACGGCGATCAGCGGCGGTGGCGCGTGCGCGAGTACAGCTACGGCGGACGAACGCGCTATCACCTGCCCTATGAGGAGCAGCGCGGCTGCTATCTTCTGCCGCACGGCGTGTACGGCGTGGATCCGTGGGGAATTCAGTGGGCGCTCGACGAGGCATACACGTCCGGCCGTCTGGACGAGCGCTACTACAGCCGTCGCATCGAAGCCGAAGAGTGGTCTGCCGAGCGGACGGCCCGATTGTTGACCGCCCACGGCAAGGCTTTGCAGGATGGGCTTGATCGGCTCAAGAGCGGCGAATTCTCCCGGGCGGTCGCCAGTCGGCGGGCCTTGGATCTGCAACCCAAACTGGCTTGTGTGGATTTGTCGCTCGACCAGTATTACCCGCCGGGCACGACGCTCGAGAGCATCGCCAAGACGCTTGATTCGTGGTTGAGGACAATTGAAGCAACCGGCGAGTTGAAGTTCCTTCAGGGCTACGTCGAATATCAGCGCGGGAACAACGACTCGGCCCACGCGGCATTCGTGCAGGCCGCTGCTGAGCTCCCGAGCGACCGCATCACGCAGGACTTGTTGTCATTGACCAGACCGGCCGTGAAGACGGCGGTCCAATCGCAGCAGCCGCGATAGCGCAGCCGACTCAGTGCTGCCCGCCTTCGAGCGCGGCGGAGCCGTGGCCGTCCGCGGACTTAGCGGCGTTTTTGGACTTCTTCGGCTTCTCGCCGTGCGCCGCCGCCTTCTTTTCCGGCGGCTTTGACTCTGCCTGCTTCGCTGCGCCTTCTCCGTGGCCTTCGCCTTTCGCGGGCTCCGTCTCGACGGCATCCGGCGGCGGCGGCTCGCTGAGCGCGGTGACTCGCTCATCGAGGTAGGTGATCGCGTCCCGCGCCGGCAACAGAATCGGCAGACCGATCATGGCGGCCACCGACACGGCGATCGTCGTCAGACTCAGCGTGCCCAATAGCGGCAGCGCCGCCGGAACACGGGCGGCGATCGGACGATGGACGTAGTCCAGACCGAACTCGACGGCGCGAACCACCGCTTTGCACAGTCGAAGGACCGGACCGATCGCCGGTGCAACCACGATCTCAGCCGCCTGCGAAACGTCAGGCGGCGGCACGGCGGCAGGCGGCGGAACGGGAATCTCCGGTGCAGTGACGCCGCTCGGAGGCGCGGGCGGATTCGGCGACGCGGCCGGAGGCTGGGCTGCCCCGCTTGGGAGGGCGCCGGGCATCCCGCCTTTTCTACCCACCGTGAATTTCAGCGGCTTGCCCGCTGGCGCCGCCGAGGCGCCCGAATTCGCTCCTTCGCCGCCGGCATTCTCCGCCGGGGCCGCGTCCGACGGCTCGGGCGACTCGTTCGCGGAATCGGCCGCAGCCGCATCAGCAGGTGGATCGCTGGCCGAGGCGACCGGCTCGCCTTCGTTCACGACGGCTTCGATTTCCTTGAGCGCGATCGCCAGGTCGCTTTCCGAAATCAGGCTGCCGTCCTGCATTGTCGTCGTCGGGTAGGGCTCGGCCGGAGGGTCGCTTGGCCGTTCTGCTGTAGCTCCATTCTCTGGGGCAGGAACGCTGCTACTCGCGTCGAGCGCGGCGAGCAGGTCGCCTTCGTCGCGCAGCTCGTTGGATTCTGAATTCGCCATGGCCGCCATTCGAAACGCAGGCGACCAATACCAATACGGTCGCCGCAGGAAACGGGTCTGCTCCAACCGGAACACTCCCTGGTATGCAATCGGCCGCCGGCCGGGGCTGGGCCACTGCGACGGAAAACAGGCCGCCGGTTTCGATCGCAGGCCGATAATTCTGGTGAACTGCGTCTCTGAGCGGGCGCGTCGAACGACGGCATTCGGACTGTCGTGCAATCGAGATGCAGGGCGCCGTGCCGAGTGCATTCGGCCTGAACTGCGTAGAATGGCGCCGATGCCGACGGGTTCGTTCGACAGGTCAACACGCCACCTTCCTGCTGCGGGCCGGGCCGAGCGCATTTCGCCCTGGGTTCAGCTTCGCTCCGCGAGCCAGAATCCGCTGGTCTACCAGAAGATGATCCGTGAGACGGACCCATCCGCGCGGGCCGGCGCGATCGTCAACGTCTACGGGCGGGACGGCGAGCTGTTCGGCCGGGGAATCTTCAATCCGCGTTCGCAAATCGTCGTGCGAATGCTCACCTGGGGCGATGCGCCGCTCGACGATGCGTTTTGGTTGGGCCGCCTCGGCGAAGCCGTCGAGCTGCGGCGACGATTCCGCATCGATGAGGCGACCGACGCTTATCGGCTGGTTCACGCCGAAGGCGACGGACTCAGCGGTCTGATCGTCGAGCGCTATGCCGATTGCCTGGCGTTCGAGCTGTTCTCGATCGGGATGTTCCAGCGCGCGTCGGAAATCGCGCGGATGCTCGGCCAGTCGCTCGGGCCGCCGGCTTGCCTGGATCGGCCGCATCGGGCGGCGCCCGATTGGCGCGTCGTCGTGCGGGCCGACGAACGGATTCAGCGAATCGAGGGATTCCGCCTGCCCGCTTCGGGCGATTCCCGCCGGGCAGAACCGGAAAGCGTGGTGATACGCGAACACGGCGTGCGCTATCACGTCGACTTGCTCGCCGGCCACAAGACCGGTTTTTTTTGCGACCAGCGCGAGAACCGCAAGAGACTGGCGACTCTCTGTCGCGATGCCGCGGTCCTGGACGTGTGCTGCTATACCGGCGGGTTCTCCCTGTGCGCCAAGCTGCTGGGCGGCGCGGCGGAGGTCACGGCGGTCGATCTTGACGAAACCGCGGTCGCGCTGGCCCGCGAAAACGCCAACCTGAACCAGACCAGAATCGACTTCGTGCACGCCGACGCATACGTCTACATGCGCCAAATGGCGGAGCTTCGGCGGCGATACGACGTGGTCGTCCTCGACCCGCCGAAATTCGCGCCGGCCCGCGCCGACCTTGAGGATGCCCTGGCCCGCTACTACGACCTGAACGTCCTGGGTGCGCGGCTGGTGAGTACGGGCGGCTTTCTGCTGACGTGCAGTTGCAGCGGCCTGGTCTCGCGCGAGATGTTCGCCGAAGCCAAGGGCGTGCTCGATATCGCGATCGCCGACGAGCGGCCGACGGCGGAGAATCCGACCGGCCTCGTGCTGCGCGCGATCGCCAATATCATGCTCAACCGCCCGGACGAGGCGCTGAAAGCGCTGAACGATCCGCTGGTCGGCGATCAGTTCGACGCGCCGCTCTGGCGCGCTTTCGCCTACGCGCGGCAGAGCAAATGGCCGGAGGCGCGTTCCGGGTTCCGCAATGTCGAGGCATCGATTGCGACCTTGCCCATCGAGCTGCAGCAACTGGCGCTCAAGGAGGCGATGCGCGCCGCGATCGAGGTGCGCGATTTTTCCGGCGCGACCGACAGTCCCGGCCGGCCAGTTTGTCGAGAGGCAGCAGATCGCCGGGGCGCAGGGACCGCAGCTCGCTCATGCGGATGGTGGTTTCGCCGAAGAACGCTTTCAGCTCCGTGGTCCCGCGGACCAGATTCCGCAGCAGGCGTCGCTGGTTGGAATTCGATGCGGCCCGCGGCTTGAAGAACCAGGCCTGCGTCGTCAGCCGGCTCAGAACGGTCTCGATGGTGTTGTACGGAATGCACAGGCTCATCGTTCCGGCGCACTGGCTGAGCTTGATTTCAAACGTGATGAAGAGCACGACCTCGGTCGGGGCGACGATGTGTACGAGCTCCGGATTGCTTTCCGTGTCTTGGACCGAGAATGACGCCTCAATGAGATTGCGCCACACGTCGCCCAGCAGCTCCAAAGCCCGCTCCACGATCCTCATGATCAGCCGCCACTCAATCGATGTGAGCGGGCGATGCGGGATGAGCGTGTTGGCGCTGCTGCCGCCCAGCAGCCGGTCGATGATCGGAAATACGATCAACGGGCTCATCTCGAGGCACATCTGGCCTTCGAGCGGCGCCGCACTCAGCGTCACGAAGCAAGTCGGGTTGGAGAGCGAGTGGATGAACTCGCTATAGGTCAGTTGCTCGACGCCGACCAGACGCACGTCGGCGATCGTCCGAAGAAAACCCGACAGCACCGCTCCGAAGTTGCGGGCAAAAACCTCGTGAACCGAGGACAGCGCGCGAATCTGCTCCTTGCTCACGCGCTCCGGCCGCTTGAAATCGTAGGTGTTCGCGTCCGCGCGGACCAGAATCGGGCCGCGAGTCGGTTTCGCCGTGGCGCCGGCCGGCGCGGCGGCAGCGGCGGCGACCGGCGCATCCGCCGGCTCGGCGGCGGCTGTGTTGGCGACGGCCGACAGCAGGGCGTCGATTTCACTTTGATCGAGAACTTCAGACATACGCTCTCCGCACCTTCGCGGCACACCGCAACTCGCGGAATCTGGCCGACTATCTATCGACTCGATTCGCTCCGCTTCGCAAACCGCTCCCGCGCCGGCAGGCGGATTCTGCGCCGTCGCGCAAATATCAGACATTCGCACGCGGCGCGGACCTGCCCCCCCGGCACATGCGGCTGCTGGACAAGCACAGAACATCACCTCCGGAAGGAGGCGAATTCACTCGCCGCGATACTCGCAGCGCGACATGCACGTTTCGTGGATGACGATCTCGGCCAGCAGCGGTGTGGAGGGCCGCAGGCGTGCCCAGATCCACGCCGCCAGAACCTCGGCGGTCGGGTTTTCGAGCCCGGGGATTTCGTTCAGGTAGTTGTGATCGAGCGCCGCGCGAATGGGTTCGCACGCCGCGCGCAGCTCGCCGAAATCCAACAAGTAGCCCTTTTCCGGATCGACCTCGCCCGCGACCGCCACCTCGACGCGGTAGCTGTGCCCGTGCAGCCGACGGCACTTGTGGCCTTCGGGAAAGCCGGGAAGTCGATGGGCTGCTTCGAAGGTGAATGTCTTGACGAGTCGAACGCGCACGGCAGCTCCCATCGGCGCGCGGACCTGTTCACGGCGTGCCGCGGGAATGGGAATGGTGCGGTCACACGCCGCGAGCGGTCGGCGACCAGATGATCTTATGGAGCTGATACCCAAAACGCACGTCAAGCCGGTCGGCCACGATCCACTCCGCCAATCTGGCCGGTTCCAGATGGCCCTGATACAGCTTCAGGCCGCCGCGCTGCTCATCCGCCAGCCCCACGACCGGGCAGAAAATCACCGGACAGCGTCGCGTGAGATCATGCCTGCGCACGACGTCGCGCGACCATTCATAGTCCGCGCGCGTTCCGATGACGAATTTCACCTCGTCACCCGGACGAAGCTGATCGATGTTTGCCCAGCAGTTTCTCTCAACCTCGCCGCTCGACGGCGTCTTAAAATCGACGATCCGCACGACCCGCGGATCGACGCGATCGATCGGCAGCGCTCCGGAGGTTTCGAGCAATACGAGCTTGCCCAGGTCCGCAAGCCGCGTCATCAGAGGCAGCACGTCGGGTTGACTCAGCGGCTCACCGCCGGTGATTTCGACGGTTGGGCAGCCGAATCCTTCGACCTGTGCGACGATCTCGTCCTGGGTCATCCACCGGCCGCCCTCGAAGGCGTATTCCGTATCGCAATATGTGCAGCGCAGCGGGCAACCGGTCAGCCGCACGAACGCACAGCGCACGCCGGCGCGGACCCCCTCGCCTTGGATCGAGTGGAAGATCTCGGTCACCTTCAGCCGGCCGGATTGCGACATCGGGCGGGATTATAAGCCAAGGGGCCACGCGGTCCGTGCGTGCGGCAGGGTGCGTTGCAGCGTGGGCGGCCGGGATTGGATTGGCGGCGCGACTCGCTCCTCGAACAGCCGCGGAGCGGCGGAAGATGTTAGCCCACGGCGCGAGCCGTGGGATTGCCGCCGCTCGCTCCCAGATAGCCGCGGAGCTGCGACAGATTCGCCGGGATGCGGCGTGGACCGTTTCTTTCGCCGCTCCGCGGCTCTAGGAGCGTCGAACGCCGCATCCCACGGCTCGCGCCGTGGGCTGTTTTCTTGCGCCCTTCCAGGGCTGAATTGGAAACCGCCGAACTGTCATGCTCCCCGTGCGGGGCGCGCGCGAGGCCCGTAGCGTCGGACCTCCGAGTCCGACGAAAAGAACAGCATCCCAAGCGCCATCGCGTGGAGTTGCACTTTCGGTTCGCGCGTCTTTCATCGCATGCGGATTTCAACCGGCGATCTGTGACCAGGACGCCCCAAAGTGCACTATCCTGCTCGGTAAGCAACATGGACCCCCAAGCCGTCGCCCCCGAAAGCCCGCCGCCACTCCAGCCGCGCAAGCGCGGGACCGCATACCGCGTCGCGCGATTGATCGTGGTGATCGCGCTTATGGCGTGGTTCTATCGATTCGCGTCGGAGCGCATGGACGCCGTTCCCGCATCCCAGACTGCTGGATCGCGAACCGCACCGCCACGCAGCGACCCGCACGTAGCCAGGATCGAGGCCGCACTGGCGGCCTTGAACGCCACACTGACCAAGGCATCGGGCATGTCAACCAACTGGCAGTTGCAGAATCACCTGGTTGTGTCGCAAGAACTCCCGTGGAATGACGTGCAATCCCGCACCGATTGCGCGGATGCGATCAAGTTGATCGCGGACGCAACGGTCGGCGCCGATTCCGATCGACTCGTTTCCGCGATCCAGGATCTCCCGGCCGGCGCGATCGGTCTGCCGGCTGATCCTGATCTACCGGCGACTATGTGGATGGCGACGACCTTCGGTTGTGGGCGCTGGTTGGCCTTTCGAGCGCGCGCTCGACTCGCCACGAATGGCGATTTGATGTCAGCGGTTGGTGATTTCAGCAGCGCGCTGGTGGAGAGTCTCAGGGAAGATGCGCAAGAAGCCTCGGCGATGTTCCCCAACGGCGAGGATGCGTACTGGGGATCCCAGGTCGCGGCGTCCGTTGTCCGGGAACTCACGCTGGCGACCGTCGAGCACGAATTCAATCGTCCTGCCGTCCGCGCGCTCGAAGAGTTCCTGCAATCGCGCGGCTTCTTGTCGGTGCGAAGGACTGTCGCGGCCTATTTCCCGACGCCCGAATGCGATCGACAACGGCTCGACCGGTTCTACACGCTGGATTCCGACGGCGACGGTTGGCTCGTGGTCAATCGAACCGAACGGTTCTGGCCTGGAGCGCCGGCGACCGCTGCATCGCCGCGCAATCCGCTGTGGAACCTCGGTTCGCCGCTATTTCGCGGAAGGCGAACCATCGTGCAGCGCATCGAGCGAATCCGCGCGATCGTCGCCGGGCTCGATGAGGTCCCGCCGGAATCGTTCATCACGATCGGCGAGAGTCTGGCGCGCGCGCAACAGGGAACCTCGATCGACGGTCCGATGGGACCATACCTTCAGCGGATCAACGCCGCCTTTTTCGGGGATGCCGTGCTGCGCGTCGCGCGGTTGCGGGCGGAGCTGGTGATGGCGGCGCTTTCCGCGTACCGGGCGGAACACGGCGAGTATCCGCCATCGCTGAGTGCGCTCCCACCCGACTACCTTGAGAATCTGCCGACAGATCTGCTCCGCAACGGTCCGTTTGTCTACGAGCTCAAGAGTGCCGAGCGTTATGACCTCGTGTTCGACAAGCGCGTTCTGCGGCGCATCGGGCGAGAAAGCGACCCGCGGTTTGAAGGCTACATCCAACGCCGCTCACTGAAGGACTGACCCAATGAGTGGCGCGCCGCGGATGCTGCCCGAAACGGTTCCGCCGACCGACCTGGAGCCGCCGGTCCGGGCGATGCGGATCCCGATTCTGCTGGCGCTGCCGCTCGCGCCGTTGGCGCTGCTGCCGAAACGCATGGGATCGCACGTGGCTGCGTCGAGCCTGGCGGCGGCGTGGTTCGTCCATTTCGGCGCCCTGGTGTTCACTATTGGCGAAGTCGCCGCCGCCCACTTGGAAGGGGGAGATTTCGGAGCTTCATCTCTGACCCCGGACCTTACCTGGCTGGATTGGATTCGGCGGCCCTTGGCCGGTGCGTGGCTTGTGGCCTACGAAGTGTTCGATTCGCGCGGCGCGTCCACAGTCGCGCTGGCCGTTGCGGCGAGCATCGAAGGGGCGCTCGCATTTCTCGCGCTGCTTTTCGTCCCCTTCCTCGCGGCCGGCGAGCGGCCCCCGGCGGTGTTCCTGCGCAGCCTGAAATGTGTGCTCTGGAGCAGCGCCGTCGTCGTGGCATTCGCCGTTTTTTATCACGTCGCCACGCCGCGGCAATTCAGCCCATCTTCGGTCTTCCGATCGGAAAACGTGGCAATTCTCTGTTTCTGGGCATGGGTAATCTGGTGGATCAGCATCATCCTGCGGCTGGGCGCCCGCTATGGCGGGCCGTGCATCGGGCCGCGCTGGACGCCGCGGCCGCTGCTTTGCGAATCCTGCGGCTATCACCTGGCGAACCTGCCCGAGGAGGTGAACTGCCCCGAGTGCGGGCGGCCGGCGCGCGAATCGCTGCCGGGTTTTCGTCGCCTTCCGCCGATGGCCACCGCCCCCACATGGCTCGGGCGCGTGGCCGGTTTTTTCGCGACGCTGTGGCAATCGCTGGCGGACGCGCGCTTCGCATCGCGCGTAACAGTCTGGAACGGCCAAACCGCAGCCCGCCGCTTTGCGCTGCTCGTCTGCCTGCTCGGAGGCGTGCTGTTTACCTTGTCGTTGATTACCTATCCACAGCTTTGGGGATTCCGCTCCGCATCCAATTGGGCTCCGGTGGATCTGGCGGCCACGCTTCTCTGGTGCCCACTCGCCGCAGCGGTTGTCATGTTCGTAGTCCTGCTCCTGCTCGGCTTGATCGTCTCACGCCTGGGATTCGGGCAGTGCTATCACACCGGCGTCATTCTGTGTTACTGCTCGCCGCTCTTGCTGCTGTTCGGCGTCGTTTTCTTGCTCTGCCTGACGCTGGCCACGTGGATCATCGAGACGTTTCGAATTCGCGGCATGCTCGTGATCGTTTCCAGGCAGATCGAGATCGACAAGCCGCTGCTTGTCTACGCAATCTGCCTGCTTCCGGCACTCTTTACGCTGCTGTTCGTTGTGTGGCGCGCCGCGCGCTTGTTCCGGGCCGCCCGCTATGCGAATAGCTAGTGTTCCATCATGCTCGATTCTTCGGGTGGTACGGCCGTCTCGGCCGTCAAACGGGCGAGACGCCCGTACCACCCACCCGAAATTCCAAGTGTGTCGGTTCACTAGCATGGCAGCAACCAGGCGCGAATACGCCGGTATAACTCGACGTGGAGGGCAAACACGCGAACTTTCTGCCGTTCGCCGTGAACTTTCTGTCCGAAAGCGCCGCGAGGTGCTGGTCGGTCGCGCTTTGGTCGATCGCCTATCCGCTCACGATTTTGGGCCTGCTGCTCGTCAATATGCGCGAGGAGAGGGTCTTTCTTCTCATAAGCGGATTGCTCGCGATTCCTCTTGTAATCAGCATCGGCCCCGGCTTCGGCCGTTACATTCCCCCACTCCGCGCAATCATCCTCAGTTGGCGCCTGGCAAAGCTCAGTTGCGTAGTCTGGATTGTCTCTTGCATCTTGTGGGTGCGCCTCTCGATTAACGGCCGAAACTGCTGCGACTTCCGAGAAGGCTGCGTTGAGGATGCGCTTGTCGTCGATCCGCGCATCGCTGCGCACGGCTGGTTCCTCGATGTCCGATTCCATCCGAGGCTGCCGAGGGTGTTTCCAAACCGGAGCGCGATCGAAAAAAGCTGCCACTACGGCGACGTCCACGGCACGCCGCTCGGGCCGCCCGCCGCTGCCTGCTTCATCGTATCCGTGCTGCTCGGCGTGCTTCGCTGCAATCGCCTTCCTGCGAATCTCTGCCTCAATTGCGAATATGATCTCCGCGGGAGCCCCAGCGGAATCTGCCCCGAATGCGGGCAGCGGGCTTTCGCGGCGGCCGTGCCATGAACGAACCGCACACCGTGCGAGTTGCATGCGACGCCATGTGCGGCGGCGTGGCGCGCTGGCTGCGCATCTTCGGCGTCGACGCGAGCTACTCTCCTGACATCGACGACGGCGATCTCGTCCGGCACGCACTCGCCGAGCAGCGAATCGTCATCACATCCGACCGTCGCCTGCTGGAACGCCGGCCATTCGCCGACGGGCGGCTGCGGCATGTTCGCTTGCCTGTGGGCCTGCCGCTGGAACAACAGGTCCGATATGTCATTCAGGTGCTCGGTGTGGTTCCGGATGGACCGCGGTGCTCGGCGTGCAACGGCGAGCTTGCCCCCCGCGCCAGAGCCGATGTCGCGGACCGCGTGCCGGCCCGCAGCCTGATTTGGGCCAGCGAGTTCTACCAGTGTTCCCGCTGCGGAGAGGTGTTCTGGCGGGGCACGCACTGGCGGCGGATCAACGCGATGCGCCAAGCGGTCGAGCGGGACACTGACGAACGTCCGCCTGCGGAAACTCCCCCAACCAACCGATTCAACTAGCGGAAACCACCCGAAAGACGGGAATTTCCTGCGTGGAGCAGCAGGCGAGGAGAGTCATTGTCATTGCGCAAATCTTGTGCCCGTAGCCAGTTGCGAGCGGGCGTGAATACGAGGCCCGGTCAATGCGACTGATTAATATTCGCGACGCAGTTTCGGAACGTAAGTTGCGTTTTCATTAATGACGGAAATAATGCACATCAGACATTCGATCTCTCGGGAGTGAAGTCATGGCGGACTTACCGGACCTTCCGAAGCGTTTTGAACCCGAATCGTCTCGGGCCATCGCGCAGGTGCTGACCGTAGCTGCCGGAATCGGCGCAATCGCCGTCGCGTTCGGCCTGGCGGCCTCTGTCTGGAGCCTGGTTCAGCAGCCCAGTGAATCGGCCAATGTGACCGAGTTTCTGGTTCGCATCGCGTTGCTCGTGATCGGGCTGGTTTTCTGCGCACTGGTTTGGGGCGTCTCGGAGCTGCTGCGCCACGTCGAGACCTCGGTGCGCAACGACGCGACCATGCTGGCAAACACTTCCGTCGCGGCGGCCATGCGGCAGACGCCGGCCGCGGCGTCGGCGGATTCGGCGGACTCGCTGAATGAGCTGGTCGTCCTGCTGCGCGAAGTGCGCGACATCTCGCTGCTGAACGACTCCCAGCGCACCAAGCGGTTGGAAGCCCAGTCCCGGGCCGCGGTGGAAGTGCTGCTGCGAGAGGTGCCGGTCCTGTTGCGCGAGCACAACTGGATCGAGGCGCGAAACCGCGTTCAGGAGGCGCGCGAGCGTTTTCCGAGCGTGCCGGATTGGGACGCGATGGAACGGCAGATCGAGCAAATGCGCAGCCAGGTCGAGCAGCACGATCTGGAGGCCGCCGAGCGTCAGATCGCGGACCTTACGAACCTCGCCGCGTGGGATCGCGTCGCGGAGGTTGTGAAGGAGCTGCTGCAACGGCACCCAGGTTCGGCCAAGGCGATCGAGCTTGCGCAGCGCGTCCGCGCGTCGCGCAACAAGATCGAAGTCGAGCAGAGATCACGCCTGATGGCCCAGGCCCAGGACGCGACCCGCCAGCGCGACTGGAAATCGGCCTATGCGCTCGCGCTACAGGTCATCGAGCGCTACCCGAAGAGCCCCGACGCCCAGGCGCTCCGCCTGCAACTGCCGACGCTGCGCGAGAACGCGGAAATCCAGGCCCGCCAGCGGCTCGAATCCGAAATCCGCGACCTGGTGCGCGAACACCGCTACGGCGAAGCGATCCGCATGGCGGGCGACGTGATTCAGCAATATCCGAACTCGCCGCAAGCCGAGGTGCTTCGCGAGCAACTGCCCAAGCTCCAGGAGCGGGCGGCGACCGTAGGAGTGCGCTGAAGCACCGCGGTCACGAGTCAAACCGAACCCATTCGCGCGAGATCGCACGCGCCGTCGCTCCGCTCTGCGCCACCTGCACATGCCAGGGCCCGCCCACGCATTGAGATCATGCTTTCTATCAGCACCGGGGTCGATCGGAATCGGGCCCTGGCTTAATCCGCCGGCCTGATGAGCCGATGCCTCCTCAACGGAACTCCCGCAGTCCCCGTTCGTTTGTGGGTGGCGCTGGAACCGGATGCCTGATCGGCACACGAGGCGATGCTCATCGAGTCGTCCTCATGAGCAAGGTCGCCAGTTCAAAGCATGGCCGCGCATGGGCGTCGGTCCGATTGTGTTTTCGCGCGCGGGATGTGCGCTGGAGAACGCGGGGGCGATGATCGCGATCCTGACCGCCGAACGGTCGTCGAAACGGTCGTGGAACCCACGACCTGCGCACTGCTTGGGCCGGCGCTCGAGCCCAACAAATGCGATTCGCGGAATCCGCGAGCTTGATTGGGTTCCGCCCGCGCCGGTGCTGGCGCATGAGCGATATCTGCCTGGTTTTCGCGGCGCTGTCGAGCCTCATGCCCGCCGCGCGATTCGGCGTTCCGTTTCAGGGCCAGGTGGAACTCCAGTTCCGCCCCCGAGAGAAGGCGCGGGAATGCAATGACCATCGCTCGACGGATCTTGTTGAGGTACGTGGCCCTGACCGTGGGAGTCGCGGGCTTCTTTGCTTTCGTGACGTACGACCTTCTGCGTGCCGTCGGAAACCAGGTTCGCGCCGTCGCCGAGGAAACGACTCCCAAGCGGTGGTGGCCGCCGCATACAATTTTGTTGATGCCTTGGCTTGGAACGACAAGACTCGAATGAGCACGTTTTCAGCCGAGCTGATCGCTCTTCAGGATGCGCTCGAAATATCCGTGCAAGACGTCCTCCACGCCGAGCACGCGGAGTTCGAGGAGAAGAGAGACCGGCTCAATGACGCCACCCGGAGCGCCCTGCGTCGCGGCGGCACGGGCGTGGTCGCTGCCCTGCTGGCGGCGATTCTCCTCGGATCCTTCCTGGCGCGCTCGATCGCCCGGCCCTTGGCCACGCTTACTCGCGCCAGCGCCTTGATCGCCGACGGCGACTTGAGCGCCCGAGTCCCTGGCGTGGAGACCTCCAAGCCCCGGGCCGACGAAGTATCCACCCTCTCGCGCGTCTTCAACGCCATGGCCGAGCGCCTCGAACATACCACCGTCTCCCGCGAGTACCTCAACCAGGTGCTCGGCTCCATGTCCGATATGCTCCTGGTGACCGATCCTCACGGGCGGATCGTTCAAACCAACCAAGCCGCGCTCGCCGCGCTGGGATGCACTCGCGACGAACTCGTGGGAAAGCAATTGGGCAGCTTGCAATGCGAGCAGCGTGAGCATCTCCCTCCGGGAGCCGGCCCGGCGCTGCCGGCTGGTCCCGACGCCGCAGCCCCCGAACCCGAAATCACCCTCATCGCCAAGGATGGACGCACGATCCCCGCAACGGTCTCTCGATCTTGCGTGCATCAGACCGTCAATGGCGAACGAGTGCCATTCGACGTATTGGTATTCCGCGACTGCTCGGTTCGACGCCGTTATGAAGCGCAGTTGCTTGGTTCGATCGAGGCGGCGGAGTCTGCCAATCAGGCCAAGAGCGCCTTCCTGGCCAACATGAGCCACGAATTGCGCACGCCGCTGAACGGCGTCATCGGAATGGTCGAGCTGCTGCTGGCGACGAACTTGAGCGTGCAACAGCGGTACCACGCGGATACGGTGAGGAAATCCGCGGACGCGCTTCTGAACCTGATCAACGACATACTGGACTTCTCCAAGATCGAAGCCGGGAAGCTCGAGTTGGAAAAGATCGATTTCGCCCTCTGGACCACCATCGATGACGCGGCCGCGATTCTGGCCCACAAGGCGGAACAGAAGGGGCTGGAGCTCGCGTGCCTCATCCATCCCTCCGTGCCGTCGCTTCTTCGCGGCGACGCCAATCGCTTGCAGCAGATTCTGACCAATCTCGCCGGCAACGCGATCAAGTTCACGGAGAAGGGGGAAGTGATCATCAAGGCCGCACTGGCCGCGGAAACGCCGACGGACGTCACGGTCCGATTCACGGTTCGAGACACCGGAATCGGAATCGCTGCGAGCGACTTGCAGAGACTATTTCAGACTTTCTCCCAGGTGGACTCCTCGACGACGCGAAGGTACGGCGGCACCGGCTTGGGGCTGGCGATCTCAAAACAGCTTGCCGAGCTCATGGGTGGACAAATCGGCGTGGAAAGCGAACTCGGCAAGGGCTCGCTGTTCTGGTTCACCGTCCGCTTGGAGAAGTCGCCCAATCTCCATGCAGCCAGACACACACCCTACAAGTTTCTCGACGAACTCCGCGGACTGCGCGTACTGGCCGTCGACGACAACGCCACCAACCGCGAGATCCTGCTTGAGCAACTGGCGAACTGGGGGCTCTACGCGGAAGCGGCGCCGACGGCGGCGGATGGTCTGGACGCACTCCGCAAAGCGGTCGCCGAAGGAACGCCGTTCAGGCTCGCGCTCATTGACATGCAGATGCCGGGCATGGATGGCGAGCAACTGGCGAAGGCCGTCAAGGCCGATCCGACCCTGAAAGACACGCTATTGATCATGCTCACCTCGATCGGCGACCAATCCAGCGAAGCCCGCATGCTCGCCGCCGGCTTCGAAGCGTTCTTGACCAAGCCCGTCAAGCAATCTCGATTGTCAGACACCATCGCCAGCGTCGTGGCTGCCGCGCGTTTGCCGGCGGACAAACGCGAGGCAAACGCGCTATCCGGCGCGCGAATCGCGCCTCCCAAGCCCGACCGAAGCCGGTTCCGCATCCTTTTGGCCGAAGACAACGACATAAACCAGGAAGTGGCGGCGAGCATTCTCGCCGCGGCCGGCTACCGTTGCGACGCAGTCGGTGACGGCCAGCGAGCGGTGGAAGCCGTTCAAAACGGGACATACGACCTGGTGTTGATGGATTGCCAGATGCCCCGCATGGATGGCTTTGAGGCCACCCGGGCGATCAGGGAATTCGAGAAACAACAGACACTCGCAAACGCGGGAAACAAACGTCTTCCCATCGTCGCGCTCACCGCGAACGCAATCAAGGGCGACCGGGAACTTTGCCTGGAGGCCGGCATGGACGACTACCTGACCAAACCCCTCAATCCTGACAAGCTCATTGAAGTCATCGACTCTCACGTATCCGCCGCGCGTGTTTCCTCCGAGCCGGCGCCGGCCGATTCCAGCGCGCGGGCTACAGCATCCGAGGAGACCGCTCCATCTCAGGCGCCGCCGCCGCCGTTCGACGCGCAAGGGTTGGCCGACCGTTGCCTCGGAAACCTGGATCTGATTGAACGGCTGCTGGCGAAGTTCGAGAAGCAGGCCGGCGCGGTGCTGGACGAAATCGAACGCAGCGTTCATGCCGGGAACGCCGCGGAGACGGCGCGGCTGGCGCATGGCTTCAAAGGCTCGGCGGCCAATCTCTCCGCGGACGCCCTCTGCAAGCTGAACACCGAGCTCGAAGCGATCGGGCGAGCGGGCGATCTGAGCGCCGCTGCCGCGCTGCTCAACAAGCTGCGCGGCGAAGTCGATCGATGCCTGCGCTATGTTCCGGAGCTTGTGACGAACTTGCGCCTCAAGCAGGGTTCTTGCGGCCGTTGACAACGGAGTTCCGTGAAGCGCGCGCCGCCGGCGCCGACGCGGACGAATTCACATGTGGACGGGTGCGATGCGAGCATTGGTTGTTGACGACGACGAAGTGTCCCTCGATATCGTCTCCAATATCCTTTCGGAGCATGGCTACGAGGTGTCGGCAGCGCGCGACGGCTGCGAGGCGCTGGGCGTCGTCGAGCGCGGCGTGTCCCAATTGGTGGTTACGGATTGGGAGATGCCCAGGATGGGCGGCCTGGAGCTCTGCCGGCGCATCCGCGATTCCGATTTCAGCGGCTACATCTACATTATCATGCTCACGGGCCACCACAGCGAGAAACAGCGACTTCAGGGAATCTACGCCGGCGCCGACGACTTCCTCACGAAACCGCTCAATACCAGCGAGCTTCTGATCTGCTTGAAGCGGGCGAACCGGATTCTGTCCCTGGAGACGCGGGACTTGGCGCTGTTCGCCATGGCCAAGCTCGCGGAAAGCCGCGATCCGGAAACCGGCGCTCACATCGAAAGAGTGCAGTCGTACACGCGGCTGCTGGCCCAGGCTCTCTCCTCGACGGCGAAGTACCGCAATATCGTCAACACGGAATTCGTGCGGCTGGTTCACCAGACGAGTCCCCTGCACGACATCGGGAAGGTGGGAATCCCCGACGCGATCCTCCAGAAGCGCGGCAAGCTCACGGTGGACGAGTACGCCGTGATGAAGAAACACACGGAACTGGGCGCGCGGACGCTGGAGGCGGCGCTGGAGCGGTTTCCGCATGCGAAATTCCTGCACATGGCCCGCGACATCGCGGCCTACCATCATGAGAAGTACGACGGCACCGGCTATCCCAAGGGGCTGACCGGCGAAGAGATCCCCCTTGCGGCGCGTATCGTGGCCCTGGCGGACGTTTATGACGCGCTGACCACGCGGCGCCCGTACAAGGACGCCCTCTCGCACTACAAGGCCAGAGTGATCATCCTGAAAGAGCGCTGCTGCCATTTTGACAGCGACGTCGTTGACGCATTCTTGCAGTGCGAGGAAGAGTTCATCGCCATCAAGGAGAAGCTGACGGACGTCGAAGAGGAGCGCCGCGCCCCCCGCGCCGTCCCCGTGCACATTCTCGCGGAGCACGACCCCGCGATCCGAATCCTGATCGTGCAGGAAAATCCGGAGGAGCTCAAGGTTCTGACGGACTTCCTGAAACTGACGAACCACGAGGTGCTGGCCGCGTCCAACGGCGAGGACGCCCTCCGGCTGTTCGGCGAGCAGTCGCCCCGAGTCGTCATAACCGGCTGCACGATGCCCGGAATCGACGGACTGGAGCTCTGCAAGCGAATCCGGGCTTGTGAGCTCGGTCAGTGCGTGCACATCGTGATGTTGTGTCCGACAACGGAGAAATCCAACGTCGTCGATGCGTTTGAGGCGGGTGCGGACGATTTCGTGACCACCGACGTCGACCATGCCGAGCTTCTGGCGCGGGTTCGAGCCGGACTCCGCACCGCGCGGCTGCACGACGAGCTGTCCCGCCGTACCGAAGCGTCGCAGCAAATCAGCCTGCAACTTGCCCAGTTGAACAAGACGCTTCAAGAGGCGGCCGACACGGACCATTTGACGGGCCTTTGCAGTCGTCGCTATGGAATCGCACGGCTGGACGAACAAATCTCGCTCGCTGACCGATACTGCGGGCCGCTTTCGATCGCGATCATCGACATCGATCACTTCAAGAACATCAACGACACGCTGGGCCACGACGCCGGTGACGCGGTCCTGGTGGCCATGGCGCGCCTCTTCCGCGAAAACGTCCGGGCTACGGATATCGTCTGCCGAATCGGCGGGGAGGAGTTCTTGATCATCTTTCCCGCACAGACGACGGGAGAGGCGTCGATCAGTCTGGAAAGATGCCGCCAGGCCATCGCAGACGAACGCTTTCCGTTCGGCGAACACAACCTCGCGGTGACCGTGAGCATCGGCATTGCGGGCCATCGCCGCCGCGAGGACGGATGTTCACGCCTGCTTCGAGATGCGGATAAGGCACTCTACGACGCCAAGAATTCCGGGCGGAATCGAATATGCGCCATGTCAAGCGAGTGCGAGGGGCAGCCTGCCTGAGGATCCCCGATCCGGCCGCCGCGGGACCCCGGATTTCCCCGGACCCCCGCCAAGCCAGCACGGGCAGAATCGCCCCGCGCAGCTCGTGCCTTGAGAGGTTGCGGTCGGCGCGGAGTCGATCGGTGAGCCAAAATACGTGACCCGACACCGACGAAAACGCAAACGGTGACGCTCAGACCCGAGTTTGACGCAACCGGTTGGCCCCTTCTGCGGCTCGTCTTTCCCGACGGGGAAGAAATCCTG
>JACRLV010000312.1 GCA_016235145.1 Planctomycetota bacterium
CCGCGCGCTGGGGCTTTGGGTTCTGCTGTGTGTCCCGATTGTCGTCGGCTTTGCGGGCTGCGATGAGTACCGCTACGAAATCACCATGCGCCGCAACGCCGACGGCAGCGTCGTGCGCGAATTGCAGTACTCCGTCGTCGATCAATCCGGCGGAAAGCCGAAGGCGACCGCGACGCCGGACCACCTGATCGCCATGTACGGCGGCGAATCGGTCGAGGCCACTGTACACAAGTTCTCGAAGTCGTTCCGCGACTTGCTCCCCGCCGATGTGGCCATGGAGAATTCGACGAACTTCGGCGCCGTCGCCTCCTCCACGTCGCCGCTCGGAACCGTGTTCGTGTACCGCGAACGTGCCCCGGGGCCGACCCAGCCCTGGCGGATGCTTGCGGCATTCGATCGGGCGGTTCAGACGACGATTTCCGCCTGGCTGGCGTACGCGGCGAACACGCCGGAACTCACGGCACAACCGGAACTTCTCCCCGCCTTGGAAGCCCTGCTGCGCGGGCCGATTCACGATGACGCGATGGACTTCATTCTGATTCAATGGACCGAGTTTCAGATCGAGGACCGCCGCGAACCGCGCGGCGCGGACTCCGCCGGCGCCGGCGAATCGGAATTGGAGGGCCGCACGGCGATCTTTCTGCGTGAGCGCGGCTATCTGGACGACTCGACGCTTTCCATCATGGGAACGCAACAACTATTGCTCGCCGCATTTGAAGGCCTGCTGCGCCGAATTCACGTCGAGCTCGGCGGCGATCCGTCCGGACCGCTGGCGCCCTCTCTGGCGCGGCTGCTGAACTCGGAGGAAATGAGCGCGGCGTTCGACCAGGGGTTGTGTGCGATCGGCCTGACGCCGGAGCAGTTTTCAGAGTCGATGTCGGCGGAGGCGGGACTCTCGCCGATGGCGGACTCGGTACGCATGACCGTCCGCTGGCTCGATTTGCCACAACCTATCACAACCAACGGCAAATGGGACGACGCCGCGCACGAACTTCGCTGGGAAACGACCGGATCCGGTGGGCCTGCTTTGGCGGAAGTGCTGTTTGCGACCTGGGCCCTTCCGGATGAAGCCGAGCAGCGGCGGCTGTTCGGACAAGTCGTGCTGGGCGAAAATCTCTGGCGGTACAACGACTGGTATCGGGAGTTGCCTCCCGATGCCCGGGTAGAGTGGGACGCCTTCGTCGGCGGTTTCTCGCCAAGTCAGAACGCGACCGCTCGGCTGGAGGAATTCATCAGCCGGCATGAAAAACAGGAAGCGCCGGGCATCGGCAGCTCAACCCTCTCGACGGGAGCGGAGATCGTGCGCGAAGCGATCTCGAAGTTGAACTCCTCGAAGTAGCCGTTCGCCGCGCACGGCGGCCACGTCATTCAACGAGCATCAGGGTGATCTTGCAGGTTTGACCCGAGAACCTATCCCACAACCACTTGTGGCGCCGGTTTTCAAACGGTGTTTCTGCGCGTCTTGGGATAGGCTTAAGACCGCTTTGAAAGCAGCGGCGGCGATTGGGCTGCTTGCGGGCATCCCTGTGTCTGACCCTCGCCCACGTGTGTCGAGAATAGGGTCTGGACGCATTGACCAATCCCGGAGGCGAATGCGGTTCGTGACTTGCATTCGCGCCTTTTCGGACGAAGACTCCAAATAGGAGGACGTTCCTCGGTCCGATAGCCCCCCTGTTTCACGATCTAAGAGCAATCAACTCCGTCCGACGAGCGTCCTTTTGAATCTGACGCCCCCGAAATCCGCCTGTGGCCTCTTCCACGCGCGGCATGCCAACCCAGGCGGACGAGTTCAATCAGGCGGCGCGGTTTGCGGCGCCCCGACCCTCGCGATCGAAAGAGCGCGTCCGCGGTCCGTCGCAACCAGCGCCGTGGCTTCGCGCGCCGAAGGGGTTGGATCATGTCCAACACATACAATCGAGGACGGCTTTGGCCGGCTGTGATAGCCTCGGCGTTCGCCCTGGGGTTGGTCGCGCCGGCGCACGGCATTCAAGTTTTGTGGCAGGCGAATAACGCCGGCGTTCAAATCGGATTCACTTTCAACGAAGTGGAATTCGAGAACCCGCTGAGCGGACAGGAGACGATCGGCGGATATCGAATTGCACAATGGCGCGATGCGGACTATCGCGCCGGCAGCCCGCCGTGGTACGACGATTGGACGGTAAACAGTCCAGGAATCGACGGCTGGCCGACCGAAATCTGGCTGCGACAACAAGGCCATGCCGCCTCGACTTCGACCACGATCCCATCGACGGACGTCTCGATCCACCTGACCGGCGACGACAATGACGGCCTCGCCGAGGTGCTCGTCGACGGCGTGCTCGTCGCGCGGCTCGACATGGGAACGCCGCAGCCCGGTCAGCGCGCGGTTGTCTTCGTCAGCATGCTGGCGAACACGACGCACATGATCACCGTGCAGGACGCGGGCATCGGGCCGTCCGGCTTCGGCGACGACGTGGCGATCCTCGGGGCGTGCGCGCTCCGGCGGGATCTGAAGTGGGATCAGCCGCCGGTACCGGGCGAACCCGACAATGTGTTCATGGGCTGGAATGAGTTGTCGGAGTTCGGCGGCTCGCGGATCGCGGCCGACGACTGGGTCTGCGAAACGACCGACCCGGTTTCCGACATTCACTGGTGGGGCTCATTCCTGAATTGGCGCGAGGGCTACGCGCCGGCGATCCTGCCGGCGTATTTCCACATGACCATCTGGACGGACGTGCCGTTCATGCCGCCGGGCTTCAGCCACCCCGGGCAGGTTCTCTGGGAATACGACTGCTTCGACTACACGGTCGAATTCGCGGGGTGGGATTTCGACCCGCGTTCGCGCGAGTATGAGTCCGGCTTCCGCTTCAACTGCAATTTGCCGCAGTCCGCGTGGTTCTACCAGGATCCCGGACAACACATTTACTGGTTGAGCATCGCAGCGGCGTATCCAAGCGGCGGCGGCGATTACCCATTCGGCTGGAAGACGAAGCCGCGCGACCCGACGTCGCCGGCGCCGGACGCGGCGGTGCGGATATTTGATCCAACCGCGCCGCATCCGGGAATGCTGTGGGGCATGGGCGAGCCGATCACCTGGCCGGATGAGCAGTCGCGGTGGGATCTCGCTTTCGAACTGACCACCAAGCGGCAGGCGCCCGGCTTCGACTTCAAGTGGGATCAGCCGCCGGTCCCGAACCCCGACATGCCGCCCTGCTTCATGGGTTGGGATGAGGTTTCGAACTGGCAAATGCCGCCGATTGTGGCGGACGATTGGGTGTGCCTCGACCAGCGCCCGGTGACGGACATCCACTGGTGGGGCTCGTATCGAAATTGGGATCAGCCTGCTCCGCCGGGAGCCCGGCCGGTCGCATTTCACATCGGCGTATGGACCGATGTGCCCGCCGGACCCGAACCATTCAGCCATCCGGGTGTAATGCTCTGGCAGTGGTTGGTTCCGATCGACCAGGTGGCGGAGACTTATGTCGGTTGCGACTTCTTCCCGCCGTTCACTCCGATTCCGGAGAGCTGCTTCCTGTACACGTACAACATCCCGCAGCCGGAGTGGTTCTATCAGGAGATGCCCGGAACGATCTTCTGGTTGAGCATCTCGGCGATCTACCCGGCGTGCCGCTGCGGCGGCGACGGCGACCTGGATGACAACGGGATCGTCGATCTCGCCGACCTGAACTTCGTCGCCAACTGCGTGGGAATGCCGCCGATCGGCGCGTGCGCCCAGGCCGACGTCAATTGCGACAGCTTGATCGACCTGGCTGACTTGCAGGTCGTGCTCTGCCTGATGGGCGGGCCGCCCGATCCGCCGTGCTGCGCGGCGCAGCAGATGAATCCGTGGGGCTGGAAAACACGGCCGCGCGATCTGACTTCGCCGGCGCCGGACGACGCGGTGAGGATCTTTTCTCCCCCCGCACCTTCGCCCGGCATGCAATACGAGTATGGCGAGCCGATCTACTACCCGACGCCGCAGGAATCGTGGGATTGTGCATTCCAGCTCACGACCTATGCGTGGCAGGAATTCGTGAAGTGGTCGCAGCCGCCGACGCCCTATGTACCCGATGACGCAATCTACGGCTGGGACGAGGCGTCTCGCTGCGGCGGGCCGCAACTGACGGCGGATGACTTCGTCTGCACGGACGACAAACCGCTGACGGGCATCCGTTGGTGGGGCTCGTTCCTGGGTTGGGGCCATCACACGCCGCCGTACATGCCGCAGCATTTCCATATCTCGATCTGGACGGATGTGCCGGCGACGGGCGATCCGCCGTTCAGCCATCCGGGCACGGTGATCTGGGACTACGTCTGCGACAGCTACCGGTGGAATTTCGTGGGATGGGATTTTGATCCACGGAACAACGCCGCCGGCATTCCGAACCCGCCGGAGGCATGCTTCGAGTTCGAGTGCGACATTCCCGAGTCCGCGTGGTTCTGGCAGGATGCGCAACCCACCATCTACTGGGTGAGCATCTCGGCCTGCGATCCGACGACCCCGCAATATCTCTGGGGTTGGAAGACGCGGCCGCGCGATCCGGCTTCGCTCGCGCCTGACGACGCCGTCGCGATCTGGGATCCGCTCTTCCCGGTTCCGGGCGTGGTGTTCCGCGCCGGCGGCGCGCTCTGGTATCCGACGCCCGCGGATTCGTGGGACACGGCGTTCCAGTGGTTCACGCTACCGACACCGCCGGACTACACCGAACCGAAGTGGCAACAGCCGCCGCACGCGGCCGGGACCGGCTTCGACTCGGCGAGCGACCTCTGGATGCACGAGACCGGTGTGAGCTATCCGAAGTGGGATCAGCCGCCGTCTGTGAACGCGCCGGGTCTGCACGTCAGCATGCCGCTGACGATCGCGGATGACTGGATCTGCCGCGGCGGCCTCGTGACGGACATCCACTGGTTCGGCAACTATGAGATCGACGACGCCGGCAACGAAATGCGCGGCGCGGGCATCCAGGCCTTCCGACTGAGCATCCACGCCAATCAGCCGGTCGCCCCGTGGGGCCTGCCGGGAGCGCTGTTGTGGCAGTTGAACGTGCCATTCGTTTCGCTTGTCGAGCAGAACACGGGCCTGGTCAACCTCGAGGGCAGCCCGATCTATCGCTACAACTTCGACCTGCCGGCGCCGTTCACGCAGACGGCGGGCGATACGTACTGGCTCGACATCAGCGTGATTCCGAACCCGATCGGAACGCCGCCGCAGTGGCGCTGGCAGGAAGCGGACCGCAGCTTCCCGCCGATCGTCAGCCCGGCGGCGATTACCAGCGATCTGGCGAATTGGTCGTGGATCAGTTGGCCTATCGAGCAGTTCAGCAACATGGCGTTCGTGATCACGTCAGGCGATCCGCCGCCGGGCGAGCTTGACCGCGTCGTCGCCGACGACTTCGTCAGCGACGGGCGCGACATTCTCGCGCTGCGTTGGTGGGGCAGCTACTTCGACTCGCGCTACGAGCCGGGCGTTGGAACCGACCCGCAGCACGTGGTGGACGGCTGGTTGCTCACGATCCACTGGGCGGATGCGAACGCGACGCCGCACGTCCCGCCGGATCTGGCCCTCGACGGCCATCCGACGGCGCTGGCGGTGTACTTCGCGCCGGCGGAGGCGGTGGAGATTCGCCGCGTTCGCGGATACGACTGCCTCGGCCATCAGATCTACACGTACCGCGTGCGGCTGCGCGATTGTTGCCTGGTCTGCACCGAGAGCGACCCGCGGAATGCGTACCCGCCGCCAGGTCTGCCGACGGCGTTCCAGGAGATTGCCGGCAACCGTTACTGGCTGAGCGTGCAGGCGGTGACGGGCGTCGAGTGGCTGCCGACGCAGTGCGCGGAGACGTTCACCGGCCACCTGCCGCCGCTGGAAAGCGGGCTGCCCGCTCACTTCTGGGGCTGGCACACGGGCACGGAGCCGCCGGCCACGCCGCGCCCGATGGACGTGGCCGCCGCCGGTTCGATTGTCAGCTTCCTGGCGTATCCGCCGAATTGCTGGGACTACGGCGGCTGGGCGGCCGCACCGTGGGAGTGTCCGACGGCGCCGCAGCGAGTGGATATGGCGTACGAGCTTCGCGCGTCCGACTGTCCGCTTGATTTCAACGGCAGCCGGGCGATCGATCTCGGTGATCTGACGTACTTCCTGTCGCACTTCGGTTACTGCTACGGGCAGGCCGGATTCGTGCCGGAATGCGACCTCGACAACGACGGTTGCATCGGGTTGGTTGACCTGACCAACTTCCTGTCGGGATTTGGGACGTTGTGTCCGTAGCGTCTGTCGGGAGCGCGGCGGCGGGCGGCCGCCCGCGGCTCTCATCGCTACGAACGCACCAGGCAAGGCGGGTCGCGCTCATCGGTGGCCCGCCTTGTCGCATTCTTTTGCCGAGACCGATGGCCGTTTCGACTCGCCAACGTCAATACAGTCACACGAAAGGGCATCTTGCGGCACGCCGATGCCGAAAATGCGGCATGGCGGTCGTTCGCGCTGATTGAACCGTTTCGGATCTGGAATGGGAACCATCGCAGTCAGGTGGCGTTACGCGAAATGTAGCGCCGCCGACCCGAAGGTCGCAAAGTGAAAGAATGGGCGATACTGGATTCGAACCAGTGACCTCTTGCGTGTCGAGCAAGCGCTCTAGCCAACTGAGCTAATCGCCCGTTTGGCCGCCGCCAAACAGAACCGCTATGGTCCGGGCCGCCGCGTGGACTGTCAAGCGACGATCCGCCGATTCGCGCGCGTCGCGCGTGCGGTAGTGCGGGCGGCGATTCGTGCCTCGCGGTTGCGTGGCCGCGGGCCCGATCCTACTCTGACGGCATTCGAA
>JACRLV010000340.1:0-1872 GCA_016235145.1 Planctomycetota bacterium
ACGCCCGGACCACCCTGTTATGATGCAAACAGCGCGACCAAATACACTAGCACATCCCCAACACGCGATCGACGAGCTTGCGAATCCCCTCGAAAACCGCCGCCGGACCCGGACCGAGCATGTACGCCGGCGTCGTCACGATCTTGTTCTTCGCGTCTACCGCGAATTCCGTAACAGCGCAGGCCTCGTGCGTGCAGCCCATTTTCTCGATCGCCGCCGACGTGCCGGGATCGTTCCCGATCGTGACCGCCGCGGCGACGCCGTGCTTGCCGGCGATCCGCGCGAGCAAAGCGGGCGCGATGCAGATGGCGCCGATGGGTTTCTTGGCGGCCAGCATGTCGGCGACGAGCCTCTCGACGCCTTGATGGACCCTGCATTCTGGGCCCGCCGTGGCGAAATCGCACAGGTTCTTGGCTGCGCCGAAGCCGCCGGGAATGATGAGGGCGTCCAGCTCTGCCGCACGGATGGCGGCGACATCGCGGATCGCCCCGCGGGCGATGCGGGCGGATTCGTGCAGGACGTTTCGCTTCTCGCCGCTGGGCTTTTTCGTGAGATGATCGACAACGCCGGCCTGATCGACGTCGGGCGCGCAACAGACCGCGGTCGCGCCCTTCTGATCGAGTGCGAGGAGCGTCAGGACCGATTCATGCACCTCCGCGCCGTCCATGAATCCGCAACCGGATAGCAGCACACCGACTTTTTTGCTCATGACGCACCCCAAAGCTGGGGCCATTGCCGATCGGCCGGAGGGCACGAGATGACTCGCAATGGCCGCTTTTCGAGATGATACACCGGGGCTCGGCGAAAACCGGGGCGACGTGGAAAAACGAAACGGCCCGACGGATTCGAGCGAATCGGTCGGGCCGCGACGGTTTCGGGTTTTCGCTGAATCAGCGTTTCGAGAACTGGAAGCGCCGGCGGGCCTTGCGGCGGCCGTATTTCTTGCGTTCGACCTCGCGGCTGTCGCGGGTCAGATAGCCGCGGTCGCGCAGCGGGGGTTCGTATCGCTTTTCAGCCTTGACCAGTGCGCGGGACACGCCGAGGCGAACGGCGTCCGCCTGGCCGTGCCGACCGCCGCCCATGACCGTGATCGCGAGATTGACCATTCCTGTGGTCTTGGTCGCCGAAAGGGGCGCGGTGACCGCGTCGCGTTCGGTGATGACCTTGAAATAGTCGTTCAGCTCGCGGCCGTTGATCGAGATCGAGCCGTTTCCGGGCGTCAGCCGCACGCGGGCGACCGAGGACTTGCGCCGGCCCGTGCTGACGAACGTACCCGAACTGGGCGGAGGCGGAAGCGAAGACCCCACCTCGGCCGCCGGCGCCGCCGCGCCGCTTTGGACTTCTGTCATTTCCGGCGTGTTCACCGATTACGCTCCGAGATCAAAGGGGAAGAGGTTCCGGAAGCTGGGCCTGGTGCGGATGCTGGCTGCCGTTGTAGAGCTTGAGCTTGAGCAGCATGCGCTTGGCCAGCGCGTTCTTCGGCATCATGCGACGGACCGCCTCGCGCAGGACGCGCTCGGGGTGCCGCTCCAGCACGGTCCGCATCGGCGTCTCCTTGAGGCCGCCCGGGTAGTAGCTGTAACGCTGATAGACGATTTCGTCCTTCTTGTTGCCGGTAATCTTGAGCTTGTCGGCGTTGAGGACGATGACGAAGTCGCCGGTGTCGATGTACGGCGTGTAGGTCGGCTTGGGTTTGCCGGTCAGCACGGAGGCGATCCGGCCGGCCAGGCGGCCAAGCACCTTATCCGTCGCATCGACGACATACCAGGAGCGGTTCAGCTCCCCGGTCTTCGCCAAAAAGCACTTGTTCGCGGTCTTCATGCAGTCTGCCCTTGGCCGACGGAGCCGCGACAGGGCCCCGGTCGGAATCGA
>JACRLV010000340.1:1886-21798 GCA_016235145.1 Planctomycetota bacterium
AGAGTCAAGCAGCCGGATCAGTGGAAAAACCGGGCCGGGGCGCTGTCCGTGTTCAGCAGCCGCATTTCCGCCTCGCGCATGTCCATTTGCGACCATTGGACAGCGGACGCCAGGAGCTGCACCGCGATCAAGGCGACCAGCAGCGGACGGCGGGCGGGGGTCTCAACGATCGCCGGCGGGGGGCTTCGCCAACATGCCGCGCCGACCGTGAGCAGGGCCGCGAACGGGATCCAGAGCCGCGGGGTCTCCATGTTCGTAAAGCCGGTCGTGCCCAGCATCACGATCGCGGCCAGCACGAACAACCAGCCGCCGAATCGCCGCGTTTGCTGGTTCCCGTCGCTGATTGTTGCGCCGCAGGTCAGCAGCCACCCCAGAGCGGGTCCGCAAAAAAGCAGAAAGAGCGGCACACCAAGGTACTGCCACGCGAGGGGCATGGCCTGCGGGCCGCGCGTGATGGCGGCTTGGGCTTTCGCGACGGCGGCCGAGGCGCTGAAAAACTCGTAGTCGGTGAGCAGCCAGCCGAGGAAGGCGGCGAGAAGCGCTCCCGCGGCTGCCGGGAGTATTGCGCGCAGCGTGAGCCATTTCCGCTCAGCGGCAGGCGCAGCGAGGAAACTCGCCAACATCACGATCGCCGCGAGCCAGGGATGTACGAGGCTGAACCAGCAGGCGAGCACCAACGCCGCACCCGCGAGACAGGCCAACGCCCGCCGCCGCCGCCGAACCGCCAGGAGCCAGAGCAAGAGCGGCAGGGCGGTGGTCAGCAGTTGGGCCGCGTCCTTGCCCGGCGAAAAAAGCAGCACCATCGGCGAAATGGCTCCGCAGATTCCGACGGCGCTGGCCAGCGTGGGCGGCAGCAGCAGGCGAAGCGCGGCGATCAGCAACAGTCCGCCGATCGCCCACATCGCGATCAGGGCGCAGGCGAACGCCAGGCCGCGCGCAAGGAGAAAACGCATCTCGTCCGACAGGTCCGGGGCGTCGGCGCCGATTTCAGACAAACTTCGCGTCAGTTCCGGGCTTGATCGCAGGACGGCGTCGATGCCGCAGGCCAGCAGCGTCATGCCCGGCGGGTTGCTGATCACGCGCGTGCCTCGTAGTTGCTGTGGCGGCGTGGCGGCGCGGGCGGCGAAGTCGCGCAGGTACGGTCGGACGCCGGTCACTCGCACATGGTCCGCTTCCGTGAGGAATGCGCCGTCGTGCGACGGTGACAGCATGTTGATGAAGAACTGCGACGACCAGTGCGGCGGGGCGGCGAGCGCCCAGACGCCGACGGCGAGCAACCCGAAGAAGGTCGCGGTATCGGCGAGGGTCCGCTTCAGCCGGCCGTCAACTGTCGAAAGCACGAGGCCGACCGCGAGAAACACGAAAGCTGGCGCGAGCCAGATGACGCGCATGAGGCGAAGCGCGTCGAAGGGGCTGTATGGGTATGTAATTGTGCCCGGCTTTCCAAGCGGAACGTGTAAGCGCCGTAGTGCGAGCAGAGTCAGTACTGGAACCAGGCTGAAGAGGATGAGGCGCACCCAGTCGGCGCGAGCTGGTTCGCGGCCGGTCGGGATCTTCGCGATAGGCTTCATGACGCCGCTTGCTCACCCGTCGCATTCGCATCGTCATCGGCGGCGCTATCGCCGAGGGCGCGGATGTGTTGCATGATCAACTCGGTGGCTTCGCGGGCGGCTTCCTTGTCGCGCTCGCGGCCCTTGAACCGCGACAAATCGATCTGGCGGCCGTAGCGGATTCGCACGTTGTGCCGGACGAGGAACGAGGCGAACGGATCGTCGCGATACTGCGTCCCGCTGATGTGGACGGGGATCACCGGCACGCCGGTCCGCAGCGCGATCGCGCCGATCCCGGCGAGAGCGTCGGACTCGGGCTGTCCGGGAATCTGGAATCGCCCTTGCGGGAATATGCCCAGGACGTGGCCGGCTTCGAGCAAACGCAATGCGCCGGTCAGGAACGACTTGCCCGGGTTGTCGCGGTTGATCGGGATGCAGTGGTTCATCGTGCAGAAGAACTTCACGAACGGTTTCGCATAGTATTCGCGAGCCACGAGAAACGCGGGCAGACGCAGCGGGCTGGTGCCGATGATCATGATCGGATCGATGCCCGTCGTGTGGTTTGCCGCCAGCAGGGCGGGGCCCTTTGCCGGCAGCGTGCAGGGACCGATTCGCTTGGCGCGGCACCAGAAATGCGTGAAGAAGCGAATGACGCGGATGGTGACCCAGGTGCGCGGCGGATGTTCGCTGCCGCGTCGATAGACCCGCCAGGCGATTACAAGCGCGGCGGCGAGCCCGAGCACGGTAAGGGCCAGAATCGCCGGGATGTAACGATCGAGATTGGGAATTTTCGGCAGCCCGATCGCCGCGCTTGCGGCGACCATCGCGCCCATCGTGAGCGTATCGCTCACGCCGAAGACGCGTCCGCGGCGCGAATCGGGCACGAAGCGCTGAATCGTCGCCATGATGCTGACGAGCAGGGCCGCGCCCGCACCGCCGATTCCGAAAAGGCTCACGCCCGTAAGAATCTTGCCGAGATGCAGGCTGTGGCAGACGCCCAGCAGCAGGATCCACGCGGCGGCGGCCGCCAGCGAAACGAGAACGCCCAGCGACAGCGGCAGCGTCGGCCCGATGATCGTCATGATCGCGGCACCGGACGCGAGCCCGATGCCCATGATGCCGCGAAACGTGCCCGCCGCCGTGTAGCTTTCGCCGAAGTAGACCTTGACGATGGCCGGAACGACGGCGATGACCGCGCCCGCCGCGGCCCAGAACACCGTGCCCAGCAGCACCATCTGAAGGACACGTCGGTGCTGGCGGACGTAACGGAATCCCTGCCGGAGCGGCGTCCAGACGCCTTCGAGCTTGGGGTGTGAAACCTGACGGCTGCGCGACATCAGGATTGTGCCAACGAAGATGGCGCTGAGCGTGAACGTCATCGCGTTGATGTGGAAGTTCCATTCGGGACCGACGTGATCGACCAGCCAGCCGCCGACGACGGCGCTGATGATCGTGCCGATGGTGCCGAGCGCGCGGATGAGCGCGTTGGCACGCACGAGCTGATCGTCGCGGATCAGCGTCGGCAGCATGGCCTGGCGGGCCGGCGAGAAGAACGCCGCGAGCGAGCCGACTACCGCGAGCGGAATCACGATCGAATAGTCGCCCAAATCCGCCGGCAACCAACGCACGAGCCGGCTGACGATGAAGGCCATGTTGAAGACGATTGCGGCCCGCAGCAGATCGGCGAGCACCATCGTCGACTTGCGGCTGAAGCGGTCCGACCACCAGCCGGCAAGCGGTCCGAGCACGACGAACGGAAAGAAGAATCCGACGGACATGAGCGCCTGGAGGCGGGTCACATCCGGCCGCTCCAGGCCGCCGCGGGATTTCAACAGAGCTTGTTCGCTCAGATGATCGCCGATCGCCGCGACGCCATATGCGGCCCACAGCAGGACGAAATTGCGATTCTGAACAAGCCAGTCGGGCAGTCGGGGCGGCGAGGCGTTTGCGGCTTGTTTCATCGGCAGCGAGGCCTCGAGCATTTCAGCGGGGCGGCGTTCGTCGCCGTCCGCGGCGATTGGGGGCAAATCTATGCAAGGCGGCGGAGTGCGTAAAGCGCCGAAGCGGTTTCGTGGCATGCTCGCGTCCGTTGGCGAGCATGCCGTTTGCGCCACGGCGGGGGGCGGGATACGGAAAAGACGAGCATGGTCGCCGACGGACGCAGCCATGCCACAGGCCGCAGGCAGTTTCGCGACAGCCCGATGTTTCGGCGTGGGTGCCAGCGGGGGCCGTTGAATCCAGCGCCGAAACGAGAACGGCCGGGGACGCGCCCCGGCCGTTGCTGGAAACGCCGTCTACCCTATCGACTCTACCGCGCGGTCGCTCCACGACGGCCGCGGGCGAAGATCCCTCCCAGGGCGAGCAGCGCCAGCGATCCCGGCTCGGGAATGTTCGGTTCTGTCGGCGACGTGCCGTACTGCCAGTTCACGTTGGTGATCGTGTTCACATCGAAGTCGAGCGGCAACCCGCTGAGCGTGAACACGACGGAGTTCTGGATAAGTGCGTTCGAACCCGTGACGGCGGCGTTGCCGGTCGCGGCGTCGTCGCCGGCGGAAGTAATGCCGTACTGCAACCCGTCGACATTCGCGGGGCCTTGGAGGTTCGTGCCGGGGAACATCTCACCGGCTCCAAAAATCCCGAGCCCCGAAGAACCGATGCCGTACGTCGAATTGTGCGGCGCGGGAGAGCCAAAGCTCTCTTCCCATTCCCACTCGCCGCCGACGACGTCGCCAGGGTCGGTTCCGCCGAAGAGCACCGTCGAGCCCGAACCCAGCACGGCGCTTACCGGCGTGAGGTTCAACAACGGGCCGTTCACGTCAAAGAAGAGGCATGTCAGGATCCCCGGCGGATCCACCACGTCAAAGGTCGAGGTGTTCGTCAATGTGACGATCAGATCGGCGCCCGACGATTCAAAGGTCGCCGATGCGGCCAACGCGCCGTCAGACGCTGACATGGTGACCGAATCCGCCCATCCGGCCGGAATGGCGGAAAGGCCGACTGCGATCGAAGCCAGGTGCCACTTCATTCCAGTACGGATAGACATCGATGCACTCCTTCCGCGGTCGAAGTTCGCGCGCCCTCGGTGCAGCTCGGTTGTGCGTACGTTGGAAGCCCGCCCCAGAGTCCCCAGTGCTCAGCTCATCCTAGGCATTTGGGAAGTCGAAAGGTCAAGTTTCGGCGCGAAGAATTTCGAAGGACTGATAATTTCCCCTGCCTCACAACGCGCTTGTGGGCGTCAACCGAACCGCTTTGTTCATTCGGCAGTATGCGGTGATGAGTTCGATAGCCGGCGACGGGGGGCCCTGCGGATTCCCAAGGCATGAACGCTTCGCATTGCGCATCCGTGGCGTCCGGCGACGGATTTCCGTGCTTGCGGGCACCCGGGACTTTGCGGGATAGTCTCCTCGGCGAGTTGGCGGCTCCGGCGTACGGTCCGATCGAGGCGGCGGGACTAGTGGTCCGTCAACCTTTAATTTTCGGGTGGGTGGTACGGGCGTCCCGCCCGTTTGACGGCCGAGACGGCCGTACCACCCGAAAACCAGAGGTTGACGAACGACTAGCCTGGGAGTCGGGCTGATGGTGGGGTTCTCGGAACCGCAAAACTGCGCGGAAGGGTAGCCGAATCGGAGGCTGGTCCTCGACATGTTTGACCGAAGTAGCGACCAGCTTGAGCTATGCGTGGTTCCGCCGGAACGGCAAGCCGAGACGCTTGGCGTATTGCTCGCGCGCGGAGATTCTCGTCGAGCTGACGCCTCGACTGTTCAGGGTCTCCTCCGATACTGCCGTGAGTGCGGAATTGATATCGATTTGTACCGGGTCGGTGATGGGGCGGAGACTGTCGGCGTCATGCGACTGCCGGGGCGGGTCGGGATTATTTTGCTGTCTTCACCCGCGGATGCTGGTTCCGAGGCCAAGGCGGCGGCTGCGTTTCGCCCGTTGGCTGCGCGGTTTCGCGCAGAGGGATTCACCTACCTTCAATCGTTGGTTGAAAACGACGAAACGCCGCGGCGGCGGGTTTTGGAGCAGGCGGGATTTCGTCATGTCACGACGCTCGAGTATTTGAGTCGCGCGAGCGTTTATCCGTGGGTCGATCCGCCGCCTGAGGGTCTCGCGGAGTGGATTGAATTTCGCGACGAGATTCGGCCTCGCTTCGAGTCGGTGGTGCTGGCCACATATGAGGATACGCTCGACTGTCCTGAGTTGTGCGGGCGTCGCGCCGTGGCGGATGTACTCGCGGCGCATCGTGCGTCTGGCGAATTCAGGCCGCAGTGGTGGCAGATCGCATCGCGCGACGGGCGCGACGTCGGGTGCATGCTGCTCGCCGGCGTGATCGGGCGGAGCGCGCTGGAGGTGGCCTACATGGGGGTTACCCCTAGTGCTCGAGGGACCGGCGTCGGCGGGTTGCTGCTGCGTCAAGCGCTGCATCAGGCGCGCGTCGCGGAGCGCGCCGAAGTCACGCTGGTCGTTGACGCGCGCAACGCGCCGGCCCGCAGGCTCTACGAGCGCTTCGGATTTCGCGCTATCGCATTCCGTGAGGCGTACTTGCAGTTTCTGACGGACGAGCACGCGTGAGTGGAGCGACGCTGTGCGAAAATTCGGCGCATGATTTGTTGAAAACTCGTGCAGAGTTTTTTTGCATTTCATCAACCCTTAGCACGTCGCGAGTTGCGCGCAGCGCGCGGCGCTGCGAGCGACAATCACGCAAACGAACGGATTGCGACGCGCCGCGGCGCGTGGTATATTCCTCGCACAAACAAAGGGACACCTAAACCGGCGTTTTCCCCTTTCGAATCGGCGAAACAAGAAACTTGGCGCTCTCTCTGCGCCGCCGTTGAGGTATTGGGCGTGAATACCTTGTCAGCGGAACGGCTTGACCATCTTCGAACAGTGCTCTGCGAGCAACTCGGGGCGTCGCGATTCCGTACGTGGTTCGGCGAGACCACGGAATTTCGGCTCAGCGACTGCGGCCTCGACGTCATCGTGCCGAGCGCTTTCGCGGGAACCTGGATTGCAAAGAACTACATGGGCGCGCTGGTGGATTCGGCCCGCCGGACGTTGGAGGCGACGGACCCGCCTGAAGTTCGCATCATTCAGCGCGGCGAAGGGGCTTCCACGCCGCTTGTTGAGCGAAATCGCGCGGCGCGGCCGCGGGCGCACCCGCTTCACGATCGTCGCCGCCCCGGCGAAAAGACGCCGCAGGCGCGCGATTTGGCGTCGTTCGTGGTCGGGCCGTGCAACCGGCTGGCGCATGCGGCGGCAAGCGCGATCGTGCAGGACGTCGGCACGGCCTGCAAGCTGCTCGTGTTGCACGGCGGCTGCGGCCTGGGAAAGACGCATCTGCTCCAGGGCATTTGGAACGGCATCCGCCGCTCGCACGCCTCGCTTGAGTGCAAATACGTGTCGGGCGAGGAGTTTACGAACGACTACATTTTTGCCGTCCGGGCCGGACCGGTGGATGTTTTCCGGGCGCGCTATCGAAGCGTCGACGTGCTGCTGATCGACGATGTTCATTTTCTCGCGAACAAGAAAGCGACGCAGGAGGAGTTCCTGCACACGTTCAATGCGCTGACCGAATCCGGCATGACGGTGGTCGTGTCGTGCGACCGGCACCCGCGGGCGATCACCGCGTTTTCCGAACCCCTGATGGATCGCCTGATCTCCGGGCTCGTGGTGCAGATCGATCCGCCGAATTTCGAAATTCGGCGCGCGATTCTCGCGCAGCGGGCCGCCGCGATCGGCCTCGTGTTGGATGAAGCGATTCTGGACCACGTGGCGCAGCGGTCGCTTCGAAATGTGCGCGAGCTCGAGGGCGCCGTGTACACCTTGTGCGCCTTGCAGTCCGTGACCCAGGGGCCGATTTCGAATGAGCTGGCGGCCCGCGCGCTCGACGAGGCCGTCGTGCGCACGCATCGCGCTCCCGATCCGGAATCGATCGAGAGGCTGGTGATGGGCCGTTTCGGCGTTACGCGAGAGCAACTCCATTCGCGCAGCCGCGATCGGACGGTTGTGCTCGCCCGGGGCGTCGCGATGCTGCTCGCGCGGCGGCACACCCGGCTGAGCTTTCCGGAAATCGGCCGCGCGATGGGAAGAAAGAACCACTCGACGGTCCTCATGGCGGCCCAGCGGCTCGAGCGTATGATCGAAGGCGACGAAAACGTGACCTGGAGAATCGGAGCGGCCGATCACAACGCCTCGCTGCGCCGGCTTGTGGAGAGCCTTGAGCAGGAACTGCACGCGCGCGACCAGTAGGACGACGTGCCGTTGCGACCGTCGCCGCACAACGCGGGAAACCCCGCGGATGACGCATTCGCGGAACCACCCGTTCTTGAAAACCCTGTCGGCCCGTCGCTTGATTCGGCGTATGATCCCAGTGGGAATGCGTGAACTCGCGTCTGATTCGGCGCGAGGGCTCGGGCGATTGGCGCGATGGAGGTCTGATATGCCGGCAGCGGCTCGCAAGACAGATCCAACCGGGCACGGCAATCCTCTGGCGCCCGGACCGGGAAGCAGCGACGTCTTGATTGGATATATGAACGCGTGGCGTGCGGTTCCCGCGAATATGGCTGCGGGCATCGAACAAGCCAGCAACGCGATGAAAGCGCTGATGTCCAATTCACAGCTTCGACCCGCGGATGCGGCGATCATCCTGGCGCAGGTGTCGAGCGGCCTGACGAGCGCGGCGGGTGCGGCGGCCGCCAACGGAAACCCCGCCGCCGCAGCGGGAACGTCATCCGCATTAGGCACTCTGACCACCACAAACGTGGCATTAACGTCTACGTATACTGCGGCGGCCTCGAGCGGGGCCGAGCCGGCTGCTGCAACGGCCTACGCCACCGGTCTCCAAACCGCCGCCGCCGCTGCCGCGAGCGCGGCGATGACTGCGATCGCGGGAACCAACGACATTCACATTTGTCCGGTCCCGTCCGGGCCTGCGCCGCACGGTCCCGGCGTCGTGACGCGCGGCAGTTCGACCGTCCTCATCAACAGCCTGCCGGCCGCTCGGCAAGGCGACAAGGTCTACGAAGCCGCGGGCGGGTCCGACCCGATCGCCATGGGCTGCGGCACGGTCGTGATTGGCTAGCTCTGCCGGTGGGCTTCACGAATCGAAGCGCTCGCCATTAAACGCCGCAGCCTGCGGCGGAATTGCCGGCAGGCTGCGTTGCGTGAGACGAATCAGCGAGTTTCGTTTTTCAATCGCCGCCGCGGCGGCGTTCAGACGAATCGAATGCGCTTACTTCCAGGAATAGCCGCTGAAGGGGCGGGCGGTGACCTTCGGGGTCGCCGCGACCAGCCAGCAGTTGCCCTTGCCGCGCGTGACGGCCTTGATGCCTGTGCCGTACTTGTTGCGCAGGTAGCGGAACGCGCTGGTCGGCGCGTTGTTGGACCACTGCGTGCCGAAGTAGCGGGAGAACTGCTGGTTCGTGAACGTGTAGACGTTGCAGCCGTCGTTCACGTAGTTGATCCACTTGTTGCACGTGCTGGGCGAGAAGGCCGTGACCATGCCGCTGCCGGTGAACTGCTGGTTGATGGCGCGGTAGGACTGGATCTTCGCCGTGATTTCCGTGCGATACGTGTTGTACTTGTTCGGGCTGTAGGTCGTCGGCGTCCAGTTCGAGCGAGCGCCGTAGCTGCTCGAGGTGGAGCTGTTGCTGTAACCGAAACGGCCGCTGGGATTCCAGGTGTTGCTGGTGCGGCGAGTCGTTCCGGTGCGCCAATTGCTGCGTGTCGTCGGCATCTCGTAAATCTCCTTGGGATCTCGCTGTTCGTTCGGAGTCGCCAACCGTGGCGACCATGCAGGGTGTATCGGAATCTGCGCCGCGCGGGTTTAGCCGATTTGCGCAATTTCCGAATGACGGCGATCGGTTTGTCCGAACACGGGCTCGTCCCATGCGCCTCAACTCGCCGCGAGGTGCGGGCGCTGCCTTTGGGCTTGCGGCAATGGCACCGCCCTCCGCAAGACAGGTGTCCGGCGGAGGGCGGTCGTTGCCATGCGACCGACTTGTACTTCGTCGATCGTCTCCGATGCTGCTTTCGGCGTCCTAGTGTATTTAGTCGCGCTGTTTGCATCTTAACAGGGTGGTCCGGGCGTCCCGCCCGGGTCGGACAACGGGCGAGACGCCCGTACCACCCGTGATGCACTATTTCTGACTAGCTACACTAGAAGGTCACGGCGGGTGACCAACTCGAGTACGCCGACGCGCCGGCCGCATTCAACGCGCGGACGCGGTAGCGATAGCGCTGGCCGGCCGTAACGAATTCGAGATAGCTGGTCGTGTTCGCCCCAACCGAGCCGACGACCATCGTGTTCGCCCAGAGGCCATTAACGCGCTGTTGCCGCTGGATCTCAAACGACGTTTCGTTGTTGGAATTGTCCAGCCAGTTTACCCGCGCGAAGCCGTTGCTGACCTTGGTGGCCGTGCAGCCGCTTGGTGCGTTGGGTACGCCGAGGATGCTGATCGTGATGCTGGCCGAGCCCGCCAGCCCGCCGGAATCCGTCGCGCTTGCCGTGATGACATGCGTACCCGAGACCAGGCCCGCGAAGACAAACGACGCCCCGGTTCCGATCTGGCCTTGCACATTGGAAGTCCAGACCAAGCTGCTGGAAATCGTTCCGTCCTGGTTGTCGAAGGCGCTTCCGGTGAACGTCAGCGTCGTGCCCTGGTTGTAGGAGCCGCCGTTGGCAGGCGAGCTGATGCTGACGATCGGTGCGGTGTTGCCGCCGCTGCCGCCGATCGCCGCCTGGGCGTTGATCACGCCGCCCGTGACGCAGCGGCCCGCCAATGCCGAGATCGGCCGGGCGGTGTTCATGATCTGCGCCTTGATCTGCGAGTAGGTCCACGACGGGTTGCGGCCGTAGAGCATGACCGCCAGGCCGGTGACGTGGGGCGTCGCCATCGACGTGCCGTTGTAGTAGGCGTACGAGCTGGTCAGCACGCAACTGCGGATGTTCACGCCCGGGGCGCCGACGTCGACCGACGTCGCGCCGTAGTTCGAAAAGGACGCGATTCCGTCGTTGTTGTTCGTTGCGGCGACCGAGATCAGGTTCGCACACGTGTACGAGGCCGGGTAGCTGGGGGACGAATCGATATTTGCGCCCGCATTGCCGGCCGCGGCGACAAAAACGTGGCCGATCGAGGCCGCGTTGTTGATCGCGTTGAACAGCGTGCTGCTGTAACCGCCGCCGCCCCAACTGTTGTTGGAGACCTTGATGCCCTTGGTGCGGCAATAGTTGACCGCGGAAATGGCGCCGGAAGTCGAGCCGCTGCCCGACGGACCGAGGAATCGCAGGGCGGCCAGCTTGCAACGCCAGACAACGCCGACCACTCCCACGCCGTTGTTGCCCACGCCGCCGATCGTGCCGGAGCAGTGCGAGCCGTGGCTGTTCTCGTCCGAGGGGTTGCTGTCGTTGGAGTAGAAGTCCCAGCCGTTGACGTCGTCGATATAGCCGTCGCCGTCGTCGTCAACGCCGTTGCCCGCGACTTCGCCGGGGTTGAACCAGATATTGGCCTGAAGGTCGGGATGGTTGAGCTGGATGCCGGTGTCGATCACGGCGACGGCGAAGTTCGGATCGCCGGTATAGGTATCCCAGGCCTCCGGGGCGTTAATGTCGGCGCCAGCGATGCCCGGGTCGCCGTTGACCGTCTGGCCGGTGTTGTTCATGCCCCAGAGCGTGGTGTAGTACGGATCGTTGGGCGTGGTATCGATGCCGACGATCCAGTCCAGCTCGGCGTACTCGATTCCCGGAACCACGCCGGAGTTCAGCAGATCGACCGCCAGCGAGGGTTCCATGCCGACGCGCACGAGTTGCGCGCCGGGAACGATGTCCCACTGCTGAATCGGCGTGCCCTGCACCGCGGCCAGCGAAAGCTGGCGAGCTTCCTGCGAGGCGTCGTCGGCCCACTGCACGATGATCGAGACCGGGTTGTAGACGAGTTTGGGGTTGGATTCGATCGCGTTGACGAGTTCGCGCTGCGCGTCGGAGTAGGACAGTTGGTCGATCGCCAGATCGGCCGCAAGTGCGGATGTACCGCCGATGATTGCGGCTGCCGCCAGGGTCATGAACTTCCGAGTCATAGAACGCTCCTAAGAGGATGAAAAGAAAACACTTGCCGCGTGCGCGGCAACTCCCATGGGTCATAAAGAGCAGACCAGTGCCCCGTAACGACTAGATCAATTCGAGCGGGCTCTTCCCTCGGCACTGCAGATTACTGCTGCCGGGTCCGACAATCAAGACTTTCTTCATGCTTGAAGCGCCGTTTTCGGACCCATCGGCACGGATTGGCCGCGCCAGCGGGCCTCAAACGACGCTTGCACCGACGGTGAGCGGTGCAATTCATCGGCGAGATCAAGGCGAATGCGGCCGCTTCACCCACGGCTGGAAGCAATCACGCCGTCCGTCGGTGAGGAAGCGGTGGCGTAGAGCTTGCGCGGAATTCGGCCGGCGTGGTAGGCGTGGTAGCCCGCTTCGATCGCCGCCCGCATGGCCCGCGCCATCCGCACGGGATCACGGGCAGATGCGATTCCGGTGTTGAGCAGCACGCCATCCGCACCGAGTTCCATCGCGATGGCCACGTCCGAGGCCGTGCCGACGCCGGCATCGACGATGACTGGAAAGTGAGGATCGTCGCCTTTCAACTGCTCCAGGATGATGCGAATGTTGTTCGCGTTGAGGATGCCCTGGCCGCTGCCGATCGGCGAGCCGAGCGGCATCACGCTGGCGCAGCCGGCCGCTTTCAGTCGCTGGGCCAGGATCGGATCGTCGTTCGAGTACGCGAGCACGATGAAGCCTTCGGCCAGCAGCGTCTGCGCGGCGCGCAGCGTCTCAATCGGGTCCGGCAACAGGGTCTTGCGGTCGCCGAGCACTTCCAGCTTCACCCATTTCGCGCCGGGATTGGAAAGGCCTTCGAGCAGCTCCCGCCCGAGGCGCGCGGCCCGAATCGCGTCGTCGGCGTTGAAGCAGCCGGCGGTGTTCGGGAGGATCGTGTAGCGCTTCAGATCGAGGAAATCGAGCAGGCTGCGGCCGCGGGCGTCGATCAGCCGCTCGCGCCGCACGGCCACGGTCACGACCTCGCAGCCCGAGGCGTCCAGTGCGGCCCGCATCAGTTCATAATCCGGCTGTCCGTCGCGCACATACTTGCCGGTTCCGACGAAAAGGCGCGAGCGAAACTGCATGCCCGCGAGATTGAGAAGCCCGGGTTCCATTCATCCGCCTCCGACCAATGTGACGATCTCCACGCGGTCTCCTTCGCGAAGCTGAACCTCGGTGAACCGCGCCCGCGGGACGAGCTTTTCGTTGACCTCCACGGCGACGCGCAGCGGGGCCAGCTCATAGCGAGCCAGCAACTCCGCCACCGTCAGCGGCCCTTCCAGCGACCGGGCCTCGCCATTCACCTCAAGCTGCATGCCAATTCGCCTCCAGCGCCGTCGCCTTCCGGCGCGCGATTATAGGGTGAAACGTGGGCGTTCGGCGCGGGCCGAAAATTCGGCCGGGCGGTTGAATAGCCGCCGGACCCCGTACGTCCGTATGGCACGAAAGGAGACGCAACAATGAAAGCGCTCAAGACGATCTCGGCGGTACTGGCAGGCTTGATCCTGAGTTCAACGGCGCTCGCGGGCGAGGCGGAGACCTCAGCCGGAGCGGGAACCCGGCTGTTTCGCGGCGGAACGGCGGAAGCCAGCGCCCGTTACGAGGGAAAGGTCGGTTTCGCCCGAAGCGAGACGCACACCGGGAAAATCAACGCGGCCAAGGGCGTCGCGGTCGGCGTCGATCGGGATGGGCTGTCGATCTCGGTCAGCACGGCGGTGGCGCCGAAGCTCGGAAAGGCCGTGGCGGCGAATTTCAACATGACGATCGGTCGTGACGGCGAGGTTTCGAAAAGCACCGGGCTGGCGATCGCGAAGGGGCCTCTGGTTCGGGAAGTGCGGGCGGGCGGCGAAACCAGCGCCGGTCGGTTTGGCACGGGGGCAGCGTCGGAGGCGTCGGGGAAGGCGCCGCTGGGGCATGTTCGGGTCGTAACTCGCTCGCGCAGCAAGTGACAACCGACAATTCAAACGCCGGAGGGCAGGCCGACCTATGCGGCCTGCCCTTTTTCTATCGCCGCCGGCGTGCACCCGGGCGAGCCCTGGGCGACGAAGTAACCTGCCGCCGGCGTGCGGCCGAATGCCCTGGCGGGCCGCTTTGTTTCCCGATGGCTTGCGGTTAACATCGCGACCGTCGGGCTGTCGTCGGTCCGGCTTCGGAAAGGGCGAAATCCGATCTTGTTTCGCAGCATGTTGATACGGTGTTCACGTGGCGATCGATCCTCGCGAATTGGATGGTGATGATCTGAAGTCCGCGCTCGATAGCGCCTTGGGCGGAATGGACGCCGCCGATATGGAGCGCATGGCGGGCGCGCGTCCCGCGGAGCACCCCAAGGATGAGCGGGGCCGCATCCAGGGGCGCATCATCAACACGCGCGGGAAAGATGTGTTCGTCGACATCGGCGCCAAGGCCGAGGCGTTTGTTTCACTGGACGAATTCGACGCCGAAAAGCCGCCGCAACCGGGCGAGCTTCACATGTTCCTCATACAAGGGCCTGATCACGAATCGGGCTTGATGCGGCTGTCCCTGCGCGAGGCGATGCGCGAGGCGGACCTGGAATCGCTCCAGGTCGGCGACGTGATCGAAGCCCGTGTGACCGGAATGAACGTCGGCGGGATGGAGCTGAACGCCAAGGGCATTCGCGCGTTCATGCCCAAGAGCCAGGTCGACGTCCACCGCATCGAGGATTTCACGCCGTTCATCGGGCGGCGCATCGAGTGCGAGATCACCGAAATCAACCGCCGCGGCGGCAGCCTGGTGGTCAGTCGCCGGAAGTTGCTGGAGCGGCAGCGCGAGCAGCAGCGGGCGGAAGTCAAGGATCAGCTCGCGGAAGGGCAGGTTCGCAAGGGCATTGTGCGGCGGCTCACGGATTTCGGCGCGTTCGTCGATATCGGCGGCATCGAAGGGCTGCTGCACATCGGCGATCTGAGCTACGGTCGGGTGAAGCATCCGCGCGACGTCGTCAAGGTGGACGACGAGATCGAGGTGCAGATCCTCAAGATCGACCGCGTCAAGGACCGCATTTCGCTCGGGATGAAGCAGCTTGCTCCGGATCCGTGGAATGTGGTGGAAGCCAATTACCGCGTCGGCAACACCGTGGACGGCCGCGTCGTGAAGCTGATGGAATTCGGCGCATTTGTCGAGCTTCAACCCGGCGTTGAGGGGCTCATCCCGGTCAGCGAGATGAGTTGGACGCAGCGCGTGCGGCACCCGAAGGACGTGCTCAAGGAAGCCGACGCGGTTCGCGTTTCGGTGCTGGCGGTGGATCTCGAAAAGCGAAAGCTCACGCTCAGTCTGAAGGCGCTGGGCGAAGATCCGTGGAAGACCGTGATCGAAAAGTATCCGCCGGATTCGGTCGTGAGCGGCCTCGTGCTGCGGCTGGCGGAGTTCGGCGCTTTCGTGCAGCTCGAAGAAGGCGTCGAGGGGCTCGTGCACATCTCGGAAATGAGCGACCAGCGAATTCGCACGCCGGGCGACGTGGTCAAGATCGGCGACGTTGTGCAGATCCGCGTGAAATCGGTGGACTTGGAGCAGCGACGGATCTCACTTTCCCTGCGCATGCACCGGCCGGCCGAGCAGCAATTCGGCGACGCGCAGCCTGTCGCGGAAGCGGCGCCTTCCCCCGCACTCTTGCGGAAAAAGAAGAAGGTTCTCAAAGGCGGGTTGGACTAGCGCTTCATCACGCTCGACGTTTCGGGTGGTACGGCCGTCTCGGACGTGAAATGGCCATGACGCCCGCACCACCCGCGCCGTTGGGCCGCAACAACCTCGCCCGCAACGCTTCTACGGCTGTTCCGGCGGCGGCTCCGCCTGGTGCAGATGAACCGGTTTGTGCACCTTACGCAGGCGGATGTTCAATAGCTCGACGCCCAGCGCGAATCCCATCGCGAAGTAGATGTAGCCCTTGCTGACGTGCTGGCCGAGCGATTCCACCACCAGCATGACTCCGATCAGGATCAGAAACGAAAGCGCGAGGATCTTGATCGTCGGGTGCTGCTCGATGAACCCGCAGACCGGGCCGGAAAACGCCAGCATGACGAGCACCGCGGCAACGATGGCCGCAATCATGATTTCGATATGCTGGGCCATCCCCACGGCGGTGATCACCGAATCGATCGAGAACACGAGATCAAGAAGCATGATTTGAACGACGGCGGCGGTGATGCTGCCGACGGCCCGGCCTTCGGCATGCCCTTCACCGCCTTCGAGCTTGTCGTGGATTTCGAAGACGGCCTTGCCTACCAGGAACAGCCCGCCGAGCAGGAGAATCAGATCCTTGGCGGTCAATCCGTGATCGATGAGCGGGATCGTAAAGAGGACGTGCTTGTCGAGGCCCATCATCCAGGAAATGGCCAGCAGCAGGGCGATCCGCATGACCATCGCGCCGAGCAGTCCGGCGGAGCGGACGCGCTTCTGTTGCGCGGGCGGCATCTTCCCGGTCAGGATCGCGATAAAGACGATGTTGTCGATGCCCAGGACGATTTCGAGCGAAGCCAGCGCGACGAAGGAGATGAGCGCTTCGCTGGTAAAGAGATGTTCCACGATGCGGCACTCCGTGAGTCGCCGGCGTTATCGCCGACTCTGACGGCGACGAATCGTAATCGCTGTTGCGGCGGGCACAATCGGGCGGGTCGAGTCATTCGCAGCGTCGGACCACCGAGTCCGACGGGTATTGCATCGACGTGATCTTGAATCCCATCCAACAACCGCGAAGTACGGGCTCGAAGCCCGCGCCGCATGCGATTGTCAGCGAGGCTCCTAACGCGATCGGTCGGCGATCGTGGCCGCGAGCGAGGGTTCGGCGTAGCGGACCTTTTGTTCGGGCAGCTGCACCTCGCACTCGAGGTAGTTGCGCCCGAATTTCAGGCAGTCGGAACGAACCGGCATGAAGATGTCGATCGTGTTGTGGCGAAACCGCTTGTGCGTTCTGTCTGTGACGATGAAGGATTGGCCGAGCGACGGGACATAGATCTTCGAACCGAACGGAATATTCGCCGGCGCCGCGCACTGGCCCACGCCGGAAGGAATTCCCGCCGCCGTCAGGCCACGATCGCAATACGCGGTCACGCGAAACGTCTGGCGGAACGTGCGGCCGTCGAGCTCGATCGCCGGGGCGCAAGTCGGATCATCGGGCGCGTCGCTCGGCGAGATTACGACTGCGTCCATCGCGATGGCGCGTTCCGCCGGAGGGAGCACCTCTTCGCGTGCAACGGTCGCCACGAGAATCAGGCCAAGCAGTGCGCGCAGCAGCAGAGTAATCAAGTTGACCTCCGATGGTCGCCGGATTGCCGCGTGGAGCGCCGTGCTTGGCGGCGCCCCATACCCCTGATCGAATGGAGCAGCCGAACGCCCATGTCACGGCTGCCCCGATGCGTTGTGGAATGATACCCCGCCGAATAGGCGAGTCCAGCAGAATTTCGTGCGCGCTCACGGAACGCCGGGTTTGGCACTCTTTTTCGGACTGATTGTAGGAATTCGCCGCGGGGCCGGTGCGAGCGGGCCTGGTGGCACGTCTACTTTGTTTTTTCGGATGGGAAGCATCGTCTTCCGCCGATGCATACCGGCGAGACGCCGAGGCTACCCAAAAATCATGCATTGACGAACCACTAGCGGCTCAGCAAGCGCGCGGGGCTGCCCTTTGCAGCCTCGTCGCAGGCCGGCGGCTGGTCGTGCGACCAATCGCCGCCGGAGAACGTCACAATTCCGTTGAGCGCGGCGTCGGCGACGGCGGCGTACGGAATGAACCCGGCGTCCAGCGATCGTCGATACAGATCTTCGACCCGGGCGCCGCTGTTGGCCGCCGTGTACGACGCTCGCAGCACGTAGTCGGTAACGAGCACCGTCTTGCCGCGGCTGCGATATTCGCCCAGCGCCGCAACACGGCGGGTCACATCCGCCTGGGCCTGCGGAGACGTGCCTGCATAGAACAAGTCTTCGACGCCGATTCCGTCGATCGCGCTCAGATACGCGGTGCTCAAGTCGTCCAAACCGCCGGCGTCGTCATGGACGATCCCCTCGGCGTTCTGCGGAAAGACCAGAAAATCGTCCGCGCCCCGCGTGGTGCGCGCGTACTCGCCGATGGCGATCACGAATTCGATCATCCGGCGCCGCGCGTCGGCCCGCGACAGCTCCGCGTAACCCTCCGCCGGGTCGCTCCAGAACTCGTAGCCGTCGACGATGTCCAGGTACACGCCGTCGAAGCCGGCGTCGATGATGCGGTCGAGCGGCGTCTTGTCCGGCCCGGCCGCGGTGCCCAGCATTACGGCTTGCCAGTCCGGATCCCAGTAGCGGACCTTGTAGTTTCCGCCCCAGCGCGGATTGCTCGGTCCGAGCCAGCTTGGTGCGACGTCGGCGATCGGCTCGCCCGCCGCATTGACCCAACCGGCGTTCCAATAGTCGCGGTAGTTCTCCGCCTCGCCGATGCTGAGGTACGCCAGGACCGTCTTCTGCCCGCAGCCGGCACCATTGCGAATCGCGGTGATCTCGTCGCTGGTGAACTCGCCGGCGGCGTTGCCGGTGCGGCTGGGTTCGAGCACGAGCCACTTGAAGCGCGCATCGGCGAGCGCCTGCGCCGCAATGGCGTCAGGCTGGAGAACATAGAGAAATCCGCCCGGCTCGCCGGGGCCGGGGGCGACGGCTCCGCCGGTGGGGGCGGCGTTCGGATCCGTGTCCATGGAATTGCCGTCGCCTTGTGGGCAGCCGCCGGCGGACAGCAGGGCGCCGGCCAACGCGACGAGTGTCGCCCGGGAGATTCGCCTGATCGCATGGATACTGCTTTGCATGGAACCTCCGAAGTGCCTCCAACGGCGCAGGATGAACATATCGCGCGCTGGGGTGTTGTCAATTCGACTCGAAGGACCGCGCGTCGCCGCTCCGCGTTTCGGCCTGTCGGCCGACCGGGGCCGACCCGAATCGCCGCACCGCATCCGAGCCGGCCGCCGGGCGGCCCGGACGCCGGCGCGCCGGGCTCGCCGGAAGTCTCACCCCAATCGCGGCGCTTCCCGCGTGTTTGGGCAGCTTGTGATCAGAACGACGGCGCGTGTAGAATGCAGCCCAGATCCAATCAGCGGCACGTGTCCGAAGGTCCGGATCAAGGACGCAGCAGGCGTCTATCGCAGAAACCCTTCAAACCGCGAGGCGCTCGGCCATGGCATGCTTCCGATGTCTGTATGTCCTTTCATGCGTGTGTTGGATATTATGTCTGTCAATAGGCGGATGTCCGAGCGCATCCAACGCGGCCCCGCAGGCCGACGATCAGGCGGTGGTCGTGTCGTTCAATACGTCCAAGGCGATCACGCTTACCGCAACGGACCCGGACAACGGACCGCTGGCGCTGGCGTACTCGATCGTCTCGTCGCCGACACACGGCACCCTGAGCGGCTCGCCGCCGAGCGTCACCTACACGCCGGAGACGGGCTTCAGCGGCACGGACAGCTTCAAGTTCGCTGCGGACGACGGGGCCGACTACAGCAACACGGCCACGGTGTCGATCACGGTCCTCGCGGCCGGCGCGACGCCTGATTCCGGCCAGACGGGCGACCCGTTCACGCGCTACCGCGGCACGATCGAACTCACCTGGCGACAGGAAAGCAGCCTGTTTGGCACGGTGTCCAGCGTGGCGTCGGGCACGGTTGAATTCGCCGACTCGATCGACATCACCCAACTTTACACGCAATACGGACCGGGTCGGGCGTTCGCGGTCGTTTCGGCCAGCAGCCCGGCGGTCGTCTCCGATTGGAACAGCGTGATGCCCAGCGGTGCGACGGCGACCCAAACAGGCGGCGGCACGTCAAGGGTCTCCTGGGGCTGGCTCTACATCCTCGATTCGGGCGAGGTCGCCTTCGAATTGAACGTCAACGGCACGCTGACCGAGGAAGATTGCCCGCCGCCGGGCGAAGGGGCTTGCAGTACGCGAAACAGCGCGTCGGCGTTCGCTGCTTTCAGCGGCGGCGGCTGCCCGCTCGTATTCGTCGCCGCGGGGGCGGACCTTGGTTCGCTTTCGGGTTCGGCGTCGGAGACGTGCACCATCGGCGGCAGCATCACGCAGACGGCGACGTTGAACTGGGAATTGACGGGCGAATAGGGGAACCTGCGCGGCAGATTTCAGTCGTCGCGGCGTCTCTTGACTCTGCGCGTCCTCGGCGGCGAAACCCCAGCCCGAACCGGGCTGGCTGCATTTCCGTCGCTCTCACCACTCCCGCAAAAAGCGCGGGTGTGGCCAGGAATCTTGGCGAGCGGGTGGTCCGAGCCCCAAGCGCCAGCGCGTGGGTGTTTGCGCGAT
>JACRLV010000313.1 GCA_016235145.1 Planctomycetota bacterium
CAGCCGCCAGCGAATCCGCCCCCAGTTCTGCCCCCGCGATCCGCCTCACATCCGGCTTGACGAATTTCGCGAAACGTCTTGCCAATTCGCGCAGCAGCGCCGGATCGGTCTCGAACAGGTATTTGTCCAGGTAATAGCGGCTCTTGCGCCCGGAGCGGAGAGTAAAGTCGCCTTCGAGATAGGCTGCCTTCTTGATCGCGGCGGCGAGTTGGTCGTTGGTCATCATGACGGCGAGTCTAATCCCGGTCGGTTGCGGGTCAACCAGATCGGTCTAGAACCCGCCGCCGGACTCGTACCACTCCCGCGATTCCTGCGGATCCTCAAACAACTCGCGCACCAGCGGCGCCCCGTGAGGCGTCACTTCGTAGAGCACGAGCGAGCCGACCTCCTGCCGGAACGGCGTGATCTCCATTGGTGCGCTGACGCAGATCAGGCGGTCGTTTACGAGCTTGTCAACGATGATCGAAACCGGCTTGTCGCGGACCATCAGGAAGATCACCGGCGAGCCGGGCGACAGGCAGTTGACCACGTCGACGCCGACGATTCGCACATCCGCGGGCAGATTCGCTTTCGGGACCAGGCCCTGCCCCGTCCGCCGCCAAATTGTCGCGGCGATCGCGCGGACGTCCTGTGTCGCCAGCTTCGGCTTGAAGCCCGCCGCCAGCAGCGACTCATGCGCCTCGACCACGGTCGGCCCCTGGTACTGCGATTGCGGTCGGGGAGTCGGGCGACCGCCAAGCCAGCCCCGCGGAATGACAGACCACCCAAGCTGATGCATCCAGATCGAGCCGCCCGCGAGCAGGACCAGGCAAGCCGCGAGCGCGAGCAACCGTCCGCGCCCATGCGATTCTCGCGAGACGCGCCGGTTCGCTTCGCGGCGGACAGCGGAGAGAACGGTCGCAGCGGACGGAATGGCGAACCGGCTGCCGAGGGAAGCGTCGATTCGGCGCTGAAGGTCGATTTCGGCGGCAACGGACGGATCGCCCTCAAACGCATCCGCCACCCGGCGCGAATCCGCCGGCTTGGCAAGCCGATCGAGCAGTTCCTCGATCTTCTGCGGCGACGGGCGGCCGGCATTCGGGCTCATGCCTCACCTCCCGTTCGGCCGCCGGGGCCGTATCCGATCGAAGTCAGGTGTTCGCGGAGCGCGATGCGCGTTCGATGCACGTGGCTCATCGCAGTGCCTTCGGGTATTCCGAGAATGGCGGAGATTTCCGCGTACTCCAAGCCGGCCAGTGTGCGCAGCAGCAGGCAGGACCGGGCCTGCTCGTTGACCGAATTCACCGCCCGGACCACCTCATCGTCGAAATGTCCCTGGTTGACCGAGAGAGATTCCGCCCTTCCCAGGGAATCGGAGGCCGCCGCCGGATCCTCATGTGGCCGGGCTGCGGGCCCCTGTCCGTCATCGATTTCCAGGGGCGCGATTCGCCGCCGGGAGGACTTGCGCCTTTGGTTGTAGGCTACGAAACGCACGGTCTGGCCCATCCATGCGACAAAACTCGTGCCCGGGTCGAACTCGCCCAGCTTGCCCAGAGCGATCACGGCCGCATCCTGCACCACGTCCTCCGCCGCCGCCGAGTCGCGCGTAATCCCGACGGCGATCAGCCACAGAACGCGAAAGTTATCCTCGAGCCGGGCCGCGAAATCCGTTGAGGACAGACACCGGGCGCTCCCGCCTGGGGCGGACTTGAAATGACCGGCTTGCGGATGCACCGACGCCATTCCGTCTCGCTCGAGCGACGCACTCGTCCGGCGGCACGGTATGACAAGCATTCATCGTTCACCGCGGACCATCGGCATCCGATGGTAAATGTATCCGGGCTCCGGTTTCCTTGCAGGGCCGCCGGATCGGGAAGAAACCGGCGGGAAGACCGGTTATACTATTGTGAACGCCGTTTGGGCCGGGGCGCCTTGGATTATCAGATGATGCAGGCAGATTCAGTATTCGTGCGGCTGCTGCTCCTGACCGTTTTCGGTCTGGGGATGGTGATGCCGCGCGAAACCATGCCCTGCTGTTCCGCCGGCAGCTCGTCTGCCGCCGCTCGCGGCGGGAGCGAGAAACGCTCCTGCTGTCCGCGAACCCCCGTGTCCGATTCGCATCAGAACAAGCATCGCACGAGCAGCGACGAGCGCCGCCAATGCCCGATCGGCGCGTACGGTTGCGACTCGCCCTGCTGCTCGAAGGCTCCGGCCCCCATCGGCGTCACCTTGGTACCTTCGCGGGAATGCGCGACGATACTCACGGCTTCCTGCCCGCAGGATATCCCCCCGCAACCGCCCGCCGGCGGCGTCTTTCACCCGCCGCGCCGGTAACTCCCTGTTCCGATGGTGTCCTGATCGCGCCTCGGGCGCCGCACGGCCGTTGGGCCGCGCCGGTTCGTCGCGCAGTGCATCGCAAACACCAATGAAGGGAGAATCCCCATGTCAGTCCAACATCTGGACCTGACAACGCTCGCCCGATCGAGCCCCGAGCAGGCTCGCGGGAGCAGCCGCCCGAGCGAGGCTGTCGTGGCGCCGCCCGCCAGGCGGTGGAAGACGCGCTTGCTCCTGCCCGCGCTGGTCTTCTGCTCCGCGGCGGGCTTGCTGGCCTATACCGGGCGCGAGATGCTCGTTCCGGCCACGGATGTCCGCGTCGTCCCGGTCGTGGTCGCCAGCGGAGGGAGCGCCGTGCAAGCCGGCGGGATCGCCGCACAGGCGCCCGGCTGGGTGGAGGCCGACCCGTTTCCGATCGGCGTCAGCGCCCTCGCGGAAGGCGTCGTATCCGAAGTGCTCGCACTGGAAGGGCAGACCATCCGCGCGGGCGAGGTCGTTGCTCGTCTGGTCGATGATGAGGCGAAGATCGCCGTGAACCGCGCCGAGGCGGAGCTCGCCGAGAGCCGCGCGGCGCTCGCCTCCGCCGAAGCGGCATTGCTGGCCGCGCAGCAATCCTGGGATTTTCCCGTGGCGTTGCAGCAGGCAGTCGATGTCTCTCGCGCCAAGCGGGCCGAGAAACAAGCCGAACTCGACCGCTGGCCCTCCGAGTTGAAAGCCCAGGAGGCGGTCGCCGACGAAATGAAAGCGGAGTTCGAGCGGGCCAAGGACCTGCACGCCAAGGGCCAGACCGCGGAAATCGAGTTGATCCGCGCCCAGAAGCGCTACGAATCGGCGGTCGCCGAGGCTGACTCGATTCGACAAAAGAAGCCGGTTATCGAGGCGGAGTTGGCGTCGATGGTCGCCGAGCTGACCGCCGCGGAGGAGAACCTGCGTCTGCGGATCGCGGATACGCGCGACCTGGCGGAGGCCAAAGCGGCGCGTCAGCGGGAATCCGCCGGCGTCGCCCGCACGGAGGCGATGTTGGCGGACGCGCGGCTGCGGCTGGAGCGGATGGAGGTGCGCTCGCCGGCATCGGGCGCGGTGATGACCCGTCTGGTGGAGCCCGGCTCGCGCATCATGATGCTGTCCGACATGCCGCGGGCGAATCAGGTGCTGCGGCTGTATGACCCGCAGAAGCTCCAGGTGCGGGTCGATGTTCCGCTGAACGACGCGGCGAAAGTCGGGATCGGAATGCAGGCGGAGATCATCGTCCAAATCCTGCCTGAACGCGTCTATCACGGCCACGTCACGCGGATCGTGCACGAGGCCGACATTCAACGGAATACGCTCCAGGTCAAAGTCCGCATCGACGATCCGTCGCCGGAATTGAAGCCCGAGATGCTCGCGCGGGCGCGCTTCATCGGCGAGGCCTCGACGACCAGCGCTCCCGACACGTCGGCGACGCGCGTGTTCGCCCCGCTGGCCTATCTGCACCGCACCGAGCAGGGGACCGCGCATGCGATGGTGGTGAATCAGGGCCGATCCGCCGCCGAAATGCGGATGGTCGTGCTCGGCCATGTCCGCAACGGAGACTACATCGAGGTCGTCGACGGCCTGCGGCCCGGCGACCGGATCATCGCCGACGATCCCATGCGATTGCACGATGGACAGCACATTCGCATCGTCGCAGCGGGAGGACACTAACCATGGCGCTGATCGAATGCCGAAAACTGACGCGCACGTACAAGAAAGGCGATCTGGAGATCACGCCGCTGCGGGAGCTGGACCTGGACATTGAAGAAGGTCACTTCCTGGCGCTGATGGGTCCGTCGGGCAGCGGAAAAACCACGCTGCTGAACCTGATCGCGGGCATCGACCGGCCGACGTCGGGCAGCCTGGCGATCGACGGCATCGAGGTCTCGCGGCTCTCGCGCTCGAAGCTGGCGGTATGGCGCAGCGACTACGTGGGTTACATCTTTCAGCTCTACAACCTCGTGCCGACGCTGACTGCGTACGAAAACGTGGAGCTGCCGCTGCTGTTGCACACGCTCAGCCGCAGCCAGCGGCACGCGAAAGTCGCTTTGGCGCTTGAGCTGGTCGGCCTGGCGGATCGCCACGACCACTACCCGCGCCAGCTCTCCGGCGGACAGGAGCAGCGCGTCGCGATCGCCCGCGCCATCGTGACCGACCCGCGCATCATCGTCGCGGACGAACCGACCGGCGATTTGGATGCGACCGCCGCCGAGCAGATCATGGAGTTGCTCGGCCGGCTCAACCGCGAAATGGGCCGCACGCTGATCATGGTGACGCACGATCCGAAAACCGCGGCCCACGCGGAGCGGACCCTGCACCTGGAAAAAGGACAACTGGTGGAGTCGAAAACGCGAATGCAGACCGCGACGGCCGTTTCGGCGTGATCTGAATGTGGGGCCGGCCTCCGGCCGGTCTCTTCCGTTTGGAGCGCCACGTGAGTGAAGAGGCAGGCCGAAGACCTGCCCCACAAAAAGTCATGCGGTCCCGATTCGACTGAGGTGCCAAGATGCTTCCGGTTCGTTTCCTTCCCGTGGTACTCAAGCAGGTGGTGCGGCAGCGCACGCGCAGCCTGTTGACGGTCGCCGGCGTCGCGGTCGCAATGTTTCTGTTCTGCACGGTGCAGGCCATGCAGCGCGGAACCGAAGAAGCGACTCAGGCGACCGCCAAAGACACCGAGTTGATTGTCTATCGCAAGGACCGCTATTGCCCGTTCGCCAGCCGCATCCCGGAGTCGTATCTCCAGCGCATCACGGCGATGCCGAACGTGGTGAGCGTGGTCCCGATGAAGATCGTCGTCAGCAACTGCCGCACGAGTCTCGACGTGGTCACGTTCCGCGGCGTGCCGGAAGATCGATTCATCGAGACCTACGGCGATAAAGTGAAACTGATCGCCGGTTCGTTCGAGCAATGGCGTCAGCGCACCGACGCGGTGCTGCTCGGCGAGACGCTCGCCGCCCGGCGCGGACTGAAGGTCGGCGAGCGCTTCGACGCAGCGGGCATCACCGCATACGTGGCCGGCGTGATTCAGTCCGACGAGCCGCAGCACCAGAACGTGGCGTATGCGCACCTTGCGTTTCTTCAGCGGGCGGCGAAGGCCGGCGGACTCGGGATCGTGACGCAGTTCAACGTGCGGGTCAGCGATCCGTCACACCTCCAGGACGTGGCAGCCCGGATCGACGCCGAGTTCGCCGCCGACCAGGAGCCCACGCAGACGCGCAGCGAGAAGCAGTTTGTGGCCCGCGCGGCGACCGACGTGCTCGAAATTGTGGGCTTCACCCGGTGGCTCGGCTGGGGCTGCCTGGCCGCGGTGCTGGCCCTGGTGGGCAACGCCATCGTGCTCGCCGTTCAGGATCGCATCCGCGAGCACGCCGTCCTTCAGACGCTGGGTTTTAAGGGCCATCTGATCGCCCGGCTGATCCTGGCGGAAAGCGCCCTGCTGGCGCTGCTGGGCGCGTTGATCGGCTCGCTCGGCGCGGCGGCGGCGATTCGCTGGACGCGGCTGAGCCTGAGCGTCGACGGATTGAGCATTCCCATCCACGCGGATTCGATGACCGTCGCGACGGGACTGGGAATTGCGATCGTGCTGGGAGTTTTCGCGGGCATGCTGCCGGCCTGGCAGGCGTCGCGCAGGGAGATCGTCGAGTGTTTCAGGACAGTTTGAAGCTTGCAGTTGCAGAACTCTCAGGACGGGCGTTGCCCGCAGGCCAACGAGAACTGCTCGGCCGGGGGTGGCGCGGTCAAGCGATCGCGCGAACAGGGCCGCGCTGCTCGAACGATCCATTCGCGATCGCATGGCCGTGGAATCGGAGGAAACTCGTTGCAGCGCCGAAGCACGGCCAAGCCGTCGCGATTGGGATTCCCGCCTGGACAATCCACTGGGCGCGACGGCTTGACCGTGCCACCCTTGAATTCGCAGTCCGACGCTACGAATTGCACGGACGCGCCATAACCAGGAGCTGAACCATGCGCCTGCTTCCGTTTGAATACGCCGTCCGCAACCTGGGCCGCTCGCCGCGGCGATTGGCCGCCAGCGTGCTGGGCAGCGCTTTGGTCGTTCTGTTGATTCTCGCCGGCGGCGCGTTTGTCATGGGAATGAGCCGCAGCTTGTCGCCGCACACGTCGCGGGACAACGTGATGCTCCTCGGCGCCGGCAGCGAGGAGAGCGTGGAGCGCAGCGAGATCATGGCGGGCGTCGACGGTCTGGCCACCGGCGCCATTTCCGGACTGCGCAGCCGGCTCGGCGCTGCGTATGTTTCGCCCGAGTGCCACATGGCGGTCGTGATGAAGCCGGACCGCGACTCCGGGCAGGAACTGGCGGCGAACATTCGCGGCGTCACGCCGTCCGCGTTCCTGGTACATTCGCAGGTGCAGATCGTGGAAGGCCGCGCCCCGGAATTGGGCCGCGACGAAATCATGGTCGGGGCCTTGGCTGCGGCCCGGCTCGGCGTTTCGCAAACGCGGCTGACGGTCGGGCAGCAACTGTGGTTCGACAATCGAAACTGGAAGATCGTGGGCCGCTTTGAAGCGCCGGGCACCGTGATGGCGGCCGAGATCTGGATGCCGCTCGAGGATCTCAAGATCGCCACGCGCCGCACGACCATCTCGACCGTCATCGTCACGCTCGGCGACGGGGAATTCGCCGACGTGAGCGCGTTCGCCAAGCAGCGGCTCGACCTGGAACTCGTCGCCCAACGGGAGTCCGACTATTACGCGAAATTGATGAACTTCTACGGCCCGATCCGCATTCTCGTCTGGGTGACGGCCGGGCTGATCGCGCTGGGCGGGCTGTTCGGCGGCTTGAACACGATGTACGCCGCGTTCGCCTCGCGCGTTCGCGAGCTGGGCACGCTCCAGACGCTCGGCTATTCGCGGCCGGCGATCGTGCTGAGCCTGGTGCAGGAATCGGTGCTGGCGACGACGGTCGGAGCGATCATCGCGATCGTGCTGGGCCTGTTGTTTCTTGACGGCGCGGCGGTGCGGATCTCGATGGGCGCCTTCGGCCTGACGGTCGATGCGGCGGTCGTTACGATCGCGCTGCTGTCCGGCATCGCGTTGGGCGTCCTCGGGGCGCTTCCGCCGGCGTGGCGGTGTTTGCGGATGGAGATACCGCAGGCGCTGCGGGCACAATAGCGAATTGCGAATAGCGAGTTGGATGCAGGGAACAGCGAGAATCGAGAAGCGAGAAGCGAGAAGCGAGATTGTAACTGGGACGGTCTGACGGAACCCCAAGCGCAAGCGCGCGGGGCCGATCCTCCCTCTCCCGGTACTCCGGGAGAGGGCCGGGGTGAGGGCCCATTCTCAGAACCCCATGCGGCAGCGCGCGGGGCCGATTTGCGGGCTTGACGCGGGCGGTTGGGATGGCATCGTCGTGATGTTGGTTGTTGCAATGGAGATAGGACAAATGCGAAGCCACTGGTTGATTGGAATTGGTATGCTGTTCGTGGTTCTGGGCACTGCGTGCGAGAAATCGTCAACGCAGCCGCCCGCGCCGGCGGCGCCCGCCGCGCCCGCCGCGCCGGCCGGACCGGCCGCTGCGTTGCCGGCGAACCTGGTCGTTTCGACCGAACCGGCGGATGCGAAGGACGTTGTCGCGTGCAAGGCGGCGGTCAAGGAAGGCGACCCGATCGTGATCCGCGGCCGCGTCGGCGGTGCGGTTGACCCGTTCGTTGCGGGGCGGTCGGTCTTTACGATCGTCGAAAAATCCCTGCCGCACTGCGGCGAGATGGCGATGGCGGATAGCTGCAAGACGCCGTGGGACTATTGCTGCGAGCCGAAAGACAAGCTTGCGGAGAATACGGCGACGATCCAGGTCGTCGGCGCCGACGGTCGCCCGCTCAAAGCGGACCTCTCGACCGTTCCAGGCCTCAAGGGAACCGCCGAAGTCGTGGTCAAGGGAACCGTCGCGAAGAAAGAGGGGAACAAGCTGCTGGTCGTCAACGCGGCGGAGTTGTTCATTCGGAAATAGGCCGGGCTCGAATCAAATGCAGCGTCCGACCCCGTAGCGTCGGACCAACCATAGTGTCGGACCAACCGTAGCGTCGGCCCTCCGAGTCCGACGAGGACACTCCGTCGGACTCGGAGGCCCGA
>JACRLV010000314.1 GCA_016235145.1 Planctomycetota bacterium
CAGCGGGAAGCTCGCCGTGGCGCGCCTGACCGAGGTGTACCGCCAGGCCCAGGACTCCGCGATCATCCGGAACGCGGGGCGTGTGCTCCGCGGCGAGCGGCCGGTGAGCGCCGAGCGCGAGGACGTGCGGCGCGACTGCTTCGTGCTCGAGCGCGACGACCCGCTGGACCTGCGCCGGCTCCTCCTCCAGGTGGTGACCGAGCGCCTCGGGAAGAACGGCTTCGACCCGCGGGTGGACGTCCAGGTGCTCACGCCCATGCACGCCGGTCCGCTCGGCACCACCGCGCTGAACGAGGCGCTCCAGGCCGCGCTGAACCCGTCGGGGCCGGAGCTGCGGTCGGGCAAGCGGCTGTTCCGCCTGGGCGACCGGGTGATCCAGACGAAGAACGACTACGACCACGACGTGTTCAACGGCGATGTCGGGCGCATCGTCGAGGTCGGGCCCGCCCACCTCGCGGTCGACTTCGACGGGCGCCAGGTGGTGTACACCTCCGACGCGCTCGACAACCTGGAGCTGGCGTGGGCCATCTCCATCCACAAGTCGCAGGGCAGCGAGTACCCGGCGGTGGTGGCGCTCGCGCACCACGCCCACTTCGTGATGCTCCGGCGCAACCTGCTGTACACCGCGCTCACCCGGGCGAAGCGGTTCGCCTGTATCCTCGGGAGCCACCGCGGCATCGGCACCGCCGTGGGCCGGACCGGCGGGGACGCCCGCTACACGGGCCTCGCGAGCCGGCTGTAGGGGGAGAGCGGGCGGCTCACCCCAGCTCGACCAGCGTGAAGGGGTCGACCTGGTGGTGTTCAAAGACGATTTTCGGCCCACGAACTACCAGGTGGACCAGATCCGCCAGCAGATCGCAAACCGCAAGGTGCTCTACGCCAGTAATGCGGTGAATTACACGAACCAGCTTCTTGAGAAACTGAACGCGGCGTACCGCGCCCTGCCGAAGTCGAACATGCTCCAGGTATCGCCCGCAGCGGCAGTGCCGGCGGCTCCGCCCGCGGCCGCTGCTCCGGCGGGAAACGCCGGCGGAAAGAAGAAGCCGTAGTGATCCAGACGTTGGAATTTGGGGTAAGGCGGCCATTCCGCCTGCCTCCCTGGAAATCGGCGTCGGTGAGGTGCGAGCAGAAAGGACTAGGTGTGGGGTTTGAATGTGGGGCCGGCCTCAGGCCGGTCTCTTCGGTGAAAGTGGGCCGCAGCTCGGAAGCGACAGGCCAGAGGCCTGCCCCACAAAACCCAGTGCTGACCAGGGCTCGGGAACCAGGGGCTGACGAAGCGCCAGCCGCCCACGGCACCAGAAGCAGCAGCCGCCCTCGGCCGCATTGCCTCGCCGTCGGCGCCCGTTTGTGTGCTTGCGACGCGCCTGCGCATATAGACTCCTACGTAGTTCGCGCAGAGACCAGCCGGATTGGATGACATGACCCAGCACGCACCCGAAATCACGCTCGGCGAAATCGCCCGCCGGCTCGAGGCGACGCTCGACGGCGATCCCGCCCGGGTCGTCCGCGCGATCGCTCCGCTCGAACACGCCGGCCCGGACGCCGTGTCGTGGCTCGGCGGCGAAAAGTACGCCTCCCAACTGGCGACGACCCGCGCGGCGGCCGTCATAACGCGCGAGGGCGTTGCGGTTCCGGACGGCTTGGCGGCCATTCGCGTGGCCGATCCGGACTTGGCGGTGTGCACCGTTCTGGAGGCGCTCGCGCCGCCGGTTCCGCGTATCCCTACCGGAACGCATCCGGCGGCGGTGGTCGACCCGACAGCCCAGACCGCCGGCGCCGCGATCGGTCCGCACGTGTACGTCGGCCCGGGCGCGCACGTTGGCGCGGGAACGCAGCTTCACCCCGGCGTCTACGTCGGCGCGAACGCACGCGTGGGAGAGAATTGTGTTCTCTGGGCGAATGTCGTGCTGCGCGAACACTGCATCGTCGGCGATCGCGTCCATATTCACCCGAACTCCACGATCGGCGCGGACGGCTTCGGCTATCTCTTTCGCGACGGCAAGCACCGAAAGATCCCGCAAATCGGAATCGTCGTCATCGAAGACGACGTGGAGATCGGCGCGAATTCGGCGATTGATCGCGCCCGCAGCGGCGGAACTCGCGTCGGACGCGGAACGAAGATTGATAACCTGGTCCAGATCGCACACAATTGCCGAATTGGGCACGACAGCATTCTTGTGGCCCAGGTCGGAATATCGGGCTCCTGCACGCTGGGGCATCACGTCGTGCTCGCCGGTCAGGTCGGTGTCGCCGACCACGTGAAGATCGGCGACGGCGTGCGGATCGGCGCGCAGGCGGGTGCAGCGGCCGACGCACCGGCCGGAGCTACGCTGCTGGGGTCGCCGGCACAGGATGCCCGCGAGGCGTTGCGGCAGGTGCTGGCGCTCAAGCGCCTGCCGAAGCTGATGGAACAGGTGCGCGAGCTTTCGAAACGGGTTGAACGGATTGAGCCGCCAGCAAACGATCAAGGGTGAGGCGATCGTCGCCGGGCGCGGGTTGTTTACCGGGCTTCCGGCTACGCTTCGCTTTCGCTCTGCCCCGCCGAACTCGGGCGTGACGTTCGTCCGCTGTGACGCCCCGGAGCCGGTGCGCATCGCCGCCCACGTGGACAATCTCACCAAGCGCGCCCGGCGTTCATCGCTCCGCAACGGAACCCTGTCGATCGAAACCGTCGAGCACTGCCTCGCCGCCGTCCGCGGCCTGGGAATCGATAACCTCACGATCGAGCTCGACAATGCGGAGGTTCCCGCCGGCGATGGCAGCGCCCAGGTCTTCACCGACGCGCTTCAATCCGCCGGCCTGGAGGAACAGGACGCCGAGCGCGGCTGCTTGAACATCCGCGACACGATTCGGGTTGTGGAAGGCGACGCGGAGCTGGTGGCCTGGCCCGGCGAGCCGGACATACTCGACATTATTTATGAGCTTGACTACGGCGAGGGCAGCCCGGTCGGTCACCAGATCCACCGCTACAGCCTCGAGCGCGAGTCGTTCCTGCGCGAAATCGCGCCGGCCCGGACTTTCGTAACGGAGCGCGAGGCCGAGCAACTTCGCAGCGCCGGCCTGGGCTCTCATCTGACCTACAAGGACATCCTCGTGATCGGCCCGAATGGGCCGATCGAGAACGAGTTTCGATTCGCAAATGAGTGCGTGCGGCACAAGATTCTCGATCTCGTCGGCGACCTGATGCTGTACGGCGGATTCGTCTGCGGACACATCTACGCCCGCAAGAGCGGCCACAGCCTGAACCACGAGCTCGTTCGCAAACTGATCGAGCAGCGCAACACCGCCGCATTTCGCGACCGGCTCAGCGGCCCGCCCAAGCTCGACGTCGCGAAGGTCCAGCGCATCCTGCCCCACCGCTATCCGATGCTGCTGATCGATCGCGTGATCGAGATCGACGGCGACCGGCGGGCCGTGGGAATCAAGAACGTCACGATCAACGAGCCGTTCTTTCCGGGGCATTACCCGCGAATTCCGATCATGCCGGGCGTGCTGATCATCGAGGCGATGGCGCAGCTCGGCGGCATTCTGCTGTCGCAGAAACTCGAGCACACCGGAAAAGTCGCGGTGCTGCTCAGCCTCGATCGCGTGAAATTCCGCCGGCCGGTGACGCCTGGCGACCAGCTCATCATCACGGCGAACAGCCGCAGGGTGAAGGCCCGGACCGGCGAGGTGTTCTGCCAGGCGCACGTCGGGCAGGATCTGGCGGCGGAGGCGACGATCCGCTTCATGCTCGTCGACGCAGAAGCGAGTTGAGGAGAACCGCGTGCAGCCGATCGCGCCGACATCGAACGACGTGCCCCTTCAGGCGGCCCAACCTTGAGCCAGATCCACCCGCTCGCCTGTGTCGAATCCGGCGCGGAGATCGCGTCCGGCGTGGCGATTGGTCCGTTCTGCCACGTCGGGGCCGGCGTTTCGATCGAGGAGGGCTGCGTGCTGCAAACGCACGTAACCATCCTGGGACCGGCCCGCATCGGCCCGCGAAACGTTTTTTTTCCGAACAGCGTAGTCGGCACCGCGCCGCAGGATTTGAAGTACAAAGGCGGCC
>JACRLV010000315.1 GCA_016235145.1 Planctomycetota bacterium
CGCGATGCTGGCGATCTGGAATCTGTCGTAGCGTCGGACCTCCGAGTCCGACGATGAAAGTGGTAGGGTGGGCTCAGCCCACTCTACAAGGCCTGCCGTAGCGTCGGACCTCCGAGTCCGACGATGAAACCACGGCGGCGAACACGCGCCGGCCCGAACGGCCGGCGGACTCGAGAGCGATGGAAGCGACGCTGCTCAATATCGTGATCTTTCTGCCGGTGCTGGCGGTGCTGGTGCTGTGCGCCCTGCCCGCGTCCAGGGAAAAGGCCGCCGGCCCGATCGCGCTGCTGACCGGCCTGATCTCCGGCGTGCTGGCGATCGGCCTTTGGATCAACAGCACCGCACAGGGCCTGACCGCCGAAACCCAGTGGAGTTGGATCGCCGTGACGGGCCTGGGCGGCGGCGTCCGCATCGCCTATCACGTGGCGCTCGATGCGATCGGCGCGCCGCTGCTGGCGCTGACCGGACTGCTCGTGCCGCTTTCGGTGGCGTGCAGCTTCACTGCGATTCGCACCCGCGTCCGCGAGTATTACATCTGGCTGTTGCTGCTGACGACCGGCATGTTCGGCGTGTTCGTCGCCCGCGACGTGCTGCTGTTCTACATCTTCTTCGAGTTCACGCTGGTTCCGTTGTATTTCCTGATCGGGATCTGGGGCGGCTCCGAGCGGCGTTTCGCGGCCAACAAGTTCTTCCTATACACGTTCGTCGGCAGCGTCATCACCTTCGCCGGAATCGTGTACCTGGCTTTGCGGGCGGCTCAACTTGGCAGGACGAGCGAGATCACGTTCGATCTGCTCACGCTCGTAAACCTGGACGGCCTTTCGCTCGCCGAACAATCGCTCCTGTTCATCGCCTTTTTCTGCGGCTTCGCGATCAAGGTTCCGTTCTTCCCGCTGCACACATGGTTGCCGTTGGCCCACACCGAGGCCCCGACCGCGGGCTCGGTCCTGCTGGCCGGCGTGCTGCTGAAGCTGGGCACCTACGGCTTCCTGCGGTTGAGCCTTGCGATGACGCCGGACGGGGCCGCGGGTTGGGCCCGCTGGATGGGCTGGCTGGCGGTGGCGGGCATCATCTACGGCGCGTTGTGCTCGTGGGTGCAGCGCGACGTTAAGAAACTCGTCGCATACTCGTCCGTGTCGCACCTCGGCTTCTGCATGCTGGGCATGTTCAGCTTCCTGCCGGTGGGAATCTCCGGCAGCGTGCTCTATATGATCAACCACGGCCTTTCGACCGGGGCGCTGTTCCTGATCGTCGGCATGATGTACGAGCGTTACCACACGCGCGAGATGGACAAGATCGGCGGCCTGGCCCGCGAGATGCCCATCCTCGCATTCTTCCTGGTCTTTTTCACGCTCAGCAGCATCGGCCTGCCCGGCCTGAACGGCTTCATCAGCGAATTCACGACGCTGCTCGCGGCATTCAACTCGATCGCACTGGGACCGCGGCACGGCGTGCTCGGCGCCGCGGGAATCCTGCTCGGCGCCATCTACATGCTCTATATGGTCGGCAAGGTGCTTTTCGGGCCGCTCAAGCAGCCGGAGCACACGCCTGACCTGTCGGCCGGCCTCAGTCGTGACCTGAACGCGCGCGAAATATCGATCCTGACGCCGCTGGCGATCGCCTGCATCGTGCTCGGCGTCTATCCGCGCGTCGTGACGGACAAGCTCGATCCCCTGATCCAAAGCCAGATCGTCAAGCGCGTAACAGAATCGGTGAACTACCAGGCTCTGACGGGCGTGCCGCGTGTCATGGAAGAGCTGGCCGCCGTGGATTCACCCACGCCGCCGGCCGATCCGCGGGGAGGGAAATGACATGCTCGCCATGACCTCCGCGATCGGGTTCGGACACGTCCTTCCCGAGCTGATTCTCGTCGGCGCGGGTTGTGCCGCGCTCATCGCCGCACAGGCGAGCCGCGACGCCGTCCGCCGTCTCGTACCGTGGATCACCCTCGCCGCAATCGTCGCCGGAATAATGATCGTCCGCGGCTCGGCTCTTTTCGGCTGGACGCCGCTGACGGACTTCGAGGTCCGCGGCGGATTCCGGTTCGACCCGCTGGCCGATTATGTCCGCATCGCGACGCTGACGCTGGGCGTGCTCATCACGCTGGCGCTCTGGACTCAGCCATCCGTCGAGGAGCGCGGCGAGTTTTTTGCGATGCTGCTGTTTGCACTGGCCGGCCTCATGCTGATGGGGGCGGCGGCCGACCTGATCAACCTGTTTCTCGCCCTCGAGCTGGTCAGCATTCCGTCCTATGTGCTGGTCGGTCTCGGCAAGAAGGACGGCCGTTCGCTCGAAGCAAGCACGAAATACTTCTATCTCGGCGCGGTATCCGCCGCGATCACGGTTTACGGCTTCAGTTTTCTTTACGGCGTGGCCGGCTCCGTCGCGATCGACTCGACCTCGATCGCTCGGATCGCGGCCGCGTTGCAACACAGCGGCTCGCTGGAGCAGGTGCTGGCCGCGGTCGGCGTCACGCTCTCGATCGCCGGCATGCTGTTCAAGCTCTCGGCGGTTCCGCTGCACTTTTACGTCGCGGACGTTTATCAGGGCGCGGCCAGCGCCGTCGCCGGCATGCTCGGTTTCGTACCGAAGCTGGCCGGCATTCTCGGCGTGCTGCGCGTGCTGCAACTGGCGGGCTGGACCGGTCCGGCGTCGCCGGGCGTCGGCGTGTTCTGGACGCTCTGGCTCGTTTCCGTCCTGAGCATGACGATCGGAAACGTCCTGGCCCTGCGGCAGACGAGCATCAAGCGGATGCTCGCGTATTCGGGAATCGCGCACTCCGGCTACATGCTCGTGGGTCTGCTCGCGGCGACGGGCGGCGCGTCTTCGTCCTCCGGCACGACTTTCCTCAGCGACGGCGCCGCGGCGGCTCTGTACTACGTGCTGATCTACGGCATCGCCAACCTCGGCGCGTTCGGCCTGCTGGCCCTGCTCGAATTCCGCGGCGCGCCCTGCGAAACCGTTCGCGACATCGCCGGCCTTCTTCGCCGCAATCCCGGACTGGCGGTGCTCATGGCGCTCAGCATGTTCACGCTGATGGGCATGCCGCCCACGCCGGGCTTCTGGGGCAAGCTGTCGCTGTTCGGCAGCGCCCTGTCGGCCAGCGATACGGCCGGACCGCTGCGAACGTGGGTCGTCGCGCTGGTCATCATCGCGGTTGTGAATTCGGCGGTGGCGGCGGCGTACTACCTGCGCGTGATCGCCGCCGTGTTGCTCTACGAGAACGATGACGCGCCGGAGCCGGCGCCGCGCGAGGCCCAGAACATGGGTGTGCTGCTGTGCGGCTTCCTGACGCTGATCTTCGCCTTCGTGCCCGGACCGGTGTTCGTCCAGGGCCAGCAGGC
>JACRLV010000322.1 GCA_016235145.1 Planctomycetota bacterium
GGGTGAAGCTGCTCGTCAAACCCGAGATCCCAACCACCTTTCTCGACAAGCTGAAGAAGCTCCCGCAGCTCATCCAGCTCGGCAGCCTGCCGCCCAAAATCGTCCGCCGCGGCGTCTGCCAGGAAATCGTCCGCACGGACGAAGCCGACCTGACCGCACTGCCGGCCCTGAAATGCTGGCCCGGCGACGGCGACCTGTCGCGGAACGTGTATTCGCACGTGCGGGAAATCGTCGAAAGGCACGAAGGCACGGAGGCACGGAGGCACGAAGGGGGGGAAGACAGGCACGAAGGCACGGAGGCACGGAGGCACGAAGGGGGGGAAGACAGGCACGAAGGCACGGAGGCACGGAGGCACGAAGGGGAGCATGGGCCTTCGGCCCGTGATTTCGCGCCCTCGGCGACCGCCGCTCGGTGGCTTCGAGAGCTCGGGAGAGACAATGAGGGTAGCGAGCATGCGCGCGAACTCTTCGCCGGGGCGGGCGGCAAGGCGTGGTCGGCGGGCGATCTGGTTCCGCCGCCGAATGAAGGCCGCTACCTGACGCTGCCGAACGTCATCACCAAGCACCCGGAGACCGGCGAACGCAACATCGGCATGTATCGCGTGCAGGTGCTCGGGCCGAAACTCGCCGCGATGCACTGGCACATGCACCACGGCGGCGCGGGACATTTCCGCAAATATCGCGAACTCGGCCGGCGCATGCCGCTGGCGATCGCTCTCGGCGGCCCGGCCGTGATGCCCTACGCCGCGACTTGCCCGCTCCCGCCCGGAATTGACGAGTGTTTGTTCGCCGGTTTTCTCCAGGGTTCGGCGATCGAACTCGCAACCTGCGTGTCGCAGCCGGAGATCGAAGCACCCGCGACCGCCGAGATCGTGATCGAAGGCTACATCGACCCCGCCGACCCGCCGGTGATCGAAGGCCCCTTCGGCGACCACACGGGGTTCTACTCGCTGGCGGATCTGTATCCGCGGATGCACATCACGGCGATCACGCAGCGACGCAACGCGATTTACCCGACGACGGTGGTGGGCAAGCCGATCCAGGAGGATTTCTGGCTGGGCAAGGCGACGGAGCGGATTTTCCTGCCGCTGCTTCAGACGCTGATTCCCGACGTCATCGACTACAGCCTGCCGACGTTCGGCTGCTTCCACAACTGCGCGTTCGTGAAGATCCGCAAGGAGTACCCGCAGCAGGCCCGCCGGGTGATGAGCGCGATCTGGGGCGCGGGCCAGATGGCGTTTACGAAGATGATCGTGGTCGTGGATGAGCACGTGGACGTGCATGACGAGCAGGCGGTGCTGTTCCACATGCTGGCCAACTGCGACCCGGCCCGCGATTGCGTGATTATCCAGGGCCCGCTGGACATCCTCGACCACGCCGCCCCGGCCTGCGGCGTCGGCAGCAAAATCGGCTGGGACGCGACGCGGAAATGGCCGGGCGAAGGGGCGGTGCGGGCGTGGCCGGACGAGCTGGAGATGCCGCGCGAAATCAAGGAGCGTGTGGCGGCGCGGTGGAGGGAACTGGGGTTCTGATCGGCTGATCGTGGGCTACAATCACGGGTCGAGGTGCTCGCATGAACTGGCAACAGTGGATTGAACGCAAACAGGGCGTGCTGGCCGGAAAACCGGTCGCGAAGGGAACGCGCATTTCGGTGGAGCTGATTCTCGAGCGGCTGGGCGAAGGATGGAGCGAGGCGCAGCTCATGGAGTCGTTTCCGCACCTCCGCCCGGAGCACATCCGGGCCGCACAGTCCTACGCCGCCGCCGCGCTGGCTGGCGATGAAATTATCGAGCTTCCGGCTGCGCCGCCATGAAGCTGCTCGCGGATGAAAACCTGGACCGGCCGATCGTGCAGTGGCTTCGCGATTGCAATCTGGATGTTTCGTGGATGGCGGAGCGCGAGCCCGGAGCCGACGACGCATCGATCGTGGCCCTGTCGCTCCTGGAAGGCCGCGCTCTCATCACGCTCGATCGTGATTTCGGGGAATTGGTGTTCCGGCGCGGAATGAACTTGCCGGGCGTCGTGTATGTCCGATTCGGTCAGAAATCGCCAGATGAATTGCTCGCCGAGTTTCAAGCGATCTGGCCGCAGGTCGAACCGCGGCTATGCGGCAATTTCGTCGTGGTATCGCGTGGCCGAATGCGCGTGCGTCCGCTGACGCCGGCATGACGCTGCGGCGGACCGAAATCGTCCGGAGCTCGGTGTCGGCAGCAAGATCGGCTGGGACGCGACGCGGAAATGGCCGGGCGAAGGGACGGTGCGGGCGTGGCCGGATGAGCTGGAGATGCCGCGCGAGGTCAAGGAACACGTAACGGCGCGGTGGCGGGAGTTGGGGTTGTAGCGACGGACGCACCTACGGCAGGTCGCGGCCGTTTGCGACCTGCCGTTCGCGGGAAAAGTACCAAACGGCAGGTTCCGTACGGCCGGAACCTGCCCTACTTTCTCGGCCGATTTCGCCGGTATAATTTGAGTATGAGCAGATTCGACCGCATTACCGTTGATCCGAACCAGCTTGGCGGGGTGCCGTGCCTCCGGGGTCTGCGCATTCCGGTCGCGACGATCGTCGGGCTGGTCGCGGAAGATCGCACACATGACCAGATTCTGGCCGACTACCCCGATCTCGAAATCCAGGATATTCGCCAGGCTCTGGCATACGCAGCAGAAGCCGTGCGGGAGCGTGAACTGCCGTTGCGTGCGGGCTGATCGTGCGATTCCTGATCGATAACAGTCTGTCGCCGCGGCTCGCGTTGGAACTCGGCCGACTGGGGCACGAGGTCGTACACCTCCGTGCCTTGGGATTGGCGGCGGCAGACGATCGGACGATTTTCGAACGCGCCCGAAGTGAAGCACGTGTGCTCGTCGCGCAGGACGCTGACTTTGCGGCCATTCTCGCCCAGACGCGTTCGCATGCGCCCTCCGAGTTGCTGCTTCGCACGCGATTGAAGTCGACGGAGACAATCTTGCGAACGCTCGTTGCTCAACTGCCGGACGTCTCCAGCAGTCTTGAATCCGGTGCGATCGTCGTGATCGAGGATGCGCGGATTCGGATACGCGGGCTTCCGCTGGACGAGTAACATCCCGGCAATTCCCCATGCGAAACGAGCGATCAACCGGCGAACGAACCGTAATGGCGGAGCGGAAGAACTGTGCACCCCTGGCCGGACGAGCTGGAGATGCCGCGCGAAGTCAAGGAACGCGTAACGGCGCGGTGGCGGGAGTTGGGGTTGTAGGCGGGGCGCACTTGGGCGTTTCCGACAGCGCGGAATCCGACGGTGCGCCGAAGTGATCTGTCGCATCGGTTTCCGACCGGTGACTTGTTCTGCCGAGCGTCCGAGCATCTCTATCAGGAAACCGGTTGGAAACCGGGTCCACATTTTCACAGGTGTCCGAAAGCCCCCTTTGACGAGTTGACAGCGCACCGCTCCACCGCTACCGTCTGCCGTTCGCGCGGCGGCGCGATGCTAGGATCGTGCTGCCAAACGACTTAGCAACCGTCTTTCTCTCGCCGGATCGCCGAGGCGGCGCTGGTGGGTGCGAAGACCCGGCGAATCGGTTGCGCACACAAGACCATCAGCCAGGCGGCTTCGCCAGGATGGGCACGAGTGGCGGGAAAAGCCAATAAGCGAAAGGCTGCGACCAAGGCGCGTAGCAGCAAGCCGCCCCCGGCGAAGAGTCGGAGCGGCCAATCTCGGCGAAGCGGCGGCGCCAAGGCGAGCTTGAGCAGCAAACGCCCGCCCGCCAGCGCGGCGGCATCGACAGCCCGTCAATCGACGGCGAAGACCAAGCCCGCCCCGGCTCCGCTGCCGGCGCCGCTCAAGCCCATCAAATACGATTCCGGCCTCAGCAAGCGGGAAATCCAGGAGTTTCGCGACATCCTGCGGCAGAGGCGGGCTCAGATGGTCGGCGATGTCACCACCATGCGCAACGAGGCCCTGTCCAAGAATCGCCAGGATGCCGCCGGCGACCTTTCAAACATGCCGTTGCACATGGCGGACGTGGGCACGGACAATTACGAGCAGGAATTCACGCTCGGCTTGATCGAAAGCGAGCGGCAGACGCTCCGGGAAATCGAAGAGGCACTGGACCGGATTCACAAGGGCACCTTCGGCGTTTGCGCGGCGACGGGAAAGCCGATCGGCAAGGCCCGGCTGCGAGCCACGCCGTGGGCCAAGTACTGCTACGAATACGTGCTTGAGCAAGAGCGTGGCCGGCGGCCGAGGGCGTAGCTCGTGTCCATCGATCCCACGCCGACGCCCGTCGGCCCCTCGACTCTTGATTCGCAGACCGATGCGCCGGCGTGCGAGCCGGTTTCCACTTCAGACCCGGCAATCGATCGGCCCGATGTTCCGGCTTGGATTCTGTTCCTGGGACTCACCGTTCTCGGTCTCGCGGCTGACCTGGCGAGCAAGCACTGGGCCTTTCACTACCTGAAGCAGGCGTGTCGCCCCGTGGTGGTGATTCCCAGAGTGCTCGAGTTTCAGACCATGCTGAACAAGGGGGCGTTGTTCGGCATCGGCGCCGGTCAGACCTCGCTGTTTCTGATCGCGTCCGCCCTCGCCCTGATCCTCGTGATCTGGATGTTCCTCGGTACGCCGCGCCGCAAGCGGCTGCTGCATATCGGACTTGGAGCGATCCTCGCCGGGGCGTTGGGGAACATGTACGACCGAGTCTTTATCCGGCTGGACCAAACGCCGGTGTCCGTTGCCGGTCGGGGCGGAATCTATGTGGAGTACCTGGGCGATGCGAACCCCGGATACCGCTTCGAGGAATACCCCCGTTCCACGGGCGGCGAGGTCCGTTGGCGCGAGACGCCGCCGGAGCTGGTCGGTTGCGTTCGGGACTTCATCAAGATTCCGACGAAATGGTGGCGGACCAACCACGACGTCTGGCCGTGGGTCTTTAACGTAGCGGACATGCTGCTGGTGGGCGGGGTGGGCATCCTGGCGATTCACCTCTGGCGCGACCAGACGAAGCGGCCCAAACCGGTCATTGGGGAGAGCCCGCCGTCGCCCTAGTAGTTCGTCAACCTCTAATTTTCGGGTGGTACGGTCGTCTCGGCCGTCAAACGGGCGGGACGCCCGTACCACCCACCCGCAGATTCAAGGTTGACGGACCACTAGGGGCCGGAAAATCGCAGCGCCCTCGCCTACCCCGGCGGTTCAGCTTGAACCAGGCCGGGCCGCATGCGAAGGAATTCAGCTTCAAATGCGCTTGGCGGTTGCGTTTCGCATCCGTAATCCACAGAATGGGAATCGAATGATCCAACGCGCGACGCAACCAAACGACCCGACCGCCGCGCCGGCTTTGGATTCCACCCAGCGCCGCGCTGGAGCCGAACCGCCTCGCGAGAATCCGAACAGCGACAAGATCGGCTGGTTCGCCCGCGCCAAATTCGGCGTTGTGCGCTGGTTCTTGTGGATGTGCGTTCGGGCGTTCAGCCTGAAAGGCATATACCTTGTCGGTCGGTTTTTCGGGACTTGCGAATACCTGATCAACTTCAAGCGGCGCGCCCGCTATCGGGCCGAGCTGTGGCGCGTGTTTCCCGCCGGCCTGAGCCGCTGGCGCGAGCAGACGATCATTCGCAGCTACTTTCGGCGCACACGCTGCGACAAGATGCTGTACCTCGTGTTCGACCGGCTGCCGAAGGACAAGATCCTCAAGCGCATCCGCTTTCACGGAAAAGAGCACCTGGACGCGGCCCTGGTGCGCGGACAAGGCGTATACGTGCTGCTCAGCCACACGGGCTCGCACCACGTGGCCGGTCTTTTGATGGCCCTGCTGGGCTACAAGTGCGCCGGAATCCGCGATCGGAACGAAGGCGTGCTGCGCGTTTTTGTTCAGCAGAAGTATGCCGAGACGTTCCCCGAATTTGCAGCGGTCAAGGTTCTTTACGCGGACAGCTTTCCGCGCGACATTTATCGCTGCTTCCGCGAGAACCGCGTCGTAGGCAGCGCTTTGGACGTCGGCCGCGTGCGCGGGCTGCAACTGAAGACCTGCCCAGTGCGAATTTTCGGGCAGACGCGCGAGTTCCTCACCGGCACGCTCCAGATCGCGCTGCGCTGCAACGCCGCGGTCGTGCAGGGCTTCGTCGTCTCGCGGCCCAACTTCTATTTCCGCCTGATCGTGAACCCGCCGCTGCACGTTTCGACAGTGGCGGGCGGCGAAGGCGACGACAATCCGGAACTGGTGGCGGGTCTGATGCAGAAATACGCCGACGGCATCGAGCAGCACGTCCGCGAACACCCGGACCACATCAGCCGGGTGTGATTGCGAGTTTCGTTCCATGTCTCGCGCTACGGCCCGCGGGGCGTCGCGAGCTCTCCCTCGGGGCGCCATCGATCAACTTTGCGAGCACCGTCCGAGCGTATTTCGCGGACCCTCTCGTGCTGTCCGAACCCCATTCCAACCCCCGCCCGTATTTGTACTTGCGGCTCGCTCTGGCGGAACTAGACTCTCATATGGGGCCATGACGCCCGGCGTTTGCGGCGGGGGCGTGAGGAGGCGCAGCGATGGACAGCAAGTGCCCGCGTTGCCACCATCCGAATCGGGATGCCGCACGATTCTGCGCGACCTGCGGCCTCGGTCTGGAGACGGTGGTTGACGGGACCGCCCATGCCGGCCGATCCAGGGTTACGTCCGCTCTGCCCGTTCCCAGCGGCTACGTACCGGTCGGCGGGGCGGCGCACCTGTACTACTCGTGGGAATCCTCGCTCGGCGGCGGCAGGCTGATCGGCACCGAGGGCGCTCTGATCACGATTTTCAACGCCGGTTACGAGCTGCGCGACCTGAATTTTCGGATCAACGGCTACGGCCGCGACGAGGAGTTGATCTTCACGCTGGAGGAGTGGGTCTCCAGCCTGCCCGGCGGAGGCCGGGGCCGGATCGAAGTTCCGGCGTACCGGATCGAAACGCCGCTTCGCGTGCTGACTGTGGAGCTTATGGCGGCGGAGTTCGGCGAAGCAAGCCGGGCCGCCGCGGAGGACCGGGGCTAGTGGTCCGGCACGGCCGCGTTTTTTGGGTGGGTGGTACGGGCGGCCCGCCCGTTTGACGGCCGAGACGGCCGTACCACCCACGGCGGAGACGGCCGTACCACCCACGGCGGAGACGGCCGTACCACCCAAAGAACGCGCCGTGCTTGACCGATCGTGCGATCGGCCGTTTCATTGCGGTGCGAAACGACGAGTGGTTGAGGTGGTCTGACCGGGCGGCAGAGCGGCAGCGCATGCCGTGGCCGTCGTGAAGCAAGGAGACGAATTATGCAGACTTTGATGCTTGCCGCGGCCGGAGGCGGCGCCGTCGTCGGCGTGCTGTTTGCTCTTTTCCTGGTTGCAGCGCTGTTCGTGCTGGCTACCGGGCTGTTTCAGGTCAAGCAGCAGGAGCGGGCGATCATCGAACGGTTCGGCCGGCTGCTTCGCGTGGCGCGGCCGGGCCTGAATCTGAAGCTGCCGGCCCCGATCGACACGATCGCTGCCCGCATCAGCAACCGCATGCGCGAGCTGGAGATCAAGATCGAGAGCAAGACCAAGGACGACGTGTTCGTCGACCTGCTGGTCGCGGTGCAGTTCCTCGTGCGCGATACGGACGAGGCGGTCGCGGCCGCGCATTACAAGCTGGCGAATCCGATGCAGCAGATCAGCTCGTACGTGTTCGACACGGTGCGGGCGCTTGTCCCGGAGATGCCGATCGACAGTGTCTTTAGCGAAAAAGACCGCATCGCCCAGGCGGTCAAGGAGCGGCTGGCCCACACGATGCAGGAGTTCGGCTACACGATCGTGCAGGCCCTGGTGAACGACATCCAGCCGGACGCCGAAGTGAAGAAGGCGATGAACAAGGTGAACGCCAGCGCCCGTCTTCGCGAGGCCGCTCGCAACGAGGCCGAAGCACAGAAGATTCGCGTCATCGCCGAGGCGGAGGCCGAAGCCCGCGCGAAGGAACTCCAGGGCGTCGGCATCGCCCGGCAACGGCTCGCGATCGCCAAGGGCCTGAAGGAAAGCGTCGAAGCCTGCTCCGAAGCGGGGATTTCGCCGGAAGAGGCCACCCGCATGGTGCTCCTCACGCAGCACTATGACACGGTGCAGGCGGTGGGAGCGCGCAGCAAGTCGACCGTGATGATGGTGCCGTACGCCCCGACGGGAATGAGCACCGTCGCCGAGCAGATCACGCAGGCGATGTTGCTGACGAACAATGCGGGGGACAATCTGGCGGAGAGGTCGGAACCGAAGCCGGGCGAACCGTCAGCCCCGCGTCCGCCGACGCCGCGCCCGCCGAAAGGGCCCGGCCGCCAGGAATTGATCTGACGCGGTTGCGGCGCCGCGGAACGAAGTAGCGGCCTGCGTCTCGCAGGTCGTGTACTCTGGACGGAGTCGGTCGCGGGGATGAATCGATGCGCCACGGCCGACGAGACGCCGGCCGCCTCGCTTCTTCCCATCGCCAGCCAGCGTATTGCTCGATAGTCTTGTCATCAGAATAACAAGATTGCAATAGTTCGATATGTGGTCTAGCATCTGCCGGGAGGAGGCCGGCGCAGGAACCTATCCGTGGGAGCCGTGGCCATGTCGCCTTCACCGATTCGACATTCGATTCGCCTTCCGTTACGGCCTCGACATCTGGTCCAAACCCTGGTGGTCGCGGCGTTTCTCTCGCAATCCGCGCTCGGGCAGGCGGTTTTCTGGGAGAATCTCGCTCCAGATCCCGACCCCGGCGGACGCTACGGCCACGACATGGCGTATGACAGCGACCGGAACACCGTCGTGCTCTTCGGCGGACGCACGCTCGAGGGGCTCGCCGGCGATACCTGGGAATGGAGCGGCGCCTGGACGCTTCGCTCCGCGTCCGGGCCGCGGCCGCGATCTCGACACGCGATGTGCTACGACAGCGCGCGACGCGTGACAGTCCTGTTCGGCGGAAGCGACGGCAGCACAGCCGACTCCGAAACGTGGGAATGGAACGGAAGCGAGTGGTCGTTGCGCTCAACGGCCGGACCGCCGGCTCGCTACCGGCACGCACTCGCGTACGACAGCCGTCGTGCGCGGACGGTACTTTATGGCGGCCACGCACAGGAGAACCTCCTCGAGGATACCTGGGAATGGGACGGGAACACGTGGGAACTTCGGTGCACCACCGGCCCTGGGCTTCGCGAAGGCCACGCGGTGGCCTTCGATTCCGCTCGCGGCGTGACCTGTCTTGTCGGCGGCGCCAACGACGACCTTCAAGTTTGGGAATGGGACGGAGATCAGTGGGCGGCGCACGAAGCTGAATCGCCCGGTTGGCATTTTGGCCACAAACTGGCGTTCGATAGCGTTCGAAACGTGACCGTCATGTTCGGTGGCGGACCGGCCCTCGCCACAAGAGAGCTTTGGGAGTGGGACGGCGCCGCCTGGACGCGGCGCTACGGCGCCGGCCCCGAGGCCCGCATCGAACACGCGATGGTCTATGACGCCGGGCGCGGCCAGGTCTTCGTGCAAGGGGGAGTGCACGAATACGACGCAATGTTGCCTGATACATGGAGTTGGAACGGGCAAAGCTGGTCGCCGGAATCGCCGTTGTTGCCGCAACCGCGCGCGCGACACGCTTCCGTGTTTGACAGCCAGCGGCAGCGCATGGTGATGTTTGGCGCAGATGGCGTATACCAATCCGAATTGTGGGAATGGGATGGCGCGCACTGGTTCCGGAATCTCGCGCCGGGGCCGCATGCGCGTGGGCGGCATGTAATGGCCTACGACTCGCTTCGCCATGTGACGGTCCTATTCGGAGGAACCAGCCCCTCCACCGGCTTCGACAACGACACCTGGGAATGGAACGGCGCCGCGTGGACGCTGCGATCAAACACCGGCCCCAGCCCGCGGCGGTCGCTGGCCATGGCGTACGACAGTTGGCGCGGCGTATGCGTCATTTTCGGGGGCTACGACGGCACATCGCTCCTGCGTGATACGTGGGAATGGAACGGAGTGGAGTGGTCTTTGCGCGCGAGCGATGGACCCTCGCCGCGAGGATTGCAGTCGATGGCGTTCGACAGCCGGCGCGGCGTAACGGTCCTATTTGGCGGTAGCGATGCCATCTGCCCGACGACCGGGTTTGACGATACGTGGGAATGGAATGGAACCGCCTGGGCGTTTCGAGCGGATCACGGGCCCGATCCGCGATTCCTGGCGGCAATGACCTTCGATTCCGAGCGCGGGGTTTGCGTACTGTACGGCGGGTCAGGCACCGGCGTAGGCGGCAGGGCGGCATGGGAATGGAACGGAGAAGTGTGGCGGGCAATACAATCCGAGCCCAGTTCGTCTGTGGCAGGTCACTCGCTTGTGTATGACAGCGTCAGAAAGGAGTCGATTCTGTTCGGCCCGCAGCCCGGTACATGGGCCTATCGCCGCCCGCGCTGCGTCGGCGATCTGAATTTCAGTTTCGGGGTGGACATTCAGGATCTGGCCCTGCTGCTGGCACAGTTCGGCGAAACGTGCGACGCGGAGCCTTGTTCCGCTGATTTGGATGAGGACGGCGACGTGGATCTGGCCGACCTCACGGCGCTGCTCGCAGTATTCGGTAGACCTTGTCCGTAATCCGCATGTCCGATTGTCGTATGGAACCGCGCATCCGTTCGGAATGCTCGTCACCGCCGCCGGCTGGGCGGCAGCAGGACATACGTCACGCCGCCCGAGCCGCGGAACCATGCTTCCGCCAGGTCTGCGCGTGAGTAGGTGCGCATTCCGGTCGCCGCGCCGGAGGCCGCCGGGTCGTTGACCTCGACGTTGCCGTCCTTGTCGAATCCGCAGATCACGAGCAAGTGGCCGTCGGTGGTTTTGTATGGCGAGCCGGTGAGGCCGCCGGGTTTCTCCACGCGAATCGACGCGATCAGCGGGCGGCCGTCGGCGATGAACTGCTCGGCTTCGGTCCACGTCGCGATCCGCGTCAGGTAGCCCGGAACGCCCATGCTGAACGCGGCCTGGATATTCCGCGGCCAATTTCCGTAGATGTCGTGCGGCGAGTCGAAACACGCCCGGGCCACGTCGAGCGTCGGGCGCTCCACGCCGTAGAAAGCCATTACCATCGACAGCGACGTCGGGCTGCAAATCCGCCCCGCGATGTCCGGCTGCTCGGTTTTCTGGCTGCGAAACGGCACGGGCAGACGCCGCTGCCACTGCTCCTGCGGCGCGGTCCTAATAATATCGCCGCGAATCTTGCCGTCGGATTCCGGTAGCCCCGTCAGGTCGCTCGTGCAGACCGTGATGTGATCGACGTAGACGTCGCCTTCGCCCGCGGCGCGCACGCGATATTGCAGGCGGTCGAAGTGCTCGGCGGATCGAAAGTAGTCGACGTCAATTCGGCCGGATTCGCACGTCACGGTTTGCACTCCGGCCGGGACCGCGTCGCCCCACTGGCCAAAAAAGAGCCACGGGCTCCAGGTGTCGTCGAATTTGCGGCCGACGCGGGCCTCGATGCACATTCCGGTTCCTTTGGAAGTCGCGACATTCCACGACAGCAGCAGCTCGTTGAACTTCCGCTCCGGCGAAATCACCGCGGATTCGTAGAGCGCCTCCTGGCCCGCTTTCGGCGTCAGCGTCACGCCTCTGGATTGCCCGCCGGCGCGGCCGAGCCGGATTTCGCCGCGAAAGTGCTTCGGCGTGTCGTGGATGAGCGTATGGTGCCAATACGGGAGCGGCGGTTTCGGCTGCGTCGTCGCCAACTTTGCGATGTCGTCGGCCCCGTACGCCTCCGGCGCCAGGGTCAACGCCATCGCGGCCCGGGCCATTCGCTCCAGATACTCCGAGCCGCGCGGGTGGCGCGTCATACCCGCCAGCAGGAGCACGCGGTCGCCGAAGCCGACCCGCGCCGTGTCCAGATGCCAGTCTTCCCACGTTCCGCTCTTGCGAATGACATCCGTTGCCAGCCCTTTCAGTCCGGCGACGAAGTAGTCATCGTGGAATTCGAGCGCCGGCGCTGCGAAGATCTCGCGCAGGCGATCGCAGACGGCGCGGCCGCCGAGCCGGTTCTGCTCCAGCAGCAGGTAGTAGCGAAGGCACTGCCGCACCGTCGCGGCGTGCGAATGGTCCGCCAGCGGGTCGCCGGTGCGCGGCTGGTCGATTCCGTAATGTTTGCCGCACCACATTCCGCCGCCGGCGTCGCGATTGTAGAAGCGGTATTCGGGCGACTGGATGACCTGTTGAATCCGATCGAGTCCGACGATCTGGCTGTACTTGGCGGCGAGCTCGTTGTCGCTGCGCTTGATGACGAGTTGCAGCTCGCGCAGCGTCTGGGTGGGCATGTCGCGGACGACGTCGGGGTTGCTGAGCAAGTACGCGAAGACGATGATGGTTTTGGGTACGCTCGCGCCGTAGAACATCTGGTCTCCATTCACGCACGCCAGCCGGCCTTCGGGCAAATCGATCATGCCGAAGGCGCGCTGCTCCGCGGCGATGCCAAGCTCATCCGCGATGCGGCGTTCGATTTCGATCAAACGGGGCTGAAGCACGGCGTCCGTGGGCGTTTGTGGCGATAGGTCCATCGTTGCCGCCTTTTCCGAGAGCGGGATCGGACGCGGGTACTGGAAGGTGCGGATCGCGGAAGCGCACCCAGCAAAAGGGACCAACGCCGCCGTCAGGCAGGCGATCAAGCCGGCGAAACGGCATGCACGAGGGGCGCCCGGTGCGCTGTTCCGGGGCGAAGACCCGGCGGCGGTACTTCCGACTTCATTCCCAAACCCATCAAAGATCCCCGGCCTCACTGCTCGCGCTCGAATTCATCCCGCGACCATCATACCCACGCCGGGCTCCGCTCCGCAGCCGGCGGGCAGTTGACCTCGCACGCCGCTTGCACGATCATTCCCTATCAGCATCGATTGCACAACGCGGGAGTCGAATCAACTTCAAACGCGGAGGCTCAGCATGCGAGGTCTGGGAGTTCTGGCGGCCGGCGTGATCGTGATCGCCATCATGTACTTCTACTTCGGTTCGCAGGTCTCAAAAGACATCGTCACGCTGCCGGTCGCGTTTGGAAAGCCGGACGCGGCGGGCGTCGAGTTCAACGTCGCCGTGAGCATGTTCATGCCGCGCAAGGATCCGCCGAAGCTGCGCGGCGCGGTCGTTCAATGGGACGAATGGGTCAGCGACCATTTCCAGCTTACGGACGCCTCGGGCGCCAAGATCCCGCTGCAACGCGTCAATTTCAGCAAGCTGATGGACGACCGGGAGTCGGGCGGCACGCCGGAATTCTGGCTCAAGGCGACGCTCAAGCCCGGCGCGACGTATCGGTTCGGGCTGACCCCGATCCTGCCGGCGCCGAAATATCATTACTCGCTGGTCGCTCCCACCGGCGAAAGCGAGGCGACGCGGGTCGAGTTCGAAGAGGATGAATGATCAAGCCGGCTCCGGGGCGGGGGATCATGCGCGGCGGCGCGAGATGCGGACAAATCGCGAGGGCGGCAGTTTGCGGCTGCCGCCCTCGGTGCTGAATGCGAAGAACCACTTCCGTCTTGACGGCCGGCGCTTGGCGAATCAGTGTTCGGCCATGACGCCGGTTTGTTGCAGGAACCACGCTCCCGGCGGAGATTCGCGCTCCTCGTGACAGAATGCAGCCGGGGGCGGCTGCGGTACATCGATCAGCCGGGGGCGGCTGCGGTACATCGATCAGCCGGGGGCGGCTGCGGTACATTCCGCAACTTGCCGTTACGGCTTCTCGCTCTTGCCGGATTCCTCGTTCTCGCTTTTTTCCTTGCTTTCGGCGGTGGGCTTCTTCGGCGGCGGCGGCGGTTCGCGATAGGTGGACAGCGACTTCGTGTGAACCACGTTGCCGTCGATGGTCGTGACCGACGCGGAGGACTGGAAGAAGTCCAGCTTTCGCACGACGCGCGACAGCTTGCCGGCGATGCCGATCAGGCTGCTGAGGACAGGATTCTTGCCCAATTCCGGGTTCGTCATCGTCAGCATCGGCAGCATTCCGAGAGCAGTGCTCAAGTTCTCTCCGAGGTTGGATTCGTCCGTGAAGGCGATCGCGTGGACCGCGCCCTCCGGCATGAGCCCTTCCTTGGTGAAGCGTTCGTTCTTGGAGATGTTCTCGCCGCCGGCGATGGTCGCCAGGGTCTTTTCGATGAACTTGGCGCTCGAGCCGGCGACGAGCCAGCCCTTCGCCACGCCGAAGGTCGGTGCGAGACCTCCGCCCATCATGGAAAGCATCTGGATGTTCAGGGTCTTGAATCCCTCGGCTCCATCGATCTGGGCGTCGGCGATCGAGCCCTGCTGGCTGCCGGCGAGCGCTTCCTCGCCCATCTTCACGAGGCGGTCGACCTGCTCCTTGCACTTGGCCTCGTCGCTGACCTGAAGCATGAACACCCAATCCGATGAAGCGTACGCATTGGGGCCGGGCTTGGAGACCATCACCATCGAGCCCTGAATCCAGGCGATCAGATCCTTTTCAATGTCGAATCCGTTTTCCTTCAGGCCGTCGATCCCGGCCAGCACCTCTTCGCCCTGCGGGATGTCCTCCTTGAGCATCTTCACGATCGCCTCGTAAAGCGCCTTGAGGTTGATGCCGCTGGTGACGAAGAAATCGCCGGCTTCCTTCGGCACGAAGCCGAGCGGATTCTTGATCGCCGGATTGCCGTACATGACCTTGTAGAGCGCCTTGTTCTTGGCGTCTTCCCGCAGCATCGTGACGGATTCGCCGGTGGCCTTCATGCCGTCGGTCGTACGCACGGTCGCGGAATATTCCGTGATGTCGCACATGTCGAAGATCTTGCCGGGAATCTGCTTGCCGCGAACGTAGTCCTCATAACCGGGCTCGCCCTCCTTGGGGGCGGCGTCGGCGCTCATGGCGATCGCGTGATCGACGAGGGTGCGCAGCTGCGTAAAGAGCACCTTCGCATCCACGAAAGCCGCGGCGTCGGTCGGGGCGGCGACCTTCTTGAACGCTTCCTGGAAGCGCGGGGTCGAGGCAAGCGTCTTGCCTTCCTTGCCAGTGAGCAGCGCGAGCGACTGCTCGACGAGCGTCGGGCCGAAGCCGATCGCGATGACGTCCTTGTGCTTGGCCAGCGTCAATACCACCGGGAAAGGAGCGCCGTTCACGGACAGGCGGTGCGTGGTCAGGTCGCCTTGCGTGTCCGTGGCCAGCACGAACGCCTCGGGCTGAAGCTCCGCGAGGTGCTTGAGCATGCCGGCCATGCCCTCGAAATTCGAATCCACCTTGTCCGCCGGCGGCTTCATCAGGCTGATGAACTCGGGCAGAATCTCGCCCAGCCGCATGCAGAAGGCGTACTCACGGTCCGCGAGGTGGAACCACTCGACGGTCGAGAGCATGTCGGCGACCTTGTTCCAATTCTCGTCGAACTCTTCGGTCTCATGGCCCTGCTCCTTGGCCATCTTCTTGAAGAAGAGCTTGACGTCGCGCTCGAGGTGGATCTTCTCGAGCTCCTCGCCGACGCGGGCGTACTGCTTATTCAGCCACGCCTGGCCCTCGTGGCCGCGCGTGTGGATGGCCACGAACACGTCCGCCGGAATCGCCTTGGTGAGGGAAAAGTCTTCGAGCCCTTTGGCCCATGCACAACACGACGCCGCCAGCATCACCAGGACCGAGGCGATGTTGCGGATTCGATTCCCGTGAAGTTTCATCAATCTGCTCCTGACTGAGGTTCTCCCGCGCGGATTCCCGCCGCGCCGGGTGGTAGTGTACTCGGTTCTGCGAAATCAGCCTTTCTTCGGCCGCCGGCGCTGGCTGCGCGGCTTCCAGCCTTCAGCGGCCCGGGCCTTGCCCGCGAAGGCCGGGCGCGCATCGGCCGCGGCCACTTTCGCTTCGTTCGATTGCTTCAATTTCCCAATATGGTCGCGCAAGGACGCCGCCTTTTCGAAATCCAGCTCCTCGGCGGCCTGGAGCATCTCGCGCTCCAGCTCGCCGACCAATTCGTCGCGGTCGTAGTTCTCCTCGTCCACGTTCGCCGCTTCGCGGACCCGCCGCATCGCCGCTACCTCGCCCAGCAGGCTCTCGCGCACCGCCTTGCGAACCTGCTCGGGCGTGATGTTGTTCTCCTGGTTGTAGCGGGTCTGGATCTCGCGGCGGCGGGTGGTTTCGTCGATCGCCTGCCTCATCGAATCGGTGATCCGGTCGGCGTAGAGATAAACGGTCGCGTTCACGTTGCGGGCGCAGCGGCCGATCATCTGGATCAGCGACGTCGCGCTGCGGAGGAAACCTTCCTTGTCGGCGTCGAGGATCGCGACCAGCGACACTTCCGGCAGGTCGAGTCCTTCGCGCAGCAGGTTGACGCCGACCAGGGCGTCGAACTTCCCCTCCCGCAGGTCGCGCAGGATCTCGACGCGCTCTACGGTCTGGACCTCACTGTGCAGGTAGCGGCCCTTGATGCCGAGCTCCTGCATGTAGTTCGCCAGGTCCTCGGCGAGGCGCTTGGTCAGGGTGGTGACCAGGACGCGTTCGTTGCGCGCGACGCGGAGCTTGATCTCCTCGATCAGGTCGGGAACCTGGCCCTGGGCGGGCTTGACCGTGATCATCGGGTCGACCAG
>JACRLV010000323.1 GCA_016235145.1 Planctomycetota bacterium
CCGGCGGCCAGGGCCGGCCCGGTGCCGAGCAGAATCGAGGTCGCAAAACAGCCCGGGCATGCGACCCGCCGGGCCTTCGTGATTTCGTCGCGAAAAAGCTCCGGCTGGCCATAGACCCAGCCGCCCGCCTCGTGCCCTGTTCGAAAATCCTGCGCGAGATCAAACAGCCGCGCGTCCGGACATCGCGAGATCACCTCGCCGGCGACCGCCGCCGATTCGCCGTGCGGCAGCGCAAAGAACACGGCGTCGAGGCCGGGATCGAGCGCGTCGGGCCGGCTCGGGCTGAGCGTGAGGTCGCACAGGCCGCGCAAACCGGGGTGGATTTCATCGACCCGCCGGCCCGGCTCGCGCGAGGTGGCCTGCACGACCGCCGCATCCGGATGTCCGCAGAGCAACCGAAGCAGCTCGACTCCGCCATACCCGGATGCACCGTACACGCCGACCTTCAATGTCTTCTTCATCTTTCGATCCCGCTGCTGCCCGCGCCGCGCCGCTCCGCAATCGCGAAATCTCGCGTCAAGAAGCGGGGTCGCCGCATGATCATACGATCAACTGGCATCGATGCTACCCGTCGCCGCCGCGGGTGGTTACCATTTCTGTCCAGGCCGACCGGAAGCCGACTCGACTGGTGTCGGCGTACGGACTCCGGGGACTACCGAGAAAGGAGAACAGGACGATGCGTGTGCTGCGTTGGCAGTTTCTGATCGTCTGCGCGCTGCTGCTGGGGCCGCCGGCGCGTGCCGATCAGGAATACGACGAACTGCTGAAGGGATTCAGAGAAGCCCAGCAAAAATTCTACGCCGACTACCAAAAGGCGATGGAGAAATCGAAGAACGAAAGCACTTCGATGCCTGCCTTCGACATGGCGAATCCGCCGTTCATGGCGGAGTTTCGTTCCAAATTCCAGAAGTACGCCGAGAAAATGGCCGGAAAGCCCGACGCAATCCCCGCGCTGGTTTGGATGATCACCTCCGAGCGCGGCGGCCCGTCGGACAAGCCCTCGGAAACCGTGAAGTCCGCGCTCGAGACGCTGCAAAAATCACACCTTGGGCAGGCGGAAATCGCCGATTCGCTCGACGAGCTTCAGTATTCATTCTGGTCGGTCGGCCGAAAGCCGCTGATCGAACTCTACGAGGCGATCATCAAGGAGAACAAGGACAAAGCCGCCCAGGCCGCGGCCTCGTTCAACCTGGCGTTTCTGCTTTACAGCGGACACGGCGATGACATGCCGCCGGAGATGAAGGGCGCCGCCGGCGACAAGGAGCGGGCCCAGGAGCTGTTCCGCAAAGTCGCCGGCGAATACAAGGGCACTCCCGCGGCGGAGAAGGCGGACGGCTACGTTTACGAGATGGAGCATCTCCAGATCGGCATGGTCGCGCCGGAGTTCGAAGGCGGCGACGTCGAGGGCAAGACGATCAAGCTCTCGCAGTTCCGCGGGCAGGTGGTCGTGCTGGATTTCTGGGGTTTCTGGTGAGGGCCGTGCCGCGCGATGCTGCCCCACGAGCGTGAACTCGTGAAGAAACTGGAAGGCAAGCCTTTCACGCTTCTGGGGATCAACAGCGACGGGAGCCGGTCGGCTCTCAAAGACATCCTCGAGAAAGAGAAGATCACCTGGCCGAACATCCAGGACGAATCGCCCGGAACCGGACCGATCGCCAAACGCTGGAACGTCCACGGTTGGCCGACGATCTACATCCTGGACCATACGGGCAAGATCCGCTTCAAGGATCTGCGCGACGAGAAGATGGAAGAGGCCGTGATGAAGCTGATCGACGAGATCAGCAAGCCCGGCGATCCGAAATAGCGGTCCGCAACGGAACTGCCATCGCCGGCGCGCAACGCCGTGAATTCAGGCACGAAGGCACGAAGGCACGAAGGGGAGCCTGGGCCTCCGGCCCGTAATTCGAGGCGCGAGCGCGTGCGGTCGGTGCTCCCTCTCCCGGTAGTCTGGGAGAGGGAGCACCGACTTGCTGATGACGACCCGCTGTGCGACCAGTTCCCGCAGATCTGCAAGCATCTCTACAATGACGACCGCCCGATGGTGGAGGCGGTGGTGCGCGAAACCAACCGGGCCGCGCCGCTGGGACCGGGGGCGTGAACGAAGCCGATCCGGCTATCGGATACCTGACGGTCGTCAAGCCGTTTCTCCGATCGCTCGTCCAGGAACTTAACTCGCTGAGGTGATTGCCAAGGGTTGCCCCGCCGGCCGCACGATGTACCGCAGCCGCCCCGGCTGCCTGATGTACCGCAGCCGCCCCGGCTGCATTTCCGTTAATAGGTAGGGCAGGTTCCGGCCGTTTGAAACCTGCCGATTGACTGCTACGCCGCTCCGCCTTCGGCCAGTGCGATCCGTCGCAACACCGGCCGGCGTGCTGCCGCGTAGCAGGCGCTGCCCAGCAACGCCACACCCGCCGCGGTGATCCAGAGCGCCACTCCGCCGGCATGTCGCAACAAGAGCCCGCCAAGAGGCGCGCCGATCGCGTTTGCGCCGCTGAACGCGATCGAGATCACGCCGAGGTAGCGCGCACGCATCTGCTTCGGCGCAATTTCGCTGACCAGCGGCGAGAGCAGCGGCGACTGCATCATCTCGCCCAGCGTCCAGATCGCGACCGCGAGCTTGAACTCCCATTCCGCCGCCAAGCCGCCGTACGAGCCGAACCCGGTCGCCGTCACCATCGCCGCAAGCACCAGCACCCGGCAGCGATCGAACCGCGCGACGATGGCGGTCACGAAAATCTGTGTACCTGCGATCAGCAGCCCGTTGACCGCGACGATGCGGCCGTACGCCGCTGTATCCAGCCCCTTCGAACTCAGAAATAGCGGGAACGAGGACATCGTCTGCATGTAGACCATCGAGACGAAGAATGTCCCGGCACAGAGGAGCAGAAAGTCGCCGTCCTGGCTGATATGACGCAGAGCGCGCCCGAAACCGATATTCGGCTCGGCGCCTTCCGCCCCGTCGTTCCCGCGCCGGCGGAGCGTTTCGGGAATCCACCCCAGCACGACCGCCAGAAATACCAGGCTCGACGCCGACTGGGCGAAGAAAAGCAGCGAATACGAGCGCGTCGCGAGCATGCCTCCCAGCCACGGGCCAATGCCGAAGCCAAGATTGATCGCCATGTACATCAACCCGAAGGCGTGCGTGCGTTTCTCGGGCGGGGTCATGTCGGCGATCATCGCCTGAAGGGCAGGGCGGAACAGCTCCGAAACCAGTGCGAACACGAAGATCGCGAGAAACACGCCCGGCAGCCAGGTGATGCGCGACATCACCAAGAGTAAACCTGCCCCGCCCCCGAGCGCCGCGATCATCACGATGCGCCGGCCATAGCGATCCGCCAAGTGACCGCCGACGAGCGCCCCGCCGATCGCGCCCGCGCCGAAGCAAGTCATTCCCAAAGTGGCGATGTCCGGCGGCGCGCCGAGGCTCTCCGTGAGATACTTCGTGAGAAACGGCAGCACCATGGTGCCGACGCGGTTGAGGAACATCCCCACGCAAAGGGCATAGACGCCGGGCGGCAGATTCAGATATTCCTTCAGCATCCGCCGCTCCGCCCTCTTCAAAAAAAAGCACGCCGCCGCGCTTCGGTGCGGGGCCCGTCGTCGATCTCTTCTTCTCGTCGGCGAGCCTGCGCAGCTTGGCCGCG
>JACRLV010000347.1:0-7764 GCA_016235145.1 Planctomycetota bacterium
CCCATGTACAACGGCGTCAGCCACGCGATGAGCACGGGCAGGGCGAACAGCCAGGTCGGGACATGCCACCCCCCTGCCGCCTCGCCGGCGCCCGTGTACGCATGCAGCCGGGCCATCGCGACGACCAGGATTTCGTCCTTGCTGTAAAAGCCGCCCAGACCGATCGAAGTCCACGGAATTCCCGCGCCCGAGATCGCCAGCACGGCGATCAGAAAACAGCCGGCGGTGCGTTTCAGCTTCGGGGCCAACCCGCCCATCTTGCGCATGTCCTGCTCATGGTGGCAGGCGGCGATCACCTGACCCGAGCCGAGGAAGAGCAGAGCCTTGAAGAAGGCGTGCGTCAGCAGGTGGAACAAAGCGCCGATCCACGATCCGACGCCCAGGCCGAAGACCATGTAGCCGAGTTGCGAAAGCGTCGAATACGCCAGCACGCGTTTGATATCCGTCTGCACCACCGCCATCAGCGCGGCCATCGTCAGCGTGATGCACCCGATCACCGAAATGACGAACAGCGCGCCGGGCGTCAGCACGGCGTAAATCCGCGCGACCATGTAGACGCCGGCGGCGACCATCGTGGCGGCGTGGATCAGGGCGGACACGGGCGTCGGACCTTCCATCGCGTCCGGCAACCAGACGTGCAGCGGGAATTGAGCGCTTTTCCCGATCGCTCCGCAGAAAAGTCCCAATCCGAGCAGCGTCGCCAGTGAGATGCCGCCGAGTTGCGTGGTGAAGAGCTGCGAAGCGCGCGTCGCGACGGCCTCGGCCACTTTTTCGGCGGCCGGGCTGAGCGCGCCGGTCGCCCAGCCGGCCTTGTGCGCCCCGGCCTCGAAGACCGCCGGCAACTGATCGAGCGAGAGCGTCCCCAGAAACGCAATGCACAGGCCCAGTCCGAACAGAAAGCCGAAATCGCCGACGCGGTTGACGACGAAGGCCTTGATCGCGGCGTTGGACGCCGACTTTTTCTCAAACCAGTGCCCGATCAGGAAATAGCTGCAAACGCCGACCAGTTCCCAGAAAACGAACGTCAGCATCAGGTTGGCGGCGATGACCAGGCCGAGCATCGAAAAGCAGAAGAGCGAAAGGAAGGCGAAAAACCGCGTGTATCCGGTTTCGCCGCGCATGTAGCCGAGGCTGAAGACGTGGATGCAAGTCGCGCAAAACGTCACCATGAAAAAGACGATGACGGTCAGCGAATCGAGCCGCACTCCGACCTCGATCGGCATCGATCCGAGCCGCAGCCAGATGGGTGCCGAGTCAACCGCGGCCCGGGTCCACGCCCCGCGGGTTTCAGGATCGCCCGCCCAAATAACCAGGACAACGAGGGCGAGGACGCACGACAGCGCGCAAGCCGCGGTGGCGATCCAGCCGGCCAGCGGCTCGCCGGGGCCATATTGCGGCGGCTCATACTCGGGCGATTCGAAATGCCGCGCCCGCGGACGCAGCCCGCTCGCCGCCCGATGCAGCAGCCCCGCACCCGCCGGGAAGCGCTGCCCGAAAAACACGAGCACGGCGAAGCTGGCGAGGGGCAGCAGCACGCCGAGAATCAGGCATATCTGGAGTACTGTCGCCATGCGCGAACCGTCACCCCTTCAGCGCATCGCCGCGATCGACGTCGACCGTGGCGTGCGTCGCATAGAAGTTCAGAAAGATCGCCAAAGCGATGGCCGCTTCGGCCGCCGCCAGCACGATCACGAAAATCCCGGAAATCTGGCCGTCCACGCCGCCGACGCGATAGCGGCCGAAAGCGGCGAAATTCAGCACGGCGGCGTTGAGCACGAGTTCGGAGCCGATCAGGATTCCGATGGCGTTGCGCTTGGTCGCCATGACCGCGACGCCGAAGCTCAGCAGCAGGCAGGAGAGCACAATGTAATGGGTCAGACCGATCGTCAGCATCGCGTCACCGTTTCTCCGGGCGAGCCAATACCGCGGCCCCGACCATGACCGCCAGCAGCAGCAGCGAAACGAGCTCGAACGGCAACCAGTAGCTGGTCAGCAGACGCTCACCGAAGTCCCGCACCGACGCGGCCTGATCGGACACGACTCCCGGCGGTTTCGGCCAGGGCGAATTCAGCAAAGCCACGAGCAACCCCGCAAGCAGCAGACCGCCGACGACAAAGCCCGCGATCTGCTCATGCAGCTTGACGTCGTAGCGGATGTACGGGCTTTTCGCCGTCAACATGACGCCGAAGACGATCAACACCAGCACGCCGCCGATGTAGAGGACGAGTTGCACCGCGGCCAGATAGTTCGCACCGAGCAGTAGCAGGAGAGCCGCGACGGCGCCGAGGGCCGCCATCAGCCACATCGCGCTGCGGATGATGTTTCGGCCGAAGAGAATGAACACCGACGAGAAGACCAGCAGGCCGGCGAAGATGTAGAACACGATCGCTTCGATCACGCTCATCCCCCCCGCAGCGGCCGCTCAACCGCCATCGTTCCGACCAACGCGCGCCGGCCGATGGTGCCCGTGATGATCGCCGCCGCCGCGCTGCCGCATCCCAGGATGCCGATGAATGCGATCACGGGGCTGATCAGCGAAGCGAAAACCGAAAAGCCGGGCATCTCCTGAACGGCCATCTCCCACACTGCGCTGGCCACGAGCACAACGATCGTCAGCGGCAGCATCACCTGGACACAGGAATAAAGCACCTGGTCGATTCGCAGCCGCGGCAGCGTCCAGCGAAGCCAGAGCTGAACGTAGACCAACACCATCGCCTTGCCGATGAACCAGAGCGGCCCGCTGAAGAAAACGCCGTGGAACAGGCGGTCATACGGATTCTGGCTCTGCGACAGGCTGATCAGCCAATGCCAACCGAGCGCGCGGCCGAGCCAGTCGTCGAGCCCGGCCCAGGGCGCGTCCCAGCCGCCCAGAAACAGGATGACCAGCAGCCCGCTCACGAGGAACATCGCGGCATATTCAGCGAAGAAAAACAGGCTCCAGCGAAAGCCGCTGTATTCGGTGTGAAATCCGGCGACCAGTTCGCTTTCGGCTTCGGGCAGGTCGAACGGCGCCCGCTTGCACGCTGCCAGCGAGGCGATGAAGTAGAGGAACATCGCCAGGAACGCCCACGGACTGTGCCAGGCCAGCCAGTGGAACCAGCCGCCCTGCTGGCTGCCCGCAATGTCGCTCAGCCGCAGCGAGCCGGCGATCATGACCGGGACCAGCAGCGAAATCCCCATCGGGATTTCGTAGCTGACGACCTGGCAGGCTTCGCGAAGCGCTCCGTATACGCTCCACTTGTTGTTGCTGGCCCAACCGCCGACGAGCACGCCGATCACCTCGATCGCCAGCACGGCCAGAAGAATGATCAGCGCCACGTCGAGATCGCGCATGACCCAATAGGCGCCGAACGGCAGAAAGATGAACGCGGCCAAAGCCGGCACGAATGCGAGATAGGGCGCGAGCCGGTACAGCGGGCGATCCGCCTCGGTGGGAATCAGGTCCTCCTTGCCGATCAGCTTCAGCCCGTCGGCCAGGGATTGCGACCAACCGTGCCAGCCGCCGACGCGCATCGGCCCCAGGCGCGACTGGATGTGCGCCGAGACCTTTCGCTCCCACCAGATCGCGAACATCGCCAGAACAGAGACAAACGCGATGATGCCCAACAGGGCCACCACGTCGCGCACCAGGGACGACTGAAAACACCAGACCACCGTGGCCGGGACCGGCAAACCAAGCTGGCTCAGACGCTCCTGGATTTCGACGACCGTCGCGGGCTTGGCGTCCGGCCCCATCGGCAGCGACATTTCGCTCAGGCGGTAGATCGTGTACATGCCGTACCCGATCGCACCGGTTGCGAGGATCGCCGCGGTGCTTGCCAGAATGAACAGAGTTCCCGGAAAACGCCGCACGATCGGCGATCCGATTCGATACAACCCGACAGCCAAGCGCGCAACCAAGCCGGACGGGCCCGCATCATGACGAGGCGGTCGCTTGCGCCACGGGACAAAGATGTCGCTCATCGTTACCGCACCTGTTCCACGCGGTACCCAAACCGCACGACGGCGTCCGCTCCAGTCGATAACTGGGCGTCGCAGCCTTCCGGAGCGATTGTCGCCAGATCGGAAAGCTGATCGGCGGAAACTCCGAGATCTTCGACGTTCCGCTGGCCTTGCAAGATGCGTACCAGTCCGGCCAGCACGAGCTTTTGGCCATTGCAGGCGACCGCTTCCGTCGGCAAATCGCGCAACTGCTGGGTGATCAGCCGAAGGGTATCGATCGGACCGGTCACGTCAACACCGTACAGCGCTCGATCCAATTCGCCAACCAGCGAGTAGCGCGCCGGCTTGGCCAAGAATCCCGCGCTCGATAGCCGGCGCTCCACCATCACCTTGCCCGCCAGCCGGCGATCGTTCGCAAGCAGAAAGACAAGCGAGGTTTCCTCGCCGTCCGAATCCCGCTGATATTGAATAATGCGGTTCTCGGTGCGGCGGGCCGTCGTCAGGTTGAGTTGTCGGTCGACCTCGCCGGGCGTCAACCCGAGTCTCGCCCGCTCGTAGGCCAGGCCCGAGCAGCCGGATGCGATCGACACCACAGCCGCGAGCAGCCACGCCCACCCCAGGTGGCTGGCGAACCGAGCAAGCCCCGAATGCGGTGCCGAGCGCATCGGAACATCTTGGAGGCGACCGAGCCGAAGTGCAAGCCGCGCAAGCTGACGGCAAAGCGGTCAGAATACTCAGCGGACGTGCGCCGTTGGGATCGTGCGCCGTTGTTTGCACGGAGGACTGTGGCCAATGATTCCTATGCGATCGGAAAATCCGAGCCCCGCGACCGGGTAATCCGAGCCCTCAGCGCGGGCGTTGCCCGCAGCCCAAGCGTCGGCGCGCGGGAGGAAATGTAGCGGCCGGCGTCTCGCCGGCCGTAGCCCGTCGAATCGGCGCGATCGGGGTCGTTCCCGATCTACGGCCTGCGAGACGCAGGCCGCTACCTCGCTCCGTGCATCGGCGATCCAGTCGCCGTTCGAAAAATCTCCTCGCGCCGCGAGGATTCTTGGGGAGATGAATCAAGCGCCAGCGCGCGGGTATTTGCGCGATTGGGCGCAATACTTGAAAAACACCCACGCGCTGGCGCTTGGGGCTCGGACCGCGTGCAAAATTCGTGGCCTCACCATTGTGGAGCTTTCGTATGTCGCCTGCACAAGAGCCGTCGCCGTCGCCGCCGCCGGGAGACCGAAGCCCCAGTGAGTTTCGCGCTGCGATGCACCGCGTCGCCGACATCGCGGCCGACTATCTGGAATGCGGATCGCGCTATCCCGTCGTACCGCACATCGAGCCCGGCGACGTTCGCAAGTTGCTGCCTTCCGCGCCGCCGGCGAATGCCGAGTCGCTTGACGCGCTGCTCGACGACTATCTCCGTGTCGTCGAGCCGAACACGACCCACTGGAATCACCCGGGTTTTCTCGCCTATTTCGCGATCAGCGGGTCCGCGCCGGGCATTCTCGCGGAGGCGCTGGCCGCCACACTCAACATCAATGCGATGCTCTGGCGGACCGGCCCGGCCGCAACCGAACTCGAAGAGCTCGTTTGCGACTGGCTGCGGCAGATGATCGAGCTGCCGCCGGAATTTCGCGGACATATCAACGACACCGCGTCGATCGCGTCGTTGCTGGCGATCGCGGCGGCGCGGCAGCGCGTGCGCGAATACGACATTCGTCGCCACGGGATGGCGGGCCGCCCCGACTTGCCGCCGCTGACCGTCTATTGCAGCGAGCACGCCCACTCGTCGATCGACAAGGCGATGATCACGCTTGGGCTGGGCTTGGAAAACCTGCGAAAGATCCCGGTCGACGCTGCGTTTCGAATGGACGTGGGTGAATTGGAAAAGGCGATCGCCGCTGACCGCGCCGTGGGACGACGCCCGATCGGCGTGGTCGCGACGGCGGGCACCACCTCCTCCACCAGCGTCGATCCACTGCGCAAAATCGCCGCCGTCGCAAGACGCGAGGCGTTATGGCTGCACGTCGATGCGGCGTACGCGGGCTCGGCGGCAATATGCCCCGAATACCGGCGGCTGCTCGACGGCCTTGAAGAAGCGGATTCGATCGTCGTGAACCCGCACAAATGGCTCTTCACGCCGGTGGACTGCTCCGTGCTCCTGACGCGCGACCCGAACACGCTGAAAGAAGCGTTCACGCTCGTGCCCGAATATCTGCGAACGAGCGAATCCGGCGCGACCAACCTCATGGATTACGGCCCGCAGCTCGGTCGGCGGTTTCGCGCGCTCAAGTTGTGGTTCGTCATTCGCGCGTTCGAGAATCCGGGCGCACTGTGCCCTGGCGCGGGAATTTGAAGGCTGGGTGCGCGAGACGCCCGGGTTCGAGGTCGCGGCGCCGGTCCCGTTCAGCACGGTCTGCTTCCGCCTTTCGCCGGACGGATTGCCGACCGACCGGGCAAATTCGCTCAACGAGCGGCTGTTGGCGCGCGTGAACGCGCAAGGGCCTGTGTTTCTGTCTCACACGAAGCTCGGGAATCTGATCGTGATTCGGCTCACGATCGGGAACATCCGCACAACGCGGGATCACGTGCGGCAGGCTTGGGAGCTGACCCGCCAGGCGGCGGACGAATTGCTTGGCATGGCGCAAGGCTAGTAGTTCGTCAACCTCTGGTTTTCGGGTGGTACGGCCGTCTCGGCCGTCAAACGGGCGGGACGCCCGTACCACCCACCCGAAAATTCAAGGTTGACGGACCACTAGCCGAGCGGGACCGGGCCTTCGCGGCGCGGCCCGCGCTGCCGATCAATACTCGTCGTAGCGTTTGCCGTTCGGGTCGTGCGCGCCGCTGTTCGCGACGATTTCGCCGGTATTCGGGTTATAAAGCCAATCTGCATCGGGATCGTCGGGATCGAACGTCGGCCGCTCCGCCTGGTCCAGCACGCGGACGCGAACCGCATGCTCTCCCGGAATCAGCGGCGACCGGGGAAGGCCGTTTCGCAGATAGGCGTTCGTGCCTGCCGCCAACTGTTGTTCGAAGAGCGCGCCTCCCGCCTCGGCATCCGCCAAATCGGATGACGCCGCCGGGTACGCCTGATGATCGCGATGGTAGAGCTCGATGGCGGTTCGCAGCACGCGCAATTGCACGCGAAGCTCATCCTCGACGGTCGGGCTTGACGCCTTTCCGAATTTCGGAATCGCGAGTGCGGCGAGTATGCCCAGGATCACGACGGCGATCACCAGCTCGATGACCGAAATCGCACGGCGACGAATGGTTTGGCGGAAGCTCATGCGGACTCCGCAGGTGCAGCAGAAGAACGACTGTTGTTCAGATGTCCGAAAAGCGTGCGGAATTCGCCGGTGGGCCGGCTCAGAAGACGCCGAATCTCCTGCACGAACAACCGCGTCACGTGAGGATCCGTCTCGCGGCCGGCGCCGTCCGCGATGATGGAAAGGGGCTGCTCGACGGTCTTCCCGGCGCGATAGGGCCGCGTCGAGGTCAACGCGTCGAACACATCCACGATTCGCAGGATGCGGGCGCCGAGCGAAATGGACTCGCCGGCCAGGCCGTCCGGATAGCCGCTGCCGTCATAATCCTCGTGATGGTGCAACACCGCGTCGAGGAGGTTCGGACCCAGCGACGATACGGGCCGCAGCATCTCGTAGCTCAGTCGCGGGTGCTGCTTGATCTGCTCGAATTCAACTTCCGTCAGATCGCCCGGCTTGTTGAGAATCCGCTCGGCGATCCCGATTTTGCCGACGTCGTGCAGCCGCCCCGCCCAGCCAAGCTCCAACACGTCCCCTTCGCTCAGTTCGAGCAGCTCGCCGGTGAGCC
>JACRLV010000347.1:7838-9470 GCA_016235145.1 Planctomycetota bacterium
CGCGCTCCGAGTGGCCGCTGGTGTATGGATCGCGGGCTTCGATCACGTTCGCCAGGGCGCAGACGGTTTCCAGGGCGCTCCGTTCCAGCCGCCGCCGCATGGTCGCTCCGGCGAGAATGTGCCCGCCGTAGACCAGCAACGATTCCATGACGAGCCGATCCGCATCGACAAACGGCGGTTGCTCGTCGCCGCGCAAAGCGATGACCGTCGCATACTCGGTGCGTCCGGTTCGCAGGCCGCCGATCAGCGCGTGGATGCGTCCGACGACGTTTCCGCCGCCCTTTTGCCCAACGATCAGCCGGGCCCGCCCGCGTTTGCGCGAGCGGTTGATCTCGTCGGAAAGCGCCAGGCGAACCGTTTCCGCGGAAAGGCGCTCGATGGTATTGCAGCCGTCCCCGAGCAGTATGACTCGGGCTTCCGGACCCCGGTCCACGAGCAGCGCGGCCGCTCCAATCGTCCGACCCAGGCGGCGCAGGAGCGTGTCCTCAATCAAGTTGGGGTCGTCCAGCCGCGACAAATCCTCTGTTATTTCGTACAAGGCGTCGAGCTGCGAATGACAGCGAGAGAGTTCGTTGGAAAGCGCGTCGTGAGATTCGATTACTTCGCCCAGGCGTTCGGCGATACGCGTGAGCTCCCAGGCATCCGACGCCGCCAGCACTGGACGCGGCGCCGTTGTCAGACGCAGCGCCCCTGGCGGACGCGCCGCTCGCTTCCGTTCCTCGTCCACGCTGGTGGGCGGGGGAAGGGCGTGCAGTCTGAGCCCCAACACCTCGTTCCGTGGCGGTTCTTTCATGGGTTCTGGTCGCTCCAACAAATCCGGCCGAATCCGCGAGCGGAATCCGGCTTCGCTTGCTTTTGGTGTTTTTGTATCGAATTCTCCTGGGGCTCAAATCGCAGCGACGGCGGACATGCCGTGGGCAGGCGGGGAACTTACCGAATCTCGGACATCTTCGAGCGGGGTGGTCTGATAGCAACTACCTCAAAGCGCAAGAACGTCGGATCGGCCGCGGCGCTCGGGAAGCACATCATCGAGCGCAGCTGTATCACACAATGAGTCGGCCGCCTCCGCTCGAACGCAGATGCTGCTGGAACCAGGCCACAGTCTTGGCGAGACCCTCGCGCCGCTCGACTTTCGGCGTCCAACCGAGCAGCGTGGTCGCGCGCGTGATGTCCGGGCAGCGCACGTTCGGGTCGTCCTTCGGTCGCTCGACCGAGGCGATTTCACTGCGGCTTTCCGTCAGGCGAATGATCTCCTCCGCGAACTCGCGAATGGTGATTTCCTGCGGGTTGCCGAGATTAACCGGACCTTCGACCTCGCTTGCAGCCAGCCGGATCAGGCCGTCCACCAGGTCCGTCACAAAGCAGAAACTGCGCGTCTGCGCCCCTGCGCCATGCACCGTCAGCGGCCGGCCGGCCATCGCCTGGGTGATGAAATTCGGCAGAACGCGGCCGTCGTCCGACCGCATGCGCGGCCCGTAGGTATTGAAGATCCGCGCGACCCGGGCGCGAATCGGGAACTGCCGGCGATAGTTCACGATGAGGGCTTCGGCGAACCGCTTTCCTTCGTCGTAGCAGGCCCGTTCGCCGATCGGATTGACGTGCCCCCAATAGCTCTCGCGCTGCGGATGTTCC
>JACRLV010000380.1 GCA_016235145.1 Planctomycetota bacterium
CCCGTTCCGCACGGCCTCGATCACCCGCACCCGCAGGGCCTCCTGGGCGTCGGCCGACAGCTTTCGTGCATCCTTGCTTGCCATGCGAACATGATAACCGAAAGGCAACGTCAGTTCAATAGATTATGTCCGGATTAATAATAGCCGAAGTAGGTAGTCAGCGCCGCACCGTCCGGATCGACAACCCGCTCGACGACCCGCTTGTCTCCGTTGATTTCGATCAGTGTTTCGATCGTCTTTTCCGTCACGCCGCCGTCCTGCTCGACGGTCGTCGTTCGCGCCCATTGGCCCGACGCGACCAACTCCCACGCAACGGTTTCGGTGCGGAGCAATGCGTTCGAAGTCGCGTCGCGAATGCTCAACTGCCACTGCCATTCAGCGCCGGGAGTCGTTACAGAATACACATAGTGGTAGCCGCGCTGCGTTACACCGTCGATCGCCTCGTCAATCTGGAGTTGCGCGTACGATGAGTCCGGGCTCGAGATCGCCCACGTCTTGTACGGAGTCCCATAGGGATACCAGGGTCCGCCGGCGTCCGACCAGTTCGATACCTGCGACGATTTGTAGAACTGCACTGCGTAGGCGCGATCATTCGGATCTGAATCGACCACCTCTGCAAGAATCTGCGGCGCTTTGACCTGCTGAATGGCGCCGTCCGCTCCACGGAGGACGATCACATCCGGGCGCTGCGTGCTGAGCAGGAGGCTCTTCGGCGAGACAAGGGTTTCATTGGCTTCGTCCGAATACAGCAACAGCTTCCCCGCGGACTTTCCGTCCATCGATTTGCCAAGCAGCATCTCCCATTCCACGCTGCCGTTGCTCGCGCGCCCGGCCCCCGCCGTGCAATCGCCGTTACACGACCCGCAGCCGAGCTCGAGCAGCGTCCTGCCCGCGCATGTCGAGTCGGTCGCATAGTACGCCACCACCCAGACACGGCCGTTTCCCGGGGCCGTTCCGGACCGCACCCGGGCCCGCCAGAACTTCTCGTTGTCGCAGCCGTTGCCGGTGACCATCGTCGGGCAGAGATACTCGAGCTGGCAACCCTCTTCGTTGTCCTCCAATCGGAAGTAGACGGTTCGGCGCGCTCGGACTTCCACGATCGAAAAGGACTCGCCGTCCGGGCAGATCGGGTTGGGTGAAAGCGTCGGTTCAGGGGGACAGCAAATGCCGTTGATTTGGAGCTGAAGCGTGCAGGGCTCGTCATTGTATCCGCATCCCAAATCGTCCAGCGTAACCGCCACCGTACACGTCCCGACGTTTTGTATCTCTATGTAGGCCTGGTTGTTGCAGCACTTTGTACATAAGAGCGCTCCGGACCCGGATACGTTCCAATTGGTGACCCGCACGGGATCGGGCGCGCAATCATGCGATCGCGTGGTCGATCCGCCGGCAGCGCATTCACAGTCATCGCAGTCGTTGCCTTGGGCGGTGACCAAGAGCCGCTCCCCGACACACACATCAATCGGACCCAGAAAGTCGTTCTCCACAGGCGGACATGTCGCCTGAAGGGCATCACACGTCACTTGTGCCCAGATATTGGAGATCGGTACCCACCTCAGTTGTCCACCGGGTGGGGGCTCGCAGGGGCCGCTGCAAGCGGGAAAATCCGGTGCGCAGCGTTCGCACTCCTCTTGGGCGGGATCCGGGTTTGTCACGGGCGGGCAAACAATACACCCGCAGGGATCGACCTGAACGACCGGACAATTGGCATATGGGTCAGTGGGCCAACGATAGTAAGCCAGGGGCCCGAGAAATGGCGCGCTATTGAAAGCGAGCGCAGACCGCGAGACCCAGTGTCCCGGGCCGACGACCAGGAAGGCAAGAGCAGCGATTAGCGTTCGTGCCCACAAACTCGCTTTGCGCTTTGTCGTTTCCTTCCGCATGGAACTTCCTTCCGTTTCGAGGGTTCCTCGACGGTGACAGATCATCTGCGCCGCCGGCGTTGCGCCGACGAAAAACGAAATCGCTTCGGCTGGACCCCTGAGGCAAGTCATCCCGCGTGGTATGACATCAGAATTATTAGCGGTATTCTGTAAAAGTCAAACAGTTTTTATCATACACGCGAAATTGCGCTCATTGCCGCGTGGTGGAGGAATCTCACGCAGGGGAAACCCCCATCGGCCTTGCGCCCTCACGCGCTGCCGCGCAAGAGGATCTTGTTTATGCGTGATACGCGACACGCCGAAGAGCATCTGACGCACCTTCCACCTCTGAAGCTAGGCCATTTCCCTATCAGGGGAAACCCCTGCCCGCCGGTTCGAAAGCCACGCGCGTCCTGCACCAGCTCCATTTCCACGCGTGCTCCGACAGAATGCGAAACATGGATAACGTCCGGACCGTCCGCACAGCCTCATCCCACGCACCCTGAAATCCCCGGCTTCGAATCGGTCGAATTGAATTCCGTTCATTCCGCTGCGGCGATGAAAGCCGGCGCGAGCGGCGCTGGCGCTAATGGAGACGGCAGCAATGACTTGGCGTCGCAACGCCCGCGCACGGCGGTCCTTGCATCATGCGCGTTCCTTGGGCCCCAAACTCGGCAATGCGCGGCAATGCTGCGGGCCGTTGGGCAAGCGGAGGTTGACACGAGCGGTCGCGCACAGGCGGGGGCGCGGTCGGTCGAATCGGAAGGACGGAATGGCCCTTGGTGTACCGGGTAGAATCTCTGCAGTAGGAAGGGGTGATGGACATGTCGATCGAAACTGACAAGGGCGCCTGTCGGGAAAGTCTGGAGCGATTCTTCGGCCAGCACCCAGACGCGACGACACATTGCCGTGCCCTGAGAGTCCTTCGAATGCTGACCGCTTGCCAGAGGCCGTTCAGGGGAAAACCCGAAGGTTGGGCCGCCGGCATCATCTACGGCCTGGCAAACCGGCACCGGCGAGCCTGTGGTTTGCCGGGCCTGCTCAACAGCGAGGCCGAAGCGCTCTTCGGCGTTTCGATGGGGACGATCCGCCGGCGGGCGGCGCAGATTGAGCGATTGCTCGCCCTGTGAGAGCGGCCGATCCGCGCACGCCCAGCCCAGGATTCCCGCGCTACTTCCCACAATCCTTGCAGCCAGCGCCGCCGGCGGCGCGCTCAGCGCCACGCGGCGGAACGCTCCAGCCTTGAACGGCCGCCATCAGCACCGCTGCGCCCGAGCACGCGGCCGAGGTAAAGAGCCATGCGGCGAGTTCGCTGACCCCGCGCGTCACGGCGAACACGGCGATCGCAGTCCAGAATGTCTGGCAGGCGAAGCAGCCCATGAAGTACGTGAAGGCGCGCCAGGCGAACGAGGTGCGGGCGAGTTGCTGGAGCTCGCGGCGCCTCGATTCGACCTCGGAGCCCGTGAGCGGCTGCGGGGCTGCGTGCGGAGAGCGGCGGGCGACGTCCTCGTCCCATTTGGCGCGGCTATTGATTTCCCAATTCAGTCGGTTCATGCGCTGGCGGCACGGGGCGTCGCGCAGAGACAAGCGGTACTGGAGCTCCGCCGCCAGCAGCGAGCCGAACAGCGCCTTGGCGATGGCGCAGACGGCCAGCGTCCAGATGAAGAGCGACGCCACGTGCGACCAGTCGGCGATCTCGAAGATGCTCGTCACGATTCGACCTCCTTGTTCTCGTGCCCGCGTCGTTCCCCGCCCGCGGGCTCGTCCTTGCTCCCGCAACAGCTTGTCGCGCGTCCGCCGACCGACGGCTTCGGCGCCGGCGCGACGATCGGCCCGGCCGCGTTCATCGCGAGCTCGTGAGCCGGGCGAGCCGCGCACTGCTCGATTCGTTCGCGCAGCAGATGCCGGATGATCCGCGCCTCTGCCGGCGCGTTGCTGGGGTCCACCGTGAACTCGCCGCTCTTCGGCAGCTTCCAGCCGGCGTCGAATTTGCCGAAGAGTCCGGCGATCTCGGGGTCGCGCTCGACCAGCCAGCGCCGCAGATCCTCGTCGCTGGTGCCGTCGAGCAGCTCGGTGACGCGGGCCAGCACGAAATCGCAGGCCAGCAGACCCAGCTCGTCGTCCGGGCAGTACGCCGTCAGGTGGACGCGCTTGGGGCCGATGTTGATCGATACAACCGGCATCGTGTCTACTCCTTCCCGCCGCCGCCCGTGAACACGAGTCGGCGTTCCCACATCCATCGAATCTCCGTCTGCCAGGATGCCGACGCGAACTCGACCAGCGCCTCCAACTCGTCGAAACGCGTCGCGCCCGGGTCGCGGTTCTCGATGCCGATGTTGATCGAGCCGACGTTCGGCGCGGCCGCTGCCAGCGCGAGCTCCTGGGCGAGCCGGCGACAGCGGCCGTACACGTTGGCGTCGAGCATCACGTAGACCATCCGATACAGCGGGATCGCGGCAACGATGTACGCGAACTGCTCGGCCGTCGGCAGCGAGCCGAAAAAAGCCGTCGCGACCGAGTCGTCGCCGGGTTGCATCGCCGACGTGACCATCAGCGCATCGAATGGCCCCTCGACGATGAAAAGCGTGTCACCGCCGGCGAGAACGCGGTCGGGCTCGTAGATCACAGTCTTGTGCCCGCCCTCGACCGGGTGACTGAGCCAGCGCTTCCGCTCGTTCGCGTCAATCGCGCGGGCGGTGTAGCCGAGGTCCTTGCCGGTCTCACGTACCGGGAACACGACGCGGCGCTCCTCGTCGTCAAAGCGCAGGTCGAACAGCGGGATCAGCGCATCCAGCTTGCCCGCGGGCACGCCGCGACCGAGCAGGTACTCGTAGCCGGGTGCGGCGACGCCGGTGGGCGCAAGCGTCACGAGCTGATTCAGATCACGCATTGGCCCGCTCCCGTCCAGGTCTCGCACGGGCAATCGTGCATCCACGTCGCCGGGTTTTTCGTCAGGTCGTAATCACGCAGGCGCGGGACGCCGCGACCGATGTACGGCGGGAGGTCGCCGTTGCGGCCGGGGAAATTGCGGTACGGCTTGCTCGATCCGTCGAGGTTGAGATCAACCGCGACCCAGGCCGCCTCGCCCTTGCACGCCGGGAAGTTCCCGAGCGAGCAATGGCAGATGTGGCCCGTGCAGCAGGCCGATCCGGCCCAAGCGGAGAAGCAGCCGCTCACCGCATCCACGTACTGCGCGCACAGCGGCTCGCCGTTCGCGCCGTGATAGCCGTAGCCGGGAATCTCAGGCGGCAGCGCCAGCGTGTCGCCGAACGAACAGTCCGAGCTGCAACCCGGCATGCCGTCGCAGCCCGAGTACCAATTCGGCACGAGCCCGCGCCAATAGATGCCGGTCACCTCGTGGAACCATAGGCCGTCATCCTCGCCGAGCGGGTACAGCGTGCCGCAGCCGAACATGTCGCCCAGGCAGTTTCCCGAGAACTCGTTGCCCGGCGGCCCGGTCGCCTTGAAATACAGCCCGCCGCAATTCCCGTCGTGACACCATTCGTGATCGAGCCGGTTCTTCTTGAACAGGCCGCCGTGGTTTGCGTCCCAGCCCGCGTTGCACTGGCCCGGCGTGCAGGCGAAGTAGCTCAGCCCTTCGACGCGCCGCACGCAGTTGTAGCCGGCGTGCGGATCGTCCTCGCACTGCTGCGTTTCCCAGTTGAACGAGCGGCAGCCCTGCTCGGTCCGGTGATACCCGCAGCCGAACGCGCCCTCACCGCCGAACTGACCGAGCGGGTCGTAGCCGTCGCAAACCGTGTCCTCCCAGTACTGCCGATCGCACGGGCAATCCGGGTTGCTCTCAGGCGAGTACTGCGAGTAACCGCTTTTCCGCGCCATCATGTGGCACTTGGCAGACCCACAATTCTGCGTGCATTCGTCCCACGTCGGGGTGCTCCACGGCTCGCAGGTGTCGGGATACTCGGTGTACGAGTTCTCGTAGTCCGGTCCCCACTCGTGATACCAGTAACCGAGCACGTGGTTGTACGGATAGCACGCCTCAGCGTTGGCGCAGCACTTGTCGCAGCCGATGCGCCACTCCGCACCGCTCGTGCCGAAACAGTCGGTGTAATTCGTGGCGTAGTGATAGCCACAATCCTTGCCCATGAACTGACCGGGCGTGCGTTTGCGCGTGCAGATGCTGATCGTCGACCAGACGCCGTAGTCGATCAGGTAATCGACGGCATCGACGATTTCCTTGATGTGGACCGCCTCGATCACGTCGCCGGCGCGCAGGCCCCACGCCGGATACTTCGCGTAGACCTTCGCGAACTCGTCGTGGTTCGGCTTGTACATGAGGATGAACGTGCCCGGCGCTGTGCCCCACGAGTACCCGCCGCCATAGAACGGGTTATCGAAGTGCGTGTCGTCTGCGTAGAGCATGTTGATGCCGCGCCACGTCTTGCGCGCTGCGGCGCTGCCCCACGCTTCCCCGACCGGCGGCTTGTGATTCGGATGGTTGTGCAGCGGGCGCGGGTCCGGCGTCGCGCCTCCCACGAGCCCTTTGCCGCCCGTCATGTAGTGCGGGTGGACGTTGCTGCCGCTCCAGCGGAAGCGGATCGGCATCGGGATGCAGCACAGCCCCTCGTCGCCGCCGCGGAAGCGCGGGTTGTGATGGAACACATCGCTGCGGTCGTCCGTCTCCGCGCAGGTGTCGAACTCGCCGCCGCAACAATCGCCGCCGAACCACGAAAGAATCCAGCGGCACATGTTGATCAGCTCGGGCTGGATGGTTTCGCAGCCGTCGAACTGGTAGAAGTCGGTGCCGTGCCGCACATTCACGCCGCCGTAAGCCTCCAGCATCTCGGGCAGGCCGTAGATGTACGGGTTGAAATGCGTGAACCATTGCAGGTAGTACGCCTGCTCGTCGGTCGGCGCGGCGTCGTCGCCCGGATCGAATTTCGTGATGTCGGGATCGCCGGGGTCGGGGTCGTTGTAGAAGTATTTGATGTACCAGCGGAATTCCGTCCCGTGCGGCTGCGCCTCCCACGTCGCGCTGTACGTATCGCCGGCGGGGGTCATCGTCATCGCGTCCCATCCCGACCACGTGCTGCCCGGGAGACGGCGCTTCCACCAGAGCTGGATGGTCGTCGGAGTCGGTACGCCCGCGGGCTTGGTCCAGCGGAACGTGACCGGCTGGCCGTCCTTCTCTTCGTACCCAACGCCGTCGGTGCGACCGGGTTGCGTAGCGCCGAACCAGCCATAGCCTTCAGGGTCGAATGGTTCGCTGGCGAAGTCGCGGCTCACGCTGCCGATCGGAAAATACGTGCGGTCGTGTGTGCCCGTGCCGAATGCTCCGTTGGGATCGCCCGAACGCGAGCGGATCGGAACCTCGGGGCGCGGCATCGCGCAGCAGGGCGGATCGTCGCCGAGCGCCGCGTATTCCTTCCCGTCCTCTTGATAGTCCCAGCACTGACCCTGCTCGTGGCAGCCGAGCGGTCCCATGAGCAGGCGCCGCTCCCACATCTCCGGTCCCCACAGGCAGCGGGGATGCTGGCGGTCGTACCACTGGCGCTTCGGATTGCCGTTGGGGCGCGAGCCGAACACCGCGTACAGCAGGCCTTCGAGCTTCTCGACGGCCAGCGCAAACTTGCCGCCGAGCGTGTCCTCCCAGTTGATCTCACCCGGCCCGGCCGGCGGCGATCCCTTCCGCAGCACTCGGACGCCCGACGGATGCAGGTCGGACCATTTGAGCTGGCCCGGGTACGTGCCGCCGCGCGGGGCGAAGCCCTCCTCGGCATGCGAATGCGTGCCGTAGACGGCGTGCTGGTCGCTAGTGATGTCGATGAACGCCATCGCTTACACCCCGTCCAGTTGGAATTTGACCTTGCCGGGCACGCGCAACGTGTCGCCGTTCGGCACACTGACCGGCGGATCGATCTTCGTCAGCCACATCAACTCGTTTGAGCCGCCGATGCTGCCGTAGGTCGCAAGCCAGGCGAACGGACCGACCGCGCCGCCGGTGGAATTGGTCCA
>JACRLV010000381.1 GCA_016235145.1 Planctomycetota bacterium
GCAGCGTGCGGACGAAGTCGGCGTAGTACTTCGTGTACACGTCCGAATTCGCGACCTTGGTCGTGGCGGTGATCAGCAGCCGCGACTGAAAATCCGGATCGCGCAGCCGGGGATGGTTGTAGCCGATCGGCTGCGTCGCGAAGTACGCGTAGAAGTCCAGGTAGTCCTCGCCGGACATCGTGTCGTGCATGTATGCGCCGTGCGACGCCTGCGGATCGCAGACGACGTGGAACCCGTCGACGAGAATGTGCGACTTCAGGATGTCCCAGGTTTGCTGGGGCGAAATATCGGACGGCAGCCGGACCACCATGACGCACCTCCTTCTTGCGGCTTCTCATCGTATCGACTGAAAGCGCGTCGGCCAACGGTACGCGGGGGCACTGGGGCCACTCTGCCGCTTGATTCCGGCGCCGTTCCTCGCGAAGATCAACCGCCGAATTGGATCATGGAGGATCCGCCGACCATGTCGCACGATGCACTGGCCGAATCGCCCATCGCACCGCCGCCGCACGAAGGCGCGTGTCTTCCGCGTTTCGAACGCGCGATCGCGGGATTTCACGTGTTCCAAAACGTCGAATGCGGCCTCTCGCCGCGCACGATCGAGGCCTATGGGCGCGACCTGCACCGATTCGGCGACTTTCTGCGCCGCCGGGGAATCGACGACTGGGCACAGATCGCGTCCTCCGTCATCCAGGGGCACTTGGTCGAGTTGACCGCCTCGCGGCTGCGTGAATCCTCGATCGCGCGACACGTGACCGCGATGCGGATGTTTCTCCGCTGGCTGCATTCCACCCGCCAGATGGACAACGACCTGACGACGCAGATCGAGCTGCCGAAGCGCGCCAAACGACTGCCGGCGACGCTCAACCTGGACCGCACGGTGGAGCTGGTGACGTCGCCGGACACGAGCGAACCGCTGGGGCTGCGCGACCGGGCGATGCTGGAGCTTTTCTACTCCTGCGGGCTGCGCGTCAGCGAGTTGTGCGGCCTGACGGAACGCGACGTGAACCTGACCGCCGGGTATCTGCGCTGCATGGGAAAGGGCCGCAAGGAGCGGGTCGTTCCGATCGGCGGCCCCGCCCGCGATGCGATCGAGGCGTATTACGAGCACGCCCGACCGGCACAGATCGCGGCGGCCGCCGGCCGCGGGCGGATCAAGCCGCCGCTGACCGCCGCCGTGCGGGCGCGGCTTCCGGTTTTCCTAAGCCGCACGGGCGGGCCGATGGAGCGGACGGCGGTCTGGCGGATGGTCCGCCGGGAAGCACGGCGGCGCGGAATCAAGGGCAAGGTCAGCCCGCACACGCTGCGGCACAGCTTCGCGACGCACCTGCTGGAAGGCGGCGAGGATCTGCGCGTCGTGCAGGAACTGCTCGGCCACGCGAGCGTCGCGACGACGGAGATCTACACGCACGTTCAGACGCGGCGGTTGCAGGAGGTGCATCGCAAGCACCATCCGCATGGAAGCGAGTAACTCGTCTTGCGTGACTCGCTGAATCGCCGCCGCGGACGACGGCGTGGATTCTGCGAATCGGCCCGCCCATTGGTAGCCAATGCCCGATGCCGTACGATCCTTGCTCTGTTCGCCGGCGGGCCGGGACCGCCGCTGAAGTGGAGCAGGACGAATTCGCATGCTGACGAAAGCCACTGTCGTCGGGGCCGGTGCGATGGGAACCATCTGCGCCCAGATTCTCGCAAACAATGGCGTGAACGTCGCGCTGCTCGTTCGTCGCCCTGAAGTCGTGGACGAATTGAGGTCCTATCGCGAGAATCGCCGATATCTGCTCGGCACACGGCTCGATGCGCGCATTCTGCCGACGATCGAGGCGCGGTCCGCCTTTCGAAACACGGAGTTCGTGCTGTCGGCGATACCCTGTCAGCACATGCGCGGCGTCTGGGAGCCGATCGCCACTGCCGTACCGGCGGGCGTTCCGATTTGCAGCGTCACCAAGGGTATCGAAACGGGCAGCCTCAAGCTGCCGAGCCAGATTCTGCGGGCGTATTTGCCGGCACATCCGATCGCCGTACTGTCCGGCCCCAGCATCGCACCGGAAGTGGCGCGCTGCCTTCCGGCGACCGTCGTGGCGGCGTGCAGCCAGCCGGACGTGGCCCAGTTCGTGCAGCAGGCGCTCAGCACGTCGTGGTTCCGCATCTACACCAACCCGGACGTGCTCGGTGTCGAGCTGGCCGGGGCGCTCAAGAACGTCATCGCAATCGCGGCCGGAATTCTTGATGGGCTGAGGGCGGGCGATAACGCGAATGCCGCCTTGCTGACGCGCGGGCTAGTTGAAATCACGCGGCTGGGTGTGGCGATGGGCGCGCTGCCGCAGACGTTCATGGGGCTGGCCGGAATCGGCGACCTGGTGACGACCTGCGTGTCGCCGCTCGGCCGAAACCGCACGGCCGGCCAGAAGATCGGCAGCGGCGCGACGGCGGAAGAAGTCGAAAAGAGCAGCGTATCGGTCGTCGAGGGCATCCCGACCACCAAGGCGGTGCTCGCCCTGGCACAGCGGATGGGCGTGGAGATGCCGATCACGCGTGCGGTTGCGGATGTGCTTTTCTCCGGCAAGCCGGCGCTGACGGCCATCACCGAACTGATGAACCGTCCGCTGAAGGCGGAGGAGCGGTTCTAGGCGCCGCTGCCGCTCCGGTTTGTTCCGGATCGCGGCGACAGCAGCGGCACACGATCGCAGACCGTCGCACTCGCCCGTTCCGGCTACAATCTCAGATGATGGTTATCCTCAAATACCCCTGGGGAGGTATGTCGATGAAGCTCTCGTTTTTGGGCTTGGTTGCGGGTTTGCTCGTTGCGGGATCGGCGCTCGCCCAGCAAGGCGGGTCGATCCAGTGGAGCCTCGACCTGGCTCAAGCGGTTGAGAAGGCGAAGAAGTCCCAACTGCCGATCATGATGTGGATCCAAGGCACGCGCCTCGATCGCCAGGAGACAGTCGACATCGAAGGGAACCAGGTGCGCGCGTTTCGAGATCCGCGCGTCGCCTCGCTGGCGCAGAGATTCGTGCCGGTGAAAGTCTACTACACGCGCTACAAGAAAGAGCTGAGCGAACTCGGCGTCAGCGAAAACGCGAACTTCGACCTTTACTTCGTCACGGCCGATGGACAAAAGCTGGGCGAAATGTCGCCCAGCGGCGCCACCAACGCCGATTCGCTGGCGGAGAAACTCGCCCTGGTGTTCGACGCGTTCCGCACGCGACTTTACGAGAAGGAAGCCAAGCCGGTGCTGGAGAACGAAAAGGCCGAGCCGAAGGCCCAGGTCGCCGCGCTGGACCTCGTTTCGAAATACAACATTGTCACCGCCGATTCCGGCGTGCTGGCGCTGCTGAAGCGCGGCGGCGGAGAGGGCGCGGTCACGAAGAAGGCGTACGAAGTTCTGGCGAGGCTATCGACCAGACCTGCGGTCGAAGAGCTCTTCGCGCGCTCCGTTAATGATAAGCGGGCCGCCGAATCGCTCGAAAAATGCACGCCCGCCGGGGCGGAGGCGCTTTTGGTCCACCTGGAGAACCGCGAGGCCGACCAGGCCAAGTTCCTGGCGGCCTACAAGGCGGTCGCCAAAATCAGCAAAATCTCAAGCGTCAAGCCGGACAAGTTCTGGGACGGCAAGAACGAGCGGCTGAAAGACGACGAGGCCAAGCGCGTCATCGATCTGGCCAAGAAGGCCGCGGCCCGCTGGCGGGAACGCTTCGAGGAGTATCGCTAGTGTAGCTAGTCACAAATAGTGCATCACGGGTGGTACGGGCGTCTGGCCCGTTGTCCGACCCGGGCGGGACGCCCGGACCACCCTGTTAAGATGCAAACAGCGCGACTAAATACACTAGCGCCGCGACACCCTCGCCCGACACCGCGGGAGAGGGCGGGGGTGCGGGCAGCAGCCGAGGGCGGCTGCGGTACAGCAGAACCCCGAGCGCCGGCGCACGGGGCCGATTCACCGTCGGACGCGGAGGTCCGACGCGACTGTTTCGCGTTCGTCGGACTCGGAGGTCCGACGCCGCCAATCATGCACGTTCTCATACGGAGCCATTCCGATGCCTGAAATCGTCGATCTTCGCAGCGACACGGTAACGCGACCTTCGCCGGAGATGCGCCGGGCAATCGCCGTGGCAGAGGTCGGCGACGATGTGCTTGGCGACGATCCCACTGTCCTGCGGCTTCAGGAGCGTTGCGCCGCCCTGCTCGGCAAGCCCGCCGCCTTGTACGTCCCTTCAGGCAGCATGGCCAACCAGGTGGCGATCCGCGCCGTGTGCGAGCCCGGCGACGAGATCATCCTCGACGAGACCACGCACAGCTACAACTACGAGGTCGGCGGGCCGTCGGCGCTCTCGGGCGCGAGCGTCCGCCCGATCGCCAGCCCGCGCGGCGTCTACACCGCCGCCCAACTCGAAGCCGCCATCCGGCCGCCGGGCTCGCACTTTCCGAATTCGCGCATGGCGATCGTCGAGAACACGAACAACCGCGGCGGCGGGACGATCTGGCCGGTCGAGCAAATGGCGACGATTCGCGAAGTCACGCAGCGGCGCGGCCTGCATCTGCACCTCGACGGCGCCCGGTTGATGAACGCATGCGTCGCGCGCGCCCTGAAGCCGACGGCGTATGCACAGCTCGTTGATTCCGTCTGCATGTGCTTTTCCAAAGGGCTCGGCGCTCCGATCGGCTCGATCGTCGCCGGCTCGAAGCCCTTCATCGAGCGCTGCCACCGCTTTCGCAAGATGTTCGGCGGCGGGATGCGCCAAGCGGGCTTGCTCGCCGCCGCGGCCATTTATGCGCTGGATCACAACGTGGAGCGGCTGGCCGAGGATCACAAGAACGCGAAGCGCCTGGCCGAGGGGATCGCGGGGATTCGGGGCATCGGTCTCGACCCCAAAACGGTCGAGACGAACATCGTGATTTTCGCGGTCGCGCCGGAACTCGGAACAGCGGAGTCGTTCGCCGCCCGCCTGCGTGAGCGTGGCATCTGGCTGTTCGCCACCGGCCCGACGCGCTGCCGCGCAGTCACGCACCTCGATGTTTCGGCAACCCAAATCGATCGTGCGATCGCTGGGCTCCGGGACGCAGCCGGTAGAAGCTGAGTCAGGAAGCATAACCGTTCTAAAATAAATAAGTTACGAACAATCCCCCACATCACCTCCCGCACGACCACCCCTTTCGTGCGGGTGAGTCGCCCGCACGCGCGAGGATTATCGACTCCGTCGCTTGACTTCACCGCCTGATTGTGCGATACTACTGGTGTATTAGTAGTCAACCATTTGCTCGGCACACCGATTCTCGGGCTGCCGGGCGGAGGCCGAACGAAAGATATGTCGCTCGCCAAGATTCCGATCGCCATGCCGGTCACGATCCGCGGCATCCGCGGCAATAGCAACGTCGCTTGCCGCCTGATGGAAATGGGTTTGTTCGACGGTGCGCACGCGGTTGTTATCAGCCGAGCGTTTCTTGGCGATCCGATCCGCGTGCGGGTCGGGGACACCGACCTTTCGCTGCGCAAAGAAGAAGCGGACCTCGTCGACGTTTCAGCGGCGTAGTTTCTAGCCGCGGACCCAAGCGGGCCAAAACGCGAAATCGATCTCCCGCATGCACTCGACCGCCGCCCCCGCCCCGCCGCTGTCGATCGGACTCATCGGCAATCCGAACGTCGGCAAGACCTCGCTGTTCAACGCCCTGACCGGCTATCGGCGGCACGTTGCGAACTACCCGGGAGTCACGGTAGACGTGGGCAGCGGTCCCGTCCGCGGCTGCTCGAGCCCGATCGAGCTTCTGGACCTGCCGGGTACCTACAGTCTGGCGGCCTCATCGCCGGACGAAGCCATTGTCGCCGACGTTCTAAACGGGCGATTCCCCGACAGCCGCCGGCCGCAGGCGGTTCTCGCCGTCGTCGACGCGACGAACCTCTCTCGCAACCTGTACCTCGTGAGCCAGGTCATTGAGACCGGACTTCCGATCGTGGTCGCGCTCAACATGATGGATGTCGCGGAGGCGCGCGGTCTGGCCGTGAATGTCGGGTTGCTGGCCGAGCGTCTGGGCGTTCCGGTGGTTCCGGTGATTGCCACCCGGCCGAAGTCGCTGGAGTCGCTGCGGCGGGAACTCGAACGGGTCGCCGGCGGCAACGCCGCGGCGCCGCCGATTCCGCCGATTCTGCCCATTGCGTTGCGAGATGAGGTTTCAAAGCTCTGCGAAGCGGGCGCCCCTGCCGGAACCTTCGCTGAAACGGTGCGTCTCCTGCTCGATCAGCCCGAGAGCCGCGGCCAACTCGGATTGCATTCCGATCTGCCGGCGCCGGTCGCGGCCGCGCGTGCCCGACTGGCCAAAGCCGGCATCGAGGGCGCCGCGGCCGAGGTGCGGGCGCGCTATGCGTGGATTGCCCGCGTCACGGCCGATGTGGTCAGTCGCCCCAGCCGGCCGGTACGGACGTGGTCCGACCGCCTTGATCGCGTGCTGATGCACAAGGTCGGCGGGGCGGCGGTGCTGATTCTCGTGCTGTTTTTCGTGTTCCAGGCGATCTACACCTGGGCGTCGCCGCTGATGACCTGGATCGACGGTTGCTTCGCCGCGCTCTCCGCCTGGAGCGTTGAGACGCTTCCGGATGGCTGGGTGCGGAGCTTCGTCGCCGACGGCCTCATCGCGGGCGTGGGCGGCGTGGTGGTGTTCCTGCCGCAGATTCTGATCCTGTTCGGGCTGATCGCGGTGTTGGAGGATTGCGGTTACCTGGTCCGGGCCGCCCACATGGTGGATCGAATCATGCGGGCTTTCGGGCTCAGCGGCCGGGCGTTCATCCCCCTGCTGTCCTCGTTCGCATGCGCGGTGCCGGCGATTCTCGGCACGCGGGCCATCGCGGACCGCCGCGAACGACTGCTCACGATTCTGCTGGCGCCGTTCATGAGCTGCTCGGCGCGCCTGCCGGTCTACGTTCTGCTGATCTCCACCTTCGTCCCCGACCGCCGCTTGTTGGGCGGTTGGGTGACTCTGCCGGCGCTGGTGATGCTCGCGATGTACCTGGTGGGGGTGTTTGTCGCGGTTCCGCTGGGCTGGCTGCTGAAGCGCGTGCTCTTCGCCGGCGCGGCCACGAGTTTCGCGCTGGAGCTGCCGAGCTACAAGTGGCCGCGCTGGCAGGCTGTCGTTCACCGCATGATGTCGGCGGGCGCGAAGTTTCTGTTACCTCGGCCGGGCCGGGCGCTGGATCGAACCCGCGGTGAAGCCGCTGGGTTGGGATTGGCGGATCGGAGTGGCGGTGCTGGCGTCGTTTCCGGCGCGCGAGGTGGTCATCGGCACGCTGGGGACGATCTACAGCCTCGGTTCCGACACGGATGAGTCGTCGGCTTCGCTGCGCGACGCGTTTCGTGCCGCGACCTGGCCCGACAGTGAAAAAAAAATATTCACTCTTCCGGTGGCGCTATCGATCATGGTGTTCTTTGCACTGTGTGCGCAATGCACCAGCACGCTGGCGGTCATGGCGCGCGAGACGCGCAGTTGGCGCTGGCCGGCGGCGTCCTTCGTGGGCATGACGACCATCGCCTACCTGGCCGCCTGGGCGACCTCCGCCGCCGCAAGTGCTTTGGGTTGGTAGCAACCGCTGCGTTCGGGTCTGCTCGGCGGTTCGCCAGGTTGCTCAAAGAAATTTCAAATATGTCGATTCCGCAACGGACCGCTGATTCTGTTGTATGATGTAGTATACCGGGGGCGGTTGGACAGCTGAAATGGCGACAAGCCGAATGCGGGCACGGCACGCCACGGGCGAGCACGGCTGGCTTTGTAGCGTCGGACCTCCGAGTCCGACGGCCATTTTGCCCACTTTCGTCGTCGGACTCGGAGGTCCGACGCTACGAATTGCGCGGCCCGTCGGACTCGGAGGTCCGACGCTACGAATTGCACCTTCCGTCGGACTCGCCGGTCCGACGCTACAAGAACCACAAACCGTCCGAACGGTAAATACCTGACACAAAGTGAGGTACTGCGATGTACGGCAGCGTTCGCAGGTGGCTTTCGGTTGTCGCGGTAATCCTCGGCGACGTTTGCTCTTGGCAACCGGCATGGGGGCAAAAGTCGGATTACCTGCCTGCCGAGCAGGAGCCGCCGACGACCGAGCCGAGCGCCGCCGGCGAAGAAACTGCCGAATCCAGCTCGCTTCCGGACGAAGAGGCGATCGGCCGCTACCAGCAGTTGCTCGCCCGCCGCCCGCTGCACGCGCAAGCCTTCGCCGGACTCGTGAAGTACTTCGCCGAAAAGGGCACACTCAATCAGCTCGTCTCGCAATATGAAAAGAAAGCGGAAGCGCTCCCGGACGACGTCGCCGTCCGAATCGTGCTCGCGCGCCTATACGCCCGAGCCGGGCAGCCGGAGAAAGCCGCCGACCTGCTCGCGTCGATCGAAGCTGCGCCCGAGGCGATCGCCAAAGACGAGGGCCGCTGGCTCGTCTTCAAAGCGGAGGTTTTTCAGAAGACCAACCGTCTGACGGAAGCACGGCAGACGCTCGAACTGGCCCAATCGAAGGCTCGCTCCATCTCTGAGAAGTTCCGCCTCGCCGAGGCGATGGCCGACCTGCACCTATCCGCCAACGACAAGGAGAAGTCGGCCGAGGCGCTGCGTAGTCTGGCGCGGGAATACAAAAGCAACTACGTACACGTGAAACGCGTGGCGGACGCGCTGGCCCAGCGCGAGCTACACGCCGCCGCCGTGGAGGAATACCGCGAGCTGCTGAAGCTGGCCGGCGACAAGGCGGACCAGCGCTGCGAGACGCTGCGCGAACTCGGCCGCAGCCTGGAGCGGCTGGGCAAGTCGCAGGAGGCGATCGACGCGTACAGCGAAGCGGTAAACCTGCTGGCCGGCGGGCACTGGCTTCAGCAGGAGTTGCACGAGCGAATCGTCACGCTCTATCGCGCCGCGGGCAGAATCGAAGACCTCGTCAAATACTGCCGCGATCAGATCCAGCGCCACCCGGAACAGACCGGCGTGCGGATGCTGATGGCCGACGTGCTGGCGGCGTCCGGCGACAACGACGGCGCGCGGCAGGTGCTCGATGAGGCGGTCAAGCTGTTTCCCAAGGACCGAAATCTGAGCGAGCGGCGCGTGCAATTCCTGGAGCGCGTGGGCGATCTGGCCGGAGCGGCGAGTGAATACGAGCGGGCGATCTCGCAGTCGCCGGACGACGTGGAACTTTACGTCGCGTACGGGCAGTTTCAGGCGAACAATAAGCAGATCGAATCAGCCCGGGCCCAGTGGAAACACGTCTTGAACAGCGACCTGGCGGACGCGACGCTGGCGCACCGGCTGGGCACGCTGTTTGAGCCGTACGAATTGCTGGACGACGCGGCGGAGTGCTATGAGCGGGCCGTCGCGCTGAGCCCCGGCCGCGCGGAGAGCTACGCGGCGTTGGCGCGATTGTGGTTCGTGCGCGGAGATCGCGACAAGGCGATCGCTTCGCTCGGGCGCATGGCGCAGGCGGCTCCGGACGACGCGAGCAACCAGGCGTCCGTCGCGCAGACGGCCGGCGCGATGGGGCTCGTGGACGAAGCGCTGAAGGCGATTGAACGGGCGTGCGCGCTCGATCCGAAGTCGGCGGATTTTCTGACTGTTCGGGCGGACCTGCTCGTGCAGGCAGGCCGGCTTGACGATGCGCTGGCGGCGCGGCGCGAGGCGTTGCCGCTGATCGGGGCCGCCGGCCAGCAGGCACAGGCGGTGAACATCCTGGTGAGCATGTATGGCTCCGCCGGCAAGCTCGCGGTGCTGAAAGAAGCGGAAGCGAAGCGGCTCGAAAGCAATCCGAAGGACGCGGTCGCGCTGCTGTTGCTCGCGCGGGTCGGAGATTTCGAACGCGATTTCGTAACGGCTCGCGGCTGGCTGACCAAGCTGCTCGAGGTCGATCCCACCCACGAGGAAGGCCGCCATCAGGCCGCGCGAATGCTCGAAGCGACCGGCGACGTAGACGGGGCCGTCGCGGCGTATCAGAAGCTGATCGACCTGCATCCGGCCCGGGCGCGGCAGTGGTATCAGGCAATCGCGGACCTGCGGCTGCGCTATCAGGACAAAGCCGGCGCGAGCGAGACCTGTGAGAAGATCGTGCAATCGTCGCCGGGCAACGCCAGCGTGCTCAAGGATGTCGCCGAGCAACTCACGAAGATGGGCGAGGTGGAGAAGGCGATCGAGCGTTACGAGCAGAGCCTGCGGATTCAGGCGGATCGGCACGAGATCCGCCTGGCGTACGGCAACGCGCTGGCGGAGGCCGGCCGGCTCGAAGAGGCGATGGCGGCGTACAAGGTCACGGCGCTTCAGCGCACCGATCGCGACAGCGCCATGGACGCGATGGGCAAGCTGCACGAAGTCGCCGGCCGGCTGGGGGCGC
>JACRLV010000118.1 GCA_016235145.1 Planctomycetota bacterium
ACGTGCGTGAACGACATATTCGCCCGTGCAACTTCGACCGTGAACACGGTCCACATCAGAAAGGAGTGCGAAGATGACAAAGTCACGGCTGGCTGGTTTCTCACTGGGTACGCTGCTGTTCGGGGGGCTGCTTGGCTGCCCCCTCGGCATCGACCTACAGGGGCCACAGGGAGATCCCGGCCCCGCTGGTCCGCAAGGTCCCGCCGGGCCCGCGGCGGGGGCCCTTACGCCGGAGCCGGAGGGCGTGGTCGGCTTCGTGCACGACACGTCCGGCGAACCAGTCGCCGGCGCGAAGGTGTACCTCGTGCCGAGCACCGACATTCCGACGACGGCGCTCGCGCTGACCGACGTCGCGGCCGAGCGCGCCAGCACGGCCGATGAGCCGCTGGAGGATGCAATCGCGGTGAACGGCGCCGGGTATTCCCAGGCGACGACGGACGCCGACGGCATGTACCGATTCACGACCATTGGGCCCGATTCGTTTTTCGTGGTGGTTGTTCCCGGCGACGGAGGGCACCTGCCGGGCGGCAGCCTCTGTCGAAAGGTGCAGGCCAAGTCGGCGATGCTGGGGGCACAGCAGGATATCGAGGTTTCCTCTGCGCCCAGCGCCAACGCGCAATACGTCGGACCGACGGTCTGCATCAACTGCCACGGACTGGTGCACGAGTACCAGACCCTGCATTACCTTGGGCTTCGCAAGATCGGCGAGGTCGGTCCCCTCCAGAACAGCGCACGCTTTCCGGACTGGAATCTCCCGCTGGCGAAATTCACCGCTTCCGGCACGACGCTGTACTACTACGCCTACAACGGCAACTCGGCTTCGCCCGACTGGAAGGTCTCCGAGACCAACCCGGGCAGCGGCGTCAGCTTCACGGCGAGGCTCTACACGTCGGGCGGCAAGTACTACGTCGATCTGACTGACGTGAAGGGCGCCAGCGGTACGGCGACTTACGAGGTCGAGATGTCCTACGGCGGCGGCCTCTACAAGCAGCGATTTGTGACCACCATCGGCGGAAGCCGCTACATCCTGCCGATCCAGTTCAACTTCCAGGGGCAGACTGACGAGACGCAGCCCTACAGCCGCTGGGTCTGGCAGCAGTACAATTCGCAGAACTGGTACGACGAAGCCGCGGTGGCCAAGAAGACGCCGTCGAAGACGAAGGCGTTCGACAATAATTGCGCAGGCTGCCACTTCACCGGCTTTTCATTGACCGGCGACGCAACGAGCGGGTTCCGGGCGCACGCGGTCGCCGACGTGAACGGCGAAATGGACTTTGACGGCGACGGCCAGAACGAAGCGATCAACGTGACATGCGAGTCGTGCCACGGACCGGGCTCGGAACACTGGGAATGGGCCGGCCGCGGATACGCGATCGTCTCGCCGCGCCTGCTGACTCCGGAGCGCGAGGTCGCGATCTGCTCTCAGTGCCATACGCGCGCCCTGGGTGTGGGCGGAGCCAACACCGAGACGCCGATGGACAGCAACGGCCACATGATGCGGGCCGGGACCAGCCGCAAGGACTTCCTGACGAATTTCGTCTCGAAGCTGGACGACGGGCTGTGGGATACCAACAAGGGCGACGGCAAGCACTCGAAGAAGCACCATCAGCAGGCTTCCGATTTCATCAAGACGAAGAAATACCGCAATGGAACGGATTTGATGACGTGCGCGTCGTGCCACGATCCGCACGGACGGGACGGCCGCGAGCACCAGATGCGCGCCGAGCTGGACCGGGCGCAGTCCGGCGAAGGCCTGTGCATGTCGTGCCACTCGTCCACGTTCCCCGCCGGCGCCTCGCTCGCGCTGCGCGAGCAGACCCACTATGCCTCCAAGGGAATCGCCGATATCGGAATGGGCAACATCGGCTGCACCGACTGCCACATGCCCAAGACCGCGAAATCCGGTTCCGGGCTGCGGCAGAAGACCATCGCGGGCGTCACCTACTACTCCGGCGACATCTCGTCGCACCTGTTTGATGTGCCGCGGAAGGCGTCCATCGCGACGAAGGCCGGCGACATGATGGCGATTCCTTATACCGACGAATGCGGCCTGTGCCACTTTGAAGCGCCGTAGGCGGAGGGAGCCGCTGAACGAACCGAGGGAACGTGCCCTGGTTGTTCGGAAGTCGATGGCCCCTGCCGATCGGCCAGGTTATTGGGGTCCGCCGGTTGAGCGGCCCATCGCCGGGCGAGATCGGTTCGTGTGAGCGACGTCCGGAAACCGTCTCCGGAAACAACCTGGTTCGACTGTTTCGCGTTTTCTCCTAGTGGGCGGGCGGGGCCGCAACAGCGACCTCGTCCGCCCTGCTGCGTCGGATTTCGGGGCCGTACCACCGTTGGCTGGAGGGCCATTCCATTCGCCGCTTCGCCCGCGTGCGGCCGCGCCAAAGCATGGCGCGACGGGACACACGGAGGGCCGCCTTGCATGGTCAGCATTCACTCGCGACTTAACGCCGTTTGGCGGACTTGTGAAATAGACCGGCCAGCGATAGGAGTCCGCTACGGAAACCGTCGTAGCGGCTGACTTCCGAGCCCGGCGGAACTTGCCATCGCAACCGTCGCATCGAACCTCCGGGTCCGACGACGAATTCACGAGTGAAAAGCCCGTCGGACTCGGAGGTCCGGCGCTACGAATGCGGTGTTCGCGTGCTGATCAACGCGGGCTGTCCGCGGAAAGCAACTCCGCTCCGCAGGAGTCTGCACCGCGCGATGGCACTTGGGGTTCCGACGCGCATGGCGAGGATCAAGAGATGAAATGGCGACCGCTACTCTCGACAGTCGCACTCTCAGTCGGCGTCAACACCGGCTGCGGCATCGGGAAGCACGATCTGGAGCGCGGCTTTCGCGATCCGCCGGCGCAGGCCCGGCCCCACACCTGGTGGCACTGGATGAACGGCAACGTCACGCGCGAGGGCATCACCGCCGACCTGGAGGCGATGAAACGTATCGGGCTCGGCGGCGCCCAGATATTCAACGTCTCGGAGGGAATTCCGGAAGGATCCGTCGGCGTGATGTCGCCGGAATGGCGAGCGATGGTGAGCCACGCCGTCCACGAGGCGGATCGCCTCGGGCTCGAGTTGTGCATGCACAACTGCGCCGGCTGGTCCAGCAGCGGCGGTCCGTGGATCACGCCCGAACACGCGATGCAACGCGTCGTGACCAGCGAAACGGCCGTGACCGGGCCGGCCGCATTCTCGGAACTCCTGCCGCAACCGCAATCCAACAAGGACTACTATCGCGACATCGCCGTACTGGCGTTTCCGACGCCGCGGAACGCCGCCTTGCGCATCAAGGACATCGGCCCCAAGGCCGGTTTCGAGGCCCGCTACGGCCAGCTTCCCGCGCTCGATGCCCTTCCGCCCGACGCGGTCGTGGAGCAGAATGCGATCGCCGATCTCACCGGCAAATTGGAAGCCGACGGCAAGCTGAAATGGGACGTACCCGCCGGCGCCTGGACGATTCTGCGCATCGGCTACACGCCGACCGGCGCCGTCAACGCCCCGTCGCCGGAATCCGGGCGCGGCCTGGAATGCGACAAGTTGAGCCGCGCCGGGCTCGACGCGCACTGGGCCGGCATGATGGGTCCGCTCGGCGGCGACCTCGGTCCGCTCATGGGCTCGACGCTCAACAACTGCCTGGTCGACAGCTACGAAGTCGGCGGGCAGAACTGGACCGCGCAGTTCCGCGACGAATTTCTGCGACGGCGAGGATACGATCCGCTTCCCTTTCTGCCCGCATTGACGGGCCGCGTGATCGACAGCGGCGAGCGATCCGAGCGCTTCCTGTGGGACTTCCGCCGCACGATCGCCGACCTCTTCGCCGACAACTACTACTCCTATTTCGCGGAGCTGTGCCACAAGCACGGCATGCGCGCGTCGATCGAGCCGTATGACGGACCATTTGACTGCCTGCTGTCCGGCCGCGACGCCGACATTCCGATGGGCGAGTTCTGGGTAGGCGGCGGCGAGAGCAACTCTTGCAAACTGGCGGCGTCGGTCGCGCACACCTACGGCCGCACGATCGTCGGCGCCGAGTCCTTCACCGCCGTGCCGCAGACCGGGCGCTGGCAGAACCACCCCGCCGCGCTGAAATCGATCGGCGACCTGATGTATTGCGTCGGCATCAATCGGTACATCATCCACCGTTACGCGCACCAGCCTTGGCTCGATCGCGTGCCCGGCATGACCATGGGCCAGTGGGGCACGCACTTCGAACGCACGACGACGTGGTGGGATCACGGCGGACCGGAATGGGTTCGCTACATGGCCCGCTGCCAATACCTGCTCCAGCGCGGCCGGTTCGCAGCCGACGTGTGCTGCTTCGCGGGCGAATCGGCGCCGAACGGCGCTCCCTACAATCCAGCCCTCAAGGCGAAGGGATACGACTACGACGCCTGCAACGCCGACGTGCTGCTCAACGGATCGTCCGTTCGCGATGGGCGGCTGGTGCTGCGCTCCGGAATGAGCTATCGCGTGCTGGTATTGCCGGACACGCCGTTCATGACGCCGCAGTTGTTGAGCCGGATCGGCGAACTGGTGCAGGCCGGTGCGACCGTGATTGGTCCGAAGCCGGACCGCTCGCCGAGCTTGAGCGGATATCCGGATTGCGACGCGAAAGTGCGGACGCTCGCGCAGCAGATCTGGGGTGATTGCGACGGCACAAGCGTGAAGGAGCACGCGTATGGAAAGGGAAAGGTGATCTGGGGGCGGCTCGTGGAGGAAGCGCTCGTCGGCGAGCACGTCGATCCGGATTGCAGCTTCAGCGTGGGCGCCGCCGCGCCGAAGATGGCCTGGATTCACCGCGTGGACGGCGACACGGACATCTACTTCGTTTCCAATCAGAGTTTGCGGCAGCAAGTGGTCGAGTGTGCTTTCCGAACCCGCGGAAAAGTGCCCGAACTGTGGTATCCGGAGACGGGCAAGATCGAGACGGCGCCCGTGTGGAATACGCTGGAGCGCCTCGAAACCCAGCCTCACGACCGTGCCCGCGAACACGGCGTCGTCGTTTCGATTCCTTTCGAGCCGAGCGGTTCGGTGTTCGTCGTCTTTCGACGTCCCATCAGGCAGGACGACCATCTCGTCGCAATTCACGCCCCTGTCGAAATCGAGCAACGCATCGCAACCCCCAAGATCGAGATCATTCGGGCGCGGTATGAAGCGGTGGACGGCGCCGGCGGCAGCGACGTGACCGCGAAAGTCGCCGCCATGGTCGCCGCCGGGGAAACAGGCATTCCCGCCAGCAATGGCGCCTTTGGCGACCCGACCTACATGCACGTGAAGCGCCTCGTCGTCGAGTTCAAGGTCGATGGCGTGTTGCAGTCCGGCACGGCGAATGAGAACGACGTTTTGAATCTGATCGCACCGCCTGCCGGCCCGACTCCGCTGCCGCCGTTTGTCCTCGCGACGAAAGCCGGCGCCACGGAAATCACCGCGCTGCACGGCGGGCGCTACACGTTCCGCACGTCTACCGGGCGCGATGACCAGCTCGAAGTGCTCGCTCCACCCGCGCCGGTCGAAATTTCCGGCCCCTGGACGCTGCGTTTTCCGCCGGATCGAGGCGCACCGGCGATGGTCGAGCTCGATCGGTTGTCATCCTGGACCGAGCATGCCGACGCCGGCGTTCGCTATTTCTCCGGAACCGCGGAGTACGAGACCGCGTTCGAGCTGCCTGCCGACTACGTTGCGGCGTGGCGTGCGCTGTATCTTGATCTCGGCGAGGTAGGCTGCATCGCCGAGGTGACGCTCAACGGCGAAAATTTCGACGCCTGGTGGAAGCCGCCGTTCGCCGGCGATGTCACGAAAGCCGCCGAGCCGGGCCGAAACGTGCTCAAAGTCCGCGTGACCAACCTGTGGGTCAATCGCCTCATCGGCGACGAGCACTACGCCGACGATTGCGAATGGAACGGGATCACGCTGAAACGCTGGCCGCAGTGGCTGCTGGACGGCACGCCGCGGCCGTCGGCCGAACGGGTGACGTTCACGACCTGGAAACACTGGAAACGCGGTGCGAAGCCGCTCGACTCCGGGCTCATGGGCCCGGTGATGCTCCGGCCGGCGGTGCGCATGACGATTCCGAAATGAACGCGAGCGGCGGATCGCGCGCTCAGGTCTGCCCGAACTCCGGCGCCGCATCGCCCAGCGCGATCGCGAGCCGGTCGCAGGCCAGGGCCGGCGACACGTTGGCGTCGATCATCCACTCCGCCGTCGAAACTGCACGGATGCGTTCGGCCAGCCGGATTTCGTCCGCGGCGCCGGCCAGCGAGTCCACGACCGCGGAACGCGGCGAAAGCAGCCTCGAATTCGCAATCTGCGCCGATGATGCGCCGCTGTGCGTCAGGCCGCGGGTCACCAGCGCGTCGCGAAGCGTCGCGCTGACGATCGACAACGCGATCTTGAGCGCATCCCGCACCTTGTCCGTGGCGATTTTCTTTGACGCCGCCTTGCCGTCCTCGGGCGCTTCTTCGTCGTCGTCGTCGGGGTCCGCCGCTGCCTGCGTTTCCTCCTCATCCTCTTCGGCAAGTCCGGCGGCCGCGCGCTCCAGCGCCGTCTGCCGCTTGACGAGCTCGCCGGCGACCTCGAGCAGCTCCTTCGAAAACGCCTCGGGCGCCGCGTGCGTCGGCCGCGAAAGGGCCGCCATGACGCGCTCCACGAGTTCGACCAAATTCAACCGGCTCCAGTGCAGCGCCACTCCCAGCCGCCCCTGCGCCAGGCCGGCCAGCGTCCGCGCGGCGGACTCCTCGACGCCCGATTCCCTCAGTTTTTGCTGCACGAACGCCGGCGGCAGCAGGTCGAACGGAATCCGCTGGCAGCGCGACCGGATCGTCGACAAGAGGCGCGAAGCCGCGGAGGTGACCAGAATCAGGCAGCTCGCGCCGGGCGGCTCTTCAAGCGTTTTCAGAAGCGCGTTCTGGGCCTCCTCGTTCATGCGCTCGGCGTCGCGCACGACAAACACCCGCCGCACGCCTCGCGTCGGCGCGGCGGAAGCGCGGCTGATCAGAAAGTGCCGCACCACGTCGATGACAAGGTAGATTCCCTTGGTCTTCCGGATTCTCGAATCCGGGTGGTGCTTGTGCAGCGTGCGATCGATGAAGTGAAAATCCGGGTGCGTCTCGGCCTGCATGAGCCGGCACGCGGTGCATGATCCGCACGGCTCCAGAACGTCGGCCGGCTCCGGCTCGGCGAACCCAAGTCCGCCCGGCTCCGCACCTCCGCCGTGTCCTTCGCACAGCAGCCGCGCCGCCAGGGCCCGCGCGGTCAGCTCCTTGCCGACGCCTTCGGGGCCGTCGAACAGGTACGCGTGGTGCGTCCGTCCGCTCTCCAGCCCGCGACGGAGAATCGAAATCGCCCGATCCTGATGCTTGACATCACGAAAATGCACGGCGAACCGCCTCCTGAAGCTCGGCGAAGATCGAATCGGGCGGAAGGGTCGCGTCAAGCACGACGACGGGCCGCGGATAGAAACCCGGCAGCGTCCGGAAGATGTCTCGCACGCGACGATGAAAGTCCATCGGCCGCCGCTCCATCGCGTCCGTCGTCGCGCCGTCAAAAAGGGCCGCCTGCCCGCGGCCGCCGCGGCGGCTCGCATGATGC
>JACRLV010000343.1 GCA_016235145.1 Planctomycetota bacterium
CTTGATGTCCGACAGCACGAGGTCGAAGCAGTTCTGCTGGATGATCCGGACCGCTTCCGCGCCGTCGCGGGCCATCACGACCTTGGCGCCGGCCTTTGAAAGCAGGTCGGCGACCGTTTCGCGGATGATGTCCTCGTCGTCGGCGATCAGGATCGATTTTCCGACCACGACCGGGTCGCGCGGCGCACTCTCAGGCACGAGGCCCTGCACGGGCCCGGGCTCGGTGACCGAGTGGATCGCGTCCTTGACGTGATCGACGCCGGCGAGGATCTCTTTCAAGCGCTGCCCCAGGCCGGCGTCCTGGCCGTAGTCCGCAATGAGGGTCTGCACGTCGCGGACGATCTCGTTAAGCGGCGACGCGACTTCGGCGTCGACGTCGGCGGCGAGCTGGCCGGTCGTGGTGTGCCGCTCCACCACCATCATTCGCAGAATGTGCAGGGCCATCGCGATGTAGCGGGCGAAGATCGCGGCGAACTGGAGGTCGTCCTCGGTGAACGCGGCGACCTGATCCGACTCGACGTTGAGAATCCCGACGACCTGGTCGTGCATCCGCAACGGAACGGTCAGCGAGGAGCGCGCCCCTTCGAGGCCGGGCAGATACTGAGGCTCCTTCGTCACGTCGGTGCAAAGGTGCGGCCGCCCCGTGGCCGCGACCATTCCGCTGATGCCGTTCCTGCCGTCCGCCAACGCGTAGATCTCGAGCGACTTCGCCTCTTCCGACAACCCGCACGCCAGAACGGTGTCCAGGCGGTTGGTCTTCGAATCGAGAATGCGGACGACGAGGTGGTCAAATCGGAGTAGTTCGTGGCTGAGGCGGATGATCTTCTCTTCGATCAGGGCCAGACGTTGGCCGAAATCCATCGTTGCGAGTTTCTCGGCGTCGAGTCCGACGAGTTCGCGGCCGGCGGCGTCGATCGCGTTGATCTTTTCCTGGAGCCGGTGCATCCGCGAATCGTCCCAGGCGATCGCGACGAACTGCGCGACCCCGCCGTCGGCCCCGCGGACCGCCGACACGCACACGTCGTAGCAATATTCGCGGCCGAACTGCACCAGTTCGCAATGCCGCACATCGCTTGGGGCCGAGGCCATCCCCCGACAGATGGCGCTCACCCGGTTGCTGATCATCTCGGTCGCGTCGGCGGGCAGCGAGGAAAAGAACGAGTTCGACCAGGTGATCCGCCCGTCGGGTGCAAGCAGGCAGATCGCCTGACCGATGCGTTCCAGAATTTCCTGCGCGTGCGTGACAGCCGCTGGCGACGGCGAAGCGGGGGCCGATCGGGCCGGGTAGAGCACGAAATCAAAGCGGCCATCGCGCAAAGCCGCATCCGCCTGCTCTGGGCCGGCGACAATGCGCAACTCCGTGTGTCGACTCAGCGACTCGACGCAGTCCGCGATGTCGGCGTGCGGTTCGGATACGACGAGAATTCGTGGCGCCTGGGGCGATTTCAATCCTGTTGCCATCCGGCCGTGTCTGCCGAGAGCTTCCGCGGGGGCGCAACCCTCAAGTCCGGAATCCGGCCGGGAGAGTATACCCGCTCCGGCGCATCACCCCGAACGGCTCCGCTTCGTAATTCAGGAAAAATCCGGCGTCTTGTCCGATCGGGTCGATGTCGCCGCTCGACACTGGCAATGTCCGAGCGTGGGGCCGGCCGCGGACTACGTGTGGCGAGAGCTGCCCCGGCGGGCTTGCCGCGCACGCTCCAACTCCTTCCACTCGGCGGGTGTCAGCGAATTCAGACCTTCGCGGCTGATTTTCGTAAGAATCGCATCCAGTTCAGCGTCCTCCGCGTGTTGGACGGGATCGGCCTTCTTCGGCGGCTGGGCGCGCAGTTTCCGCTTGACGCGCGGCCGTTTCACTGTCGCGAGGTCGGGATCCTCCGAGTCGACCGCCTCCGCGCGGAATTCCAGCACCAGCGAGAGAATGCCGCCCGTCAGCCCGGCGGCCATCCAAGCTGCGGCGCCGGTTCGGAACACCATCAATGCAGCCAGACAAGCCAGCCCCAGCAGCCAGAGCGCGGCGCTCGAGATCGAGAATGGCCACTTGAGGAACATCGCCTGCTCGTGTGCCAGACGTCGCCAGTAGATCAGCGACCATGCGACGATCGCGCCGAGCGGGAAGTCGAGCGGCATCGCCGCCAGCGACGGCGAGATCGCCGCGATTGCGATGTAGGCAAGCCCCGAAAAGAGCGATGCGACGCCATATCGCCCCAGCATCGTTCGGGCGCCCAATCGCGCCTCGATCGGCGCCGCCAACATCCAGATCACCGCCATCATGATCCAGAACACACCGCCGGACTGCGTGGCGATCGGGTGCGTGAGCACGGCCCAGGTATGAAACTCCGCTCGCAGCGCGAGCGGACCGCCGTTGCTGTATCGCGTTCCGCCGACGGCGAACGATGCAACGATGAAACCGGCAAGATGTGCGAGGAGGAGCTTGAGCGTCATCGGCGGCGGGAGGAAAGCGCGCCAGTCGACCGCGCCGGATGCGTTCCGCTCTCGCCAGTTGTAATCTCGCTCGTGCCAGCTCATTTCATCCGCCCGAAATCGCGCGGGGCGCTCGGCCGCTTTCGTTCTGCGATGCCGATTCTATCTCGGGCGGCCATTGCGCGTCGGGAGGTCGGATCGGCGCCGCACGGGCCGGAAGCAGACGCTCAGTCTGGGGCGCGGCCCTGGCCAGTCGCCTTGCGCCGCCGGAAATCGGCGCCGTCGGCGGATCACGATGCCCGGCACGCCGAGTCGCTGACCGGACTCTGATATCGCGGGGAAACCGCAACGTAGGGGCGCCCAAGGAGGCGTTTCACGAGGATCACCTCGCCCATGTCGTTGCCTTCGTGGCGATGGCCGTACCACTGGAGGGCGTAACCTCCCACAATCAGTGCTATCGGCCGCCACCATACATCCCACATATCGTGGTAGAGCTGCCACAGTCCGAGAAACATCCCGCCCACCGCCAGCGGGATCCCGATGACGTGCAGCCAGAACGACAACCGGCTTCGGTGACGCTCCGTCCACTCAGCGAGCCAGTATGGAAGGCGGCGAGCCATGGTTCGGAATATTACCAAGGCACTGAACCGCTGCAAGATTCTCTGTGAGGTGATTGTGTGCCTTCCGCTGGTTGCAAGGGAGGTGCTTCTCGACTCGCCCAGAGTGTTACTGGCGGATTTCGCCGAAAACTGCCGATAGAAGGGCCGGGAGTGCGCACCATGATTGTGACGCTCGACGGCCGGCGGCTCAGCGGAAACTTCGAGTCGACTCAGTTGCTCCAGGCGCTGGTCGATGCGGTTCGCCGCGATCATCTGCCGAATCGGCTCGTTGTGCAGGTCAGCATCGACGGCGAAACGCTGCTCGACCCGATCCTCAGCGAGCGGCTGACGCAGCCGGTCGGGGGCGCGGCGCAAATCGACCTCGCTTCTGCGGATCCCCAGGAAATCGTCGTTGCCGCGCTCAGGGAGGCCGCTGGACAGGTTGAGCTGGCCGCCGGCGCTCACGAGGAAGTCGCATCGGAACTCCAGGCCGGGCAGGTCGCGCAAGCGATCCGCGCGTATGGTCAGTTGTTGAATGTCTGGCAGGTCTGCCGGGACACGGTCAAGAACGCCGGGCTGATTCTGAATCGCGACCTCGGCCCGCTCACGGCGGCAGGCGGGACGGTGAACGAACATTTCACCCGCCTCAGCGCCCAATTGCGCGACGTGCGGGCTGCGTTCGATTCTCGCGACTTCGTTTTGCTCGGCGACATTCTGCGCTACGAAATGCCGGACACGTGCCGCAACTGGAACACCCTGCTGCTGGAACTCGCCGATCTGCTTTCGGAATAGGTGTCGCCTGCCTTCGAGTCCGAATCCGCCTTGAGTAGTTTGGCGGCAACCGTATTTTCCGCGGAATCGGGTCGCCAAAGCAGCAGCGGCACCATACCATTTCGTGCTTCTGTTCCGTTTGCATGACCATGCACTCGAGGGAAGCATGCTCCTACCACGTTTCGCCGCGGTCGCCCTGGCGGCCTCCGCGTTCTTCATCCGCCCAACTTGGGCGCAGTCGGCTCCGGCCGCTTCGCCTGCTTCGTATCACGACTACGCCGCACTGACGCGCACCGTGCGAGAGTTGGCTGACGGAAGCAGCGGCATGGTGACGCTGGAGAACATCGCGACGACCGTTTCAGAACGGAACGTCTGGTGCTTGCGGCTGGCCGCGCCAGGCGGAACCCCACCGGAGCAGCGCCCGGCGATTCTGATCGCCGGTGGAATCGACGCCGACGCACCCGGGTCGAGCGAGGTTGCGCTTGCGGTCGCCCAGCGGCTCGCCGATTCGGCTCGCACGCAGCCCGACGGCCCCGAGGGCGCCTTGTTGAAATCGCACGCCGTCTACGTTGTGCCTCGCGCAAATCCCGACGGCATCGAAACGTTTTTCGAACCGCTCAAGCGAGGCAGCCGCCTGAACGCCCGTCCCCTCGACGACGATCGCGACCTCGCCATGAATGAAGACGGACCGAACGATCTCAATGGCGACGGCGTGATCACCGTGATGCGCGTGAAAGACGCCGCCGGCGAATGGACGATCGACAAGGACGAGCCGCGCCTTCTCAAGAAGGCGGATCGCCTGAAGGGCGAAAAGGGCGAATATCGCCTGTACGTCGAGGGTATCGACGACGACGGCGACGGCGAGCTCAACGAAGACGGGACCGGCGGCGTCGACGACGACCGCAACTGGCCGCACCTCTACGAATCCGGCGCGCCGGGCAACGGACCGCACCAACTTTCCGAACCCGAGACGCGCGGACTGGCTGAATTCGTGCTCGCACACCGCAACATCACCGCCGCGCTGGTCTTTGGCCGAAACGACAACGTCGCAAACGTGCAAAAGGGCAACGCCAAGGGGCCGACCGGGCAGGACTTCAAGGAACTCCATCCGGACGACGTGAAGCTCTACGAGACGATCAGCGAGAAGTTCAAGGAGATCACCGGCGTAAAGACGCCGCCGGCGGGGCACGTCGAGGGAGCGCTGTACGCGTGGCTCTACAGCCAACAGGGAATTCCCACGTTCGCGATCAACCCCTGGGGGCCGCTCGATTCGCTGCCCGCCGCCTCGCAGCCCGCCAGCGGACCGGCATCCGGGCCGGCCGCCGCACCGGAGCCGGGCCGTCCGCCTACGCCGCCCGAGGGCGGACCGCCGATGGGCGGGCCCGGTCAGCGGCCGCGACGTGGCATGCGTTTCGGCGGCGGAGGGCGCGGCGGTTTCTTCGGCGGTCCGCCGCCGGGAATGTCGGCCGGCCCCATCGCACCGAGCCCGGAAACCGACGGACTGGCAGCGGGTGTGGAATCGTCCGAGACGCTGAAGAAATGGCTGCGCTATGGCGAAACCACGCCGGAGACGCCGCTCTTCGTGGCTTGGACGTCTGTGACGCATCCGACGCTCGGCCCGGCGGAAGTCGGCGGCCTGCGGCCTTACGCGACGCTCGCGCCTCCGCCCGCCGACATTCCCGCGATTGCCGAGAAGCAGATTGCGTTCCTGCACTACGTCGCCGGCCTGCTTCCAGCCAACTCGCCGCCGACTTGTGGCAGATCGACGTGCGGATGACGAATGATTCGCTGATCCCCACACACTTGGCGATCTCGCGACAGGTTGGGAATCCGGCGTTCACGCTTAAGCCGCTGCTGCCGGCGGAGCGCATCGTCGGCGGGCTGATCCAGGAGCGCATTCCGTATCTCGCGGGCGGCGGCGAGCGCGCGGAGCGCCGCTGGATCATCCGCGGCGCGGCCGGCGAGAAGGTTGCGTTTCGCGCGTTCAATCGCGTATTCGGCGAGATCAAGACGGAAATCACGCTTCAGCCGACGGCGCCGGGACAGGAGGGAAACTGACATGAACCGCAACCAACTCCGGAGCGGCTGGTACTTCGCGCGCCTGAGCCCGAAAACGCTGGCAGGAATTGTTCTGCCGTGCGCGGCGCTCTTCTCCAGACCTGCAATCGCGCAGGACGGCTACCAATACCCGAGCAAGGTCTCGGTCACCTGGAATCGGTTCTACAACTATGAAGAGGTGACGCAAATCTGCCGCGATCTCGTGACGGCGTATCCCGATCTGCTGACGCTCCAGTCGATGGGCAAGAGCGTGCAGGGCCGCGAGATGTGGGTGATCACGCTCAATGTCGCCCGCACCGGCAAGGACGTCGACAAACCGGCGATGTGGATCGACGGCAACGTTCACGGCAACGAGGTCCAGGCCGCCGAGACGGTGCTCTACAGCATCTGGTACCTGACAAAGAGCTACGGCAAGGTGCCGCAGTTGACCGAATTGATGGACCGCTGCGCGTTCTATTTCGTCCCGATGGTCAATCCCGACGGGCGCGCGTATTGGTTCGACAAACCGAACACGAACAGCTCCTCGCGCACCGGCCTGAAGCCCGTCGACGACGACGGCGACGGCTTGTTCGACGAGGATCCGCCCAACGACATCGACGGCGACGGGCAGCTTCTTCAGATGCGCAAGGAAGACCCGAACGGCCGATTCCGCGAATCGCCGGACGACCCGCGCATCCTTGTTCCCGTCGATCCCGACGCCAAGGGCGAATTCAAACGCTATACGCGCGTCTTTTCCGAAGGCATCGACGATGACGGCGATGGGCAGGTGAACGAAGACGGCCCGGGTTCATACGACCCGAACCGGAACTGGCCGGCCGACTGGCAACCGGAATACATCCAGGGCGGCGCGGGCGATTTTCCGCTCAGCCTGCCCGAGTCGCGGGCCGTCGCGGGTTTCGTCTTCGCCCACCCCAACATCGCCGCCGCCCAGTCGTACCACAATGCGGCGGGCATGATGCTGCGCGGGCCGGGCGCCGAATACGTGCAATATCCCGGGCAGGACTTGCAGGTGTACGATCGCATCGGGCAGCGCGGCGAGAAGATCATTCCGTTCTACA
>JACRLV010000344.1 GCA_016235145.1 Planctomycetota bacterium
CGATGTCGGGAATGGGGCGCCGCCGGCCCAGTATCGTCCGTACGCACCCGTCCCGCTTGGCCGTCTCGACGCACTCGCGAATGAAGCCACGGATGCGCGGATAGCGCTGGAAGTAGGCGTCGATGAACGCCTGGGCCTCGTTGCGGCTCATTCCCGTCGCCTGCGCCAGACCGAACGCCGTCTGCCCATAGATCAATCCGAAATTCACCGCCTTGGCTCGGCCGCGCATCTCCTTGGTGACCTGATCCAGCGGCACATTGTTGATTTGCGCCGCAACGAACGCGTGAATGTCGCGATCCTGCTCGAACGCCCGGATCAGCTCCTCGTCGCCGCTGAAGTGCGCCAACACGCGCAGCTCCACCTGCGAATAGTCGGCGACGACCAGCACTTCGTCGCTGGTGCGCGGCACGAAGGCGCGTCGGATTTCGCGGCCTTGGGCCGTGCGAACCGGGATGTTCTGTAGATTCGGCTCGCTGCTGGACAGCCGCCCCGTAACCGCACCGGTCTGATGAAAGCTCGTGTGAATGCGCTGCGTCCGGCGGCTGCGAGCCAGGGGCAGCGCATCGACGTACGTTCCGCGCAGCTTCTGTAGCTCGCGGTATTCCAGCAGCAGCGCGAGGATCGGGTGCCCGGTTTCGCGCGCCAGCACATCGAGCGTTTCGGCGTCCGTGGAGCGCGCCGTGCGCGTCTTCTTCACGACGCGCAATCCGAGCTTGTCGAACAGCACCTCGCCAAGCTGTTTCGGCGAATCGAGATTGAATTGCCGACCCGCGATGCGGCAAACCGCATCGACAATCTCGCCAGCCCGGGACGCCATCTGCCTTCCCATTTTCTCCAGGAAAGGCGCATCAAGGCTGATTCCGTTGAACTCCATTTCGGTCAGGACGCCGACCAGGGGCATTTCCGTTTCGTAAAACAGCGGCGCGAGATCGGACCCGCGCAGCGATGGCTCGAACAGCTTCTTCATCCGCCACGTGTAGTCCGCATCCTCGGCGGCATACTCGGCGACCTGTGGCAGTGGAACCTGATCCATTCGAAGTTGGTCGCGCCCCTTTCCGATCAGGTCGGTGATCGGGATCATCGCGTGGGACAGCAGCTTCGCGACCAGCGTGTCCATCTTGTAGGACGTCTGCATCGGATCGAGCACGAACGCCGCGATCATCGTGTCGAACAGCGGCCCCGCGACCGGCATCCCGGCCTGGCGCAGGATGATCAGGTCGTACTTGAGATTGTGCCCGACCTTGAGCGTCGCCGGATTCGCCAGGATCGGCCCCAACCGCCGCCGCACCAATTCCGCCGGCAGCGACTCGCCGTAGCAGGACATCAGCGGAGCGTACCAACCCTTGCCGACCTCCCAGGCGAGCGAGACGCCGACCAGATCGGCGTCCACCGGATTCACACCCGTAGTTTCCGTATCGACGGCAAACGCCGACTGCCGAGCCAGATCCTCCATCAGCCGCTCGAACGCCTCCGGCGTGTTGACGAGCTGATAGTCGCCGCCGTCGGGCTGCGAGAGCGTCGCCAGGCGGTCGGCCGACACGGTCGCGCGCAGGCCCGACGCGGTTGGGCGATTCATAAACGCCAGCGAAGCGTCCGCCGCCGGCTCGCTCTCGCCGTCCTCGGCCGGCGGCGCGACGGCCGCGTTCTCGTCCTGCTGGGCAAAAAGCGACGTGGCGGGCGGTCGCGCCGCTTCTTCGCTCTCAGTGGAGCGCGCGATCGGCAGTTGCTCCGGCAGCTTTCGAAAGCCGAGTTCCTGAAGAATCGGCAGCACGTTTTCCCATGAGAATCGTCCGACCGCCGCCGTCGCGAGATCGAACTCAATCGGCACGTCGCGCCGCAGCGTCACGAGTTGCCGCGTGATTTCAAGCTGCGGAGCGAATGCCAGCACGTTGTCGCGTTGCTTGGGCGTCAGTTCGTGCGCATTCTGGATCACCGCATTCGCCGAGCCGTATTTCTGGATGAGCTTCGCGGCGGTCTTTTCGCCGATGCCGCGCACGCCGGGAACGTTGTCGACCGGATCGCCCATGAGGCACTGCGCCTCGACCGCCTGCTGCGGCGTCCAGCCTTTCAGCTCCAGCAGCGTCGCCGGCGAAATCACCTGGTCTTTCCCGGGATCGTAGAGATTGACGTGCTCGTTGAGCAGTTGCTCGAGATCCTTGTCCTTGCTGACGAAATAGACATCGAGATCCGGACCGGCGAGTCGTTGTGCGAGCGTCGCCAGAACGTCGTCCGCCTCAAAGCGATTCAGGCTCAGAATCGGGATTCCGGCCGCCCGCAGAATCTGCTCGATCCGCCGTGCCTGCCGCGGGAGGTCCTCCGGCGGCGGGTCGCGATGCGCCTTGTATTCCGGGTAGATGTCCTTGCGAAAGACCGTTTCGTCGGAGACGTCGAACACAACCGCCAGATAGTCCGGCCGCCGGTCGCGCAGCAGGTTGAGAATCATCTGGCTGAACACATGCACGGCCCGGGTGGGCTCGCCCGTCGGCGAAGACAGATTGCCGAACGGGGCGAAGTACGCCCGATAGACCTGCGCATGTCCGTCGATCAAATAAAGCGTCCGCGGCATCGCCGGATGGTACCGCAAGCGGACTTCCCTCTCCCGGTACGCCGGGAGAGGGGGAGCGGATGGACCGCAGCCGCCCTCGGCTGCTGACTTGCCCCGCGCGCTGGCGCTTGGAATAACGGGCCGCAGGCCCATGCTCCCCTTCGTGCCTCCGTGCCTACGCGCCTGCGTGCCTCCGTGCCTGCGTGTCTCCGTGCCTACGTGCCTTCCTACGTCCTCGCGGCGGCCGTGACAGTGGCGACGAAACTCGCTAAAAAACCGCGGTCGCCGATTGCGTGGCGGCCGACGGGGCCGGCTTCCGGGAGTGTTCGTTGAGCAATTCAGGCCAGCATGCTC
>JACRLV010000324.1 GCA_016235145.1 Planctomycetota bacterium
CCGAGCAAGCCGTCGATCGTGTACGGCTTGTGCAGGAAACCGGTCGCCGTTCGGGCGATCTCGTCGGACGCCAGGTCCGCCTGAACGTATCCGCTGGAGAGGACGACGCGCACGTCCGGCCGGATCTTCCGCAGTTCCACCAGAACCTCGATTCCGCTCATTTCCGGCATGGTGACGTCCAGCAGGACGACGTCGATTTCCTGGGAATGCGCTCGAAACAGCTCGATGCCTTCGCGTCCGCTCTGCGTCGTCAGCACGACCGTGCCGCGCGGCTCGAGCACGGCGGACACAACCTCGCACACGTCGCTCTCGTCGTCGATCACCAGAATCGTTCTGCGGCCGGCGGACGACGCAGGCGCCGGCGTCCGGTCGAGCGTCTCCTGCACATCGCGCGCTTGGCACTGCGGCAAGAGAATTTCGAACCGCGTGCCCTTGTTCGGAGCACTGGCGACCTGGATTCCCCCGCCGTGGCTGCGCACGATTCCCCGGATCACGGCCAGGCCCAGCCCGCGCCCGCGTTTCTTGCCGCTGAAGAACGGATCGAAGATCCGCGCGAGCACTTCCGGCGTCATGCCGCAGCCGCTGTCCGTCACCTCGAGGCCGACGAAGGGGCCGGGTTCGATTTCCTGGCCGGCAAAATCGCGAACCGCGGCCTCGCGCGTCAGCGTCACAGAATGCGTCGAAACCGTCACCCTTCCCGCCTTATCGCCAACCGCCTCGACAGCGTTCAGCAACAGGTTCGTCAGAACCTGTTCCAGCTGGCCCTCGTCCGCATGCACCGGCGGAAGCTCCGGTTCGAAGCAAGTCTTGAGACTGACGCGCTCGGGAAGGGACGGCCGCATGAACTCGAGCACCTCGCGGACCTGATCGTTCAGCGCCACCGATTGCAGATCGGGCCGGGCCTGGCCCGCGTAGGCGAGAATCTGGTGGACGAGGCGCGATGCGCGCTGCCCGGCGTTGACGATGCGCTGAAGGCGCGGCCGGACCGGCGAATCCTCGCCCACCTCTTCCTGCGCCAGGCAGGCGTTGCCCAGCACGCCGACGAGGATGTTGTTGAAATCGTGCGCAATTCCCCCGGCCAGCAGCCCGAGGCTCTCCAGCCGTTGCGATTGGCTGACCTGGGCTTCGAGTTTTCGCCTCTCCTGCTCAACTCTCCGCCGCGCCGAGATGTCGCTGAAGACCAGCACGGCGCCGACGAATTTTCCGCCTTCGTGCATCGGAGTGCTGCCGAACTCGACGGGCAACTCGGCCCCGTCGGCGCGCATGAACACGCCCTCGCGCGATTCGGCGATCTCGCCGCGCGCCAGCGCGTCGATTCCGTCCTGGCCGGATAAGAAAGTCTGAGCCGACCGGCCGATCATCTCGCCCGGCAGCCGCCCGAGCATGCGACCGGCCGCCGCGTTCACAAACGAAACCTCGCCGTTGGCGTCGAAGCCGACGATTCCTTCGGCGGCGGAATTGAGAATCAGCTTTTTCTGCCGTGTCAGGCGGATGAGGGCCTGGTCGGAGTGCCGGCGTTCCGTCACGTCGCGGGCGAATCCGACGATCAGCTTGCGGTCGCCGTCGCGAACGACGTTGACGCTGAGCTCTAAAAAGATCGTGTGCCCGTCGCGATGGCGATGGGCGGTGGGGAACTGGTGCAAGCCGGTGCGGGCGTATTCCTTGCCGTGCTTGGATCGCTCCGGCTCGTCGACCTCCAAGTCGAGAATCGTCATCTCCAGCAGTTCCGCGGGTGAATAGCCGGTCATGCGCGCGAACGCCTGGTTCACCTCGATGAAACGATAGTCTTCACCGACGACGAAGAACCCGTCCATCGAAGACCGCAGAATCGCTTCGTTGCGGGCTGCAAGTCGAGAGACGCGCTCCTGTTCCCCGTCGCGCCCGGCGTCGGGCTGCACGATCGCAACCACACTTCCGGGCGTGGTTGCGCGAGGCATCAGCGTGACCCGGCAGCGCTGCCCGCCGCCGGCGATCGAGAGCGATTGCGGGGCGCCGTCGCGCAGCGCTGCCGCCATCGATTCCCGCACCTCCGCGCGCAACTCGCCGTCAGCGCCGCAAATGACGCGAACGCCGGCGGGATTCGAACCATCCACCGACTTCCCGTCGGGCTCGATTCGGACGAGCGAGAGATGCGCTTCATCAACCAGCGCCTGTGACTGCGCCGCCGACTGAGCCTCTCCGGAAGCGCGCTCGGCCTTGCGTTCAGCATCGCGCGCACGGCGATGCAACCGCGCGCACCAGATCGAGAGCGCGATCGCGGCGATTGCCAGCCCTATCGCAAGCCCCATCATGTGAACCTCGATCTCGCCTTTTCGCCGAAGGCGACTATCACGGCGCTGGCCGCGCAAAACTTGCGCGGCGTCTCACCGAAGCTCTCACGCCCGCGCGCCCGCTTGCGCTTCCAGTTGCTCCGCAAATGCGATGCACTCGGCGCTCTGCGCGGTCAACCCGCTGCGTTCCAGTGCTTCCGCCTTTTGCCGCCAGGCGGCCGCCTGCATCCGCTGGTTGGCGTGTTGGCGCGCCAAGTCGATTCTTTTATCGGCACACCGAGCGGCCTCGGTCCAGTCTCCCAGACGCAAATTCAGCTCGGTCATGCTCTCGTACGCCCGCGCCAGACCGTTCCAAAACTGCGTTTCGTCGAGAATGTTCAACGCCGACGCCAGATCCTGCTTCGCCTCACGGTAGCGGCCGAGCTGCGCCGCACAGCGGCCGAGGTACACGTAGCAGATTCCCACGTTCACCCGGTCTTCGCTCTCCTCGGCCAGCGCCAACGCCCGGCGGTGGTACGTGATCGCCTCTTCGATTCGTCCGCTCTCACGCAGCACGTTGCCCATGCCGTTGTACGGTCCGATCAAGGAGACCAGCGCGCCTTGCGTGCGGTGCATCTTGATCGCGCGCAGATATGCGGCCTCCGCTTCCGGCGCGCGCGCGAGTTGAAAGAGCACATAGCCGAGATTGTTCGAGATCTTCGCCGTCTCGACCGACATTCGATGTCGCTCGGCGATCGTGATCGCCGCCGCGTAGACATCATAAGCGGCCTCGTAGTCCCCCCGGAAGTAGTACATTGCGCCCATATTCGCGCGCGCTTCCACGACGAGCCGCGGGTCGTTCAACCTTTGCGCGATCTGCTCCTGGTGGCGGTGGCTGGCGATTGCCTCTTCGTAGCGGCCGATTTTGGCCTGGCAGACGCCCAGGAAGCCGACCGCTTCGGCGTGCTCGGGATCGGTTTCGAGCGCCCGCTGTGCGATCCGCATGGCTTCCGAATAGTCGCCGCGCAGATACGCCCGTTTCGCGAGGATGAGGTTTTCCTGGGCGGACGCACTGGGCGGCGCGGCGAGCACCGGGGCGGCGGTCGGATCGGCGGCCGCGAGGCCCATCATCGCTGCAACCGCCGTATACAGCCGCCCCTGAAGCTCGACGAGGGCCGCCAGCGATCCCTCAACCCGCACTTGACCGATGCGGCTGGCGCCGTCGTGTCCGTGAGAGCGGATCGACACTCGAATCTGCGTCCCGACGCGCTCGAATTCGCCGTCGAAGATCGTCGCAGCGCCAAGCAAGCGAGCCGCCGCCAGCGGTGCGCGAGTGGGGTCGCTCTGTTGCCCGCTGACGCGAAGTTGGACGCGGGCCAATTCGTCGCGATCCACCACGAACAACCCCGAATGTTGCCAAAGGCAGCGGGCCAGGTGGTCCGCCAGCGCCTGGCCGAGCCAGTCGTCGGCGTCTGCGCCCGCGGCATTGCGGAAAACCGGTACCGCGACGCCGAGCGGCGTCACGTGTTCCGTCGGCGCCTCCGGGGTCACCGGCCGACGGGCCGGCTCCTGTGACAACTGGGCCGCCAACTCGCGCGCGGACGTAAATCGCTCTGCCGGCTCTGGCGCCAGCAAGCGGAGAATCAGCCGGACCAGCCATTCCGGAACATCCGTCGGTGCGTCCGAAGGCCAGGCCGGCGTGCGGCACTGCGAATCGACCATCATCCGCAGCGGCGAGTCCCCGGAGAACGGCAGCCGACCGGCGGCGAGCTCGAACAGCGTCATCCCGAGCGAGTAGAGGTCGGCGCGATCGTCAACCGCGCCGCCGCCGCGAAATAGCTCGGGAGCCGCGTACGCGACCGTTCCGGAATACACCAGGGGTTCCGTTGGGCTGCCCGCTGTGACCGCTCCCAGCGCGGCGGCGACTCCCAGGTCCGCGAGCCGGCATCGGCCATCGCGCCCGAGCAGCAGATTTCCCGGTTTGACGTCCCCGTGTCGAAGGCCGGCGCGTTGAATGGCGACCAGTCCGGCGGCTGCCTCGGAAGCGATTTTCGCGACTTGCTTCCAAGGCAACGCGCGGCGCGATGCGATCGGTGCGAAGCTGAGACCGTCGACGTACTCCATCACGAAGAACCACGTGTCGCGGAACACGTCGCCATCGAGCACACGCACGACGTGCGGATCGTTAACGCGAAAGCCCGCGGACGCTTCCGCGCGCAAACGGCGAACGGATGCGTCGCGTGCGTCCCGCACCGGGTGGTGCAGGATTTTCACCACGCACGGATAGTTGACGAACAGATGCTCGGCAAGGTAGGTCACGCCCTGCGCGCCGGCGCCGAGCAACGCGTCGAGCCGGTACCGGTCGCGGAGTATCATCCCGACGCTGAGCGCGGCTTCGAAATCGAGCGGTTCCTCTGCCGGAATCGAATCAACTCGTCCGGTGGGAAATACCCAATGGCACCAGGGACAGACGGAGAATCCGGCGTCGGATTCCCCCCCATTTGCCGCGCGATCACAAAATGGGCAATTTACGCCGAGCATGTGTGGACCAAACACCAGAATAGCCGCGAGGCTGGACGGACTCCAACAGAGTTTTTCGAAAGGTGAGATAAAAATCGCATTGACGGCGGAAGGGCGGCTGGTATTATCCGCCACTCGAGCGAGGGTATTGGGAAAACATATGGTTCGTCGGGAACGGGGTTCCTTTCTGCGCTATCGGCCCATTGTGGGCTCCTCGCCCCATCTCCGGTCAACGTGCGTCAGATTGACGCAGCCAGCGCAAGCCCCCATCAGTTTCCGCGGCCGGGAGGCCCCATCGTGGATCTAACCACAATCATCGATTTGCTCGGCTACTTCTTTGCGATGTTCATCGAAGAGCTCACCTGAGCCAAAAGGAGATTCGACCATGATCGTCGTAATCACCGACGCCGACGCAATCGAAGTGGCGAGCCGCTAAGTAAGGTTCGACCGCCAGCCGACGCAACCGGCTCAAACGGGCCGGCCGTTGTGTGTTTCGTAGTCGCCCCTGCGCGTTTTTCAGGCTTTTGGCCGACAAACGGCCGTATGTTTGCGCGCCGTAGGCGCCTCAGTATCGACGGCTACAACCCGATCTTGATTTTCCCCTGTTGCCAATCCTTGATCAGCAGCTTGAATTCCTCGACCGTCTCGCCGAGCCGCCGGAACGAGACCGTCATCGCCTCGTAAAGCCGATCGTCGGTCACGAGTTTTCCGATCGTCCCCTCGCCGCGGTTGGCCTTGGATGCGATGGAGTTGAGCTGGGTCAGGAACTCCGACGCCTGCTCGATGCTGGTTCGTAGGGAGCGGGACAGCTCGTCGATCCGCTGATCCGTTCGGTCCACGGCGCCGCCGACCTTGCCTACCAGCTCTTTCGCGCCGCTGGAAACGTCCTTTATGTCGGCGGCCGCGGTCTTCAAATCACCGGCCAGGGCCTTTCCGTCCTCGCTGATCTTGTGCAGGTTGTCGACCGTTGCGCGAAGCTTGTTCTGCGTTTCGGCGTCCGCCAGAACGGCGTTGATGCCCTTGATTGCCGTATCGAGCCGGGCCATTGCGCTGGACAGGTTCCCCTGCGGACCGCCGGGCTGATCGACGCCCGCCGGGCTGCGCGCCTGCATCAGCTCGTGCATGTCTTCGAGCACCGGCTTGAGGGCGGCGGCGGCTTCGCCGAGTTGCGTCGCGGTGCGGTCGAACGTGGAAATCACGCCCTGCGGGATCAGCGATTCGGTCATGGCACTCATGCGGCCGGGGATGACGGCGCCCGAGGTGAGCGCAGGGTTTCCGGCGGGGCCGGGCACGATGGTGATGGGCGGGCGACCCATGCCCAGGCCGGGTTCGCTGGTGCGGGCGATGCTGCCCTGCGGAATCTTGTACTTTTCGTCGATCCGCACGGTCACGTTCACGCCCTGCTCGAAGTGCTCGGCATCGACGAATTCGACGTGATCCACGCGGCCGACCTCGATGCCGCCGATGTTGACCAGCGTGCCCTCTTTGACACCCGCGGCGTGGTCAAAGCGGACGTCAATGAGGTAGGCGGCGGAGCGCAGGCCGAACCCATAGCCCTGGCCGAAAAGGACGACCAGAGCCGCCATGGCCCCCAAACCGAAAAGAACGAACACGCCGACCAGGATGTTTCGCCGCGTCTCGTGCATGTGCATCTCCCGGACTCTTCCCGACGGCGCCGGAACGAATTCACGCCGAAAGTTGAGTCTCTGCCGGTAGCATACTACACTTCCACGGGAAGAGTCCTAAGGAGACCGACGTGGCTGATGCACTGTCCGGCAAGACGATCCTGATCGTCGATGACGACCCCGACATCCTGACGGCCATCACCACCAGCCTGGCGGATTCCGGGGCGGCCCTGGAGACGGCGACCGACGGAAACACCGCAGTCACGCTGGCCGAGCAGAAATCGCCCGACCTCGTCATCCTCGACATCATGCTCCCGCAAAAAAGCGGGTTCCTCGTGCTGGAAAAGCTGCGCCAGGGCAAGCCGCGCGGGGCCAAGCCGCACGTCATCATGATCACGGGCAACCAGGGCAAACGGCACAAGCAATACGCCGAATCGCTCGGCGTCGATACGTACCTCAACAAGCCGTTCCGCATGGAAGCGCTGCTCGAAGCGACCGAAAAACTGCTGCTGAAGACGCCGTAGCTCGCAATCCAACCGTCAGTGTGTGATTCGTAGCGTCGGACCTCCGAGTCCGGCGGCGGGCCTGACCGATGGATTCGTCGTCGGACTCGGAGGTCCGACGCTACGAATTGGACTGTCGCGCTCGCCCGCCGCGACACGCGGCTCGCATCGGTCGTATCATGCCCGCCGGCGGACGGCCGGACGCGGTTCCGGCTGTCACGCCCTTTCCGCAAAGGACCCAGCCCGTGCCCGGACGCATGATTGCCCTCGAATACGGAAACGCCCTGGACAGCGCCGCGGGCGCGGTCCACGGTTTGGCCATGCCCGAATTGGATCGCGCGGTCCCCGCCGTCGCCGCCGCGGTCGAGCGAATCGAGGCGGAACGCGGCGACGGCAAGCATCGCTATCGCGATCTCCCGACGGACACGGCCATGCTGCGCCAGGTTGAGGCCGTGGCGAAGCGGCGAAAAGTCGGCGTGGAGAACCTGGTCGTTCTCGGCATCGGCGGCTCGGCATTGGGCAACATCGCCCTCCAGACGGCGCTCAATGCGCCGTCGCACAATCTGCTGCCCGCCGCGAAGCGTCGCGGCCCGCGCCTGTTCGTGATTGACAACGTCGATCCGGTGCAGTTCGCCGACCTGCTCGACGTGCTCGGCCCGGCGCTGCGAAAGACGCTTTTCAATGTGATCAGCAAGTCCGGCGAAACCGCCGAGACAGCGTCGCAATTCCTGGTCGTGCGCGACCTGCTGGCCCGCAAGATTGGGGCGAAGAACGTCGCGAAACATCTGCTCGTCACGACCGATCCCGACGGCGGCACGCTCCGCAGCCAGGCGATCGCCGAAGGTTATGAAAGGCTGCCCGTCCCGCCGGGTGTGGGCGGACGATTCTCCGTGCTGTCGGCGGTCGGCCTGCTTTCCGCCGCGATGTGCGGGATCAACATCCGCAAGCTGGCGGCGGGGGCGGCGGAGATGGGGCGGCGCGTCGCGAATCGCAACGTCAAGCAGAACCCCGCGGCGATGCTGGCCCTGCTGCTGCACGCCTTCTACCTGCGCGGCAAGCGCATGCACGTGCTGATGCCCTATAGCTTTCAGCTCCGCGATCTGGCGGACTGGTATCGACAGCTTTGGGCGGAAAGCCTCGGCAAGTGCCGCGACCGCCAGGGGCGCAGCGTGATCGTCGGGCCGACGCCGATGCGGGCCTTGGGCACGACCGATCAGCATTCGCAGGTTCAGCTTTTCCGCGAGGGGCCGAACGACAAGGTCTTCATTTTCCTGGAAGTCGAAAAGTTCGCGCGCGACGTGAAGCTGCCGCGCGGGCGGACGCCCGGCATGCCGCCGACGCCGGACGCGGCCCAATACCTGCTGGGCTCGTCGCTGGGGAACCTGCTGAACGCGGAGAAAGTCGCGA
>JACRLV010000024.1 GCA_016235145.1 Planctomycetota bacterium
CATCGTCTGGGAAAAGGACATGTGGACGGTTGAAGACATCTCGATCATGTCCAAGGGGAATTGGCGCTCCTACATGCAGGTTCGGCTGAAAAACCTCAAGACCGGCCGCAGCACCGACACCCGCATGAGCACCGACGACAAGATCGAAACGCCGTTCGTCGAGACCAAGCCCTTCGAGTACCTGTATCGCGAAGGCCAGGATTTTGTGCTGATGGACCAGACGACGTTCGACCAGATCCACGTCACCGCTGAGGTGATGGCGGGGGCCGAGTTGTACCTGCGCGGCAACGAGTTGGTCACTTGTCAGTTCATCGACGGCAAGATCGTCGGCGTGGAACTGCCCAACACGGTCGAACTCAAAGTCACCGACGCACCGCCCGTTGTGAAGGGCGCCACCGCGACAAACCAAACCAAGGACGCCACGCTGGAAACGGGTCTGCGGGTCAAAGTGCCGCCGTTCATCGAGATCGGCGAAGTGCTCCGCATCGATACGCGGACCAACGAGTATCTCGAGCGGGCTAAGTAAACCGCCGCACGAACGGAAAATGCGATTACCGCAGAGGACGCGGAGAACGCAGAGAGGATATCTGTGTCGCTTGGCTGTTCGTCCGCGTCACGACGGCGCGAGTACGGGCCGGACCTGCTCGCCTTGTTCTACCGATCGTCTTTCTTTGCGACCTCAGCGGTCTCCGCGGTTGCTTTCTCGGCGGGCGGCTCTTTTGCGACACGCAGGTCGGAAACCTCCGCCGCGGCCGTCACCGCCTCACCGTCTTCCGCCCACACAGGGCACGCGAATTTGCGGCTTGCGCCGGGCAGAATCGGGCCGCGCCATTCGTCGTCCGGCAGCGCCAGGGGCGTCGCCGCGTACGTGACGAACGAGCGGATCGGAACGTTGTCCTCGTCCTCGAGCCGCAGGTTCAGCGACAGCAGCGAAATCGTCTCGTCGCCGTTGTTGGTCACTTCGACCACCGCGCGCTGCGTGCCGCGGCGGTGCGCGTCAACCAGCTTCACCTTTACGCTCACATGGTCCAGATAGTCCGCGGCGCGCCGGTCGTTGATCGCGTCCGACAGCACCGGCGGCAGCGACTCTCGCAGGTGCGGCAGGCCCAACGCGACGGATTCGCCCACCGAGCGGATGTCGCCGAACCGCTTGTCGAGAACGTGCAGCGAGTAGACGCCGAGTCCCGACGCGCAAACGACGGCGGCGGTCAGCAAGCCGAACACGCCGTTGGCGATCGCGGTGAAAAAGCCGCCCTTCTTGACGATAACGTTGGGTACTGGCGTCATGGCGTTCTCCGTTCGTGTTTCACTTTCTCGAGCCCTGCGACGCTCGCCTTTCATTTGGTACGCGGGCGGGCTCCCTCGATTTCGATTGCAATGGGGTATTCGCGGGCGTGGCGATCTTATTTCTCGCTTGGGGACCGATAGAATAGGGTTCATCGACAGTGGGGGTATTGCTATGGCGGTTCTCAGCTTGACAGCAATCGGAAAACGCCTTGCCGTCGTCGTGGCATGCTCCGCATCATCTGTGATTGTAACTGGTTGTATTCGCAATGATCCCGTCGAGCCGCTGACCACAGCGCGCGTCAACAGTCTGCTGAATCTCGTCGTTTTCAACCCGCAGGTTGGATGTGAGGAACTTCAGAAACGCTTCGACGTGGAGAACCTGACGCTGGTGGATCAACCCAGTGAAGCGGGTATGGAATACGAAGAAGCGTACATAACCACATTAGACGGCAACAGGTTACGAACCTGGTATTTGCCGTCGCGGCTCGATCGCGGGCTGGTTGTTTTCTCGATGGGGGCGGTCGGCTCGATGCCGTGCTACCTCTATCCGATTCGCATTCTGATCGCAAATGGTTGGTCTGTAGTGCTTTACGACTATCGCGGATTCGGCGGCAGCAGTGGCGTGCCGGACGTTTCGGCGCTCGCCCCCGACCTCGGCGTGGTCATGGACTGGTCGCTTCAACGGACCGGTCGGGAAAAAGCCACGCTGATGGGAGTCTCCCTCGGCACCATTCCGTCCGTATCGATTGCGGTCGAGCGGCCGGACGTAGTGAACGGCATCGTTCTGGATTCGCCGGTCGTGCTTTCGATGGAGGGGGTCCGATTCGCGCCATTGCTGGGCAGTTGGGCCGATCAGGTCGGGGCGTTTATGCCGGTTGAACTGCTCTCGGAGCAACTGATCGGAAACGTCGCCGCGCCGACGCTTTTTTTCGAACACGGGGACGACAAGCTCACGCCGCCGTCGATGGTCGGTCTTCTGTATTCGCTGGCGCGCGAGCCGAAACGCCTGGTGACCTTCGACGGCCTTGGACACGCACGGGGCGTGTACCACGACACCGATCGCTACGCGATCGCGCTGGAAGCATTCCTGTCGCAGGTCTGGGAAGGCCGCGATCTGACGACGAGCGTCATCGTTCCTGCTGAATAGAGTCACCGTCTGGCACTGGTAAGGTTTGAGTGGTGCGGGCCTCCGTGCCCGCCGAAAACGGGCAGAGACGCCCGTTCCACTGTCAAACCTTACCAGCGCCCATGGCGGGAACGCCATGCGGGTCGAGGGCATAGTTGTGGCAAAGTCCGCCGCCGAGGTTCGTCGCGAGTTCATCGAGTTCTTCTGCGCCAAGCACGGGCACACATTTGTGCCGGGCTCGTCGGTCGTGCCGCATGACGACCCGACGCTGCTGTTCACCAACGCCGGAATGAACCAGTTCAAGCCGCTGTTCCTGGGTACGGCGGACCGCTCGAGCGCGTTCGGGCGGATGCGTCGCGCCGCCAACAGCCAGCCGTGCATCCGCGCGGGCGGCAAGCACAACGATCTCGACGACGTCGGCCATGACACCTATCACCACACTTTTTTCGAGATGCTCGGAAACTGGTCGTTCGGCGACTATTTCAAAGAGGACGCGATCCACTGGGCCTGGGAGCTGATCACGCAGGTCTGGGGCATCGACCCGTCGCGCCTGCACGCGACCTACTTCGGCGGCGACCCGGCCGAAGGCCTCGACCCCGACATCGAGGCGCGGGATCTGTGGCGCCGCGTCCGCGGGATGTCGCCGGAACGCGTCCACCCCGGAAACAAGAAAGACAATTTCTGGGAGATGGGCGACACCGGTCCCTGCGGGCCGTGCAGCGAGATTCACATCGACCTGACGCCCGACCGCAGCGGCGGAAAGCTCGTGAACACCGGCGACCACCGCGTCATGGAGATTTGGAATCTCGTCTTTATTCAGTTCAATCGGGGTGCAGAATCCCGTCTCTCGCCTCTGCCCGCGAAGCACGTCGACACAGGCATGGGTTTTGAGCGGGTTTGCGGCGTGCTTCAGGGCCACAACAACAACTACGCGACGGAGGTTTTCGTTCCGCTCATCCAGGCGGTGGAGCGATTGAGCGGACATTCCTACGGCAAAGAGGTCGTCGTTCCGGCTGATTCGCCGGGCCGTAACAATCGCTACGCACGCTTCTCTGAAACCGAAATGCGCGACGTTGCCTGTCGCGTGATTGCCGACCATCTCCGCACGCTCACGTTCGCGATCACGGACGGCGCCGTGCCCGACAAGGACAGTCGCGGCTATGTGTTGCGGCGGATTCTGCGCCGCGGGGTGCGCTACGGCTGGCAACATCTCGACTTGAAGACTCCGTTCCTGCACACGCTGGTTCCGGTCGTCGTCGATGTTCTGGGTGAGGCGTTCCCGCGGCTGCGCGACGATCCCGCCAGGGTCTCGGCAGTGCTCCGCGAAGAGGAGGAGTCGTTCGGGCGCACGTTGGGCCGCGGCATCGCGCTGTTCGACGAGGCGGCCGCCGCGGCCCGCGAGCACCGCGGGGAGATCCGCGGCGTCGACGCCTTCAAGCTGCACGATACTTACGGCTTTCCGATCGACCTGACGGAAATCATGGCCGAGGAGCGCGGTCTGCGAGTAGACATCGGCGAATACGACCGTCTGATGGAGGAAGCGCGCGAGCGAGCCCGTGCCGGCGGCCGCTTCCAGGGCGGGGGCGGCGCGGTGACCGCAGACCAGGTCACCTGCTACGGCGCGACGGACGACAGCCCAAAATACGCCACGGATGTCCTGAAGGCCGAGGTGAAGGGCCTCATCCGGCTGAGCGGACCGACCGCGGAGGTTCTCCGGCCTTCCGACGTACTCAACCCCGGCGACTCGGCGGCCATCGTTTTCGACCGGACCTGCTTCTACGCGGAACAGGGCGGCCAGGTCGGCGACCGCGGCCAGCTCAGCGGCGGCGGCGTGCGTTTTGACGTGGAAGGCACGCAGCGTTTCGCCGAAACGGTCGTGCTCAACGGCACGCTCGTGCAAGGCCACATTCGCATCGGGCAAACGCTCGAGCAACACGTGCACGCGCGCCGCGAGAAGATCAAGCAGAACCACACGGCGACTCACGTTCTGAACTGGGCGCTGCGCGAGACGCTCGGCGATCACGTGCAACAGAAGGGCTCGCTGGTCGATCACGAGAAGACGCGCTTCGACTTCTCACACCCCAAGCCGCTCGCGCCGGACGAAGTCGCCAAGATCGAATCGCTTGTTGAGCAGCAGATTCGGCAGAATCTCACCGTCTACACGCAATCCGCGCCTCAGGCGGACGCGCTTAAGGTGACCAGCCTGCGGGCGGTGTTCGGCGAAAAGTACCCGGACGTCGTGCGCGTCGTGTCGATCGGCGCTCCGGTCGACAAGTTGCTCGCCGCGCCGGCCGACTCCGCCTGGCGGCAATACTCGATTGAATTCTGCGGCGGTACGCACGTTCGGACGACGAGTGAAGTCGGCCGATTCATCCTGACGGTTGAGGAATCCGTCGCCAAGGGGGTTCGCCGGCTGGTCGGCGTCTCCGGCGACAGCGCGGAGCTGGCGAGTGAAGTTGGCGATGCGCTGATCGAGGCCGCCAGGCAGCTTCGCAGCGCGAAGGGCGAGGAACTGGTCAACGGTCTGGCGGCATTGCAGGCTAGCGTCGCCGAATCGATCCTGCCTTTGCTCAAGCGGCTGGCGCTGCGCGACGCGATCGCGGAGTTGCAGGCGCAGATCAAGGCTCAGCAGAGGGAGATCGCCAGCCAGTCCGCCGGCGACGCGCTTGCAAAGGTGGATGAGCTGATCGCGAATGCGGCCCGCGTCGGTGGAGCGACGATCGTCATTGCGGATCTGGGCGACCTGGCGATCGATGCCGCCAAGACCGTCGCCGACGCCATCAAGCAGAAGTGCGGAAGTGCGGCGATTCTGCTGGGGCTGCGCGGCGGGGACCGTTGCACGCTTCTGGCAGCGGCGACGGAAGATCTGGTCAAGAAGGGGCTCAAGGCCGGCGACTGGGTGAAGGCTGTCGCGCCGGTTGTCGAAGGCGGCGGCGGGGGGCCCGCGTCGATGGCCCAGGCAGGCGGAAAGAACGCCGCAAAGCTCGCTGACGCACTGGCCGCCGGGCGCGAGTGGGCCGCGGCGAAGCTGGGCGGCGGAGCGTGATGGTCCGGTTTGAATGAAAGTCGAATGGAGAGGAGCCGCAGTCATGGCCAAATCGCGCAAACCGCGCCAGAAGAAGGCGCGTTCGACAATCCGCAAGCCCGCGAAATCGACACGGACAAAGTCCACGGCGAAAAAAGCAGGCGCTCCGCGCACCGCTGCTCCGGGAGGACACACGCCGGCAGGATCGGCGGAGATCATCGTCCGCCAGGGCTTCATGATCGATGCGACCGGCAAGGGACCGCACGCGATCCCTGAAGTGTTGATGCTCGCGAACGCTGAAGGCTGCGAGTATCTGGCGGCGGTGTTCGCGGATCTCGCCCGCCGGGCGCGCTCGCGCGAAGCCGGGACCGAGTCCGTTCACCTGCCGCGCAATGAGCACCCGATCAACATCCGGCTCAGCGACGACATCGATTTTCGCTTCGCCCCGCTAAGCGCTGGAAATCGCCGGGCGATGTTCAAGCAGTTCGGCATCGACACCGCGTCCCGGCAAAAAGGCAGCCTGTTCGAGCGCTACCAGGAGGTGGTCGCGCATTTCGGCCGGCTTCAGAATCTGATGCGTCGCGAAGGGTTGGTAGAGTAGCTCGCGCCGCTTCAGCGTCCTCGCCGGGCGGCCGGCTTCGTGTATTCCGCGACAATTACAGAGTGCATTCCGCCGCGCGGTGTCCAGTCCGTTCTGACCCGCATCCGCCGCGGGGCCAACGCCTCGATCAATTCGTCGAGGATCCGGTTCGTCACGGCTTCGTAGAAGATTCCCTGCTCGCGGAAGGCCTGAAGATAGAACTTGAGGCTTTTCAGCTCGACGCACAGCTTGTCGGCGACATACTCGATCGTGACCGCGCCGAAATCCGGCTGGCCGGTGACCGGACAGCGGCTGGTGAACTCCGGCGCGACGTGGGTGATCACGTAGTCGCGATTCGGTTTGGGGTTCGGGAACACCTCGAGCCCGTGCGGTTTTCCTCTGGCCATGAAGCGAATCTATCGCGCACGCGCCGGAACGCAACACGGGAGGAGTGGAGCATCAGCGCGGAACGGCGGCGGTGAGGCGCTGGGGCGCGGCGGCGCGGCTCGAACGCCCGGATTCCTGCCCCTGAATCGCCAGCACGCACATCAGGATCGCCATGACCATGATCAAGCAGGACATGCTCGCGGCGGCGCCGCGGAATGTCGCGCCCGGCCGAACCGCCAGCCACCAGCCCACCAGTGCACTGGCGGCGATTACGAGCACCCAACGCACGTTGGCATCCAGGAACATGAGCTTTGGCCCTCCAGCGGTCTTCAGGAGCCGAACAGCCCGTTGACGCTGCCAAACACCGAAGTTGCGACCGACTGACCGAATACGCCGATTGTCGCAATGGACACGACGATGATCAGGGCGAGCATGACGGCGTATTCCGTCGCCGTTGCGGCCTCATCGCGGTCCATCATGGCGCGCAGCATGGCAAGAGTTGGGCTTGCTTTCACGTTGTGTGCTCCTTGCGATCAACCAGGCCCTTATGGGTGGTGGATGTAGCATTCAAAACGCGCACGCTTCGCGGCAACCCGAATCCGCGCCGGCGGTCCGCCGACCGCGCCGGTGCCGATAATTTCCGCGAGGCCTGCGGCACTCCGCCGCGCTTGTCGATTACGCTGATTCACGTAACGATGCGTTCACCGGATTGATCCGCACGCGAACAGGAGGCAGGTCCTGGAATCTCTCCGCGGCTATCCCGTCAAGACATGGCGGCATACGGTTGCAGCGCGCCCGTACGAGCTTCTCGGACCGGACGAGTTCGAGAATTTGCTCGACGATCCCGCCGTTCGGGCACGTTTCGACAAAGATGAATACATGCCCTATTGGGCGAATTTCTGGAACGCGTGCCTGATTCTGGCGGACGAGGTGGCCCGGTGGGAGCCGCCCAGCCAGGCGGAAGGTCCGAAACCGACCGTGTTGGAGCTCGGCTGCGGATTGGGCCTGGTTTCGCTGGTCGCTCTGGACCGCGGCTACGACGTGATCGCGTCGGACTACGATGACGATGCGCTGGCCTTCGTCGCGGAAAACGCGCGGCGAAACGGGCTGCCGCCGCCGATAACACGGTTCGTGGATTGGCGCGAGTTCTATCCCGACCTTGAGCTTGATCGCATCGTCGCCGCCGAGGTCCTGTACGAGCCGCGCAATCTCATGCCGATCGCGCAGTTCATTCGCAATCACCTCAAGCCCGGCGGGCAAGCCTGGATCGTGGATCAGAATCGCTCTACCGCCGACCCATTCGAGGAAATCGCTCATCGTTGCGGCTTGGCGGTTGAGTGCCGTTCGTGCGAGCGACCTGTGCCGGAAATCGGCAGGTCGGTCGCCGGGCGGATTTTCCAGATTCGCCACGCCGATTCGCCGGCGACTGGAAAATAGAGATTCCTCGCGGATCAGCGTCGTCCACGACGCCGGCTCGTCCGTTTCTCAGGTTGGTGCGACCGACATCAGCGGCGACCGAGAAGGGAGTGTCAGTCATGCGAACACGATGGATCATGGCGGCGGGCGTTCTGGCCGGTTCGGCTCTGTTCCTGGCCGGTTGCCTCGAACGAAAAGAGACCATTCACGTCGCCCCGGACGGCTCGGTGGCCATGCACGTGAATCTCAGCGGCGACCCAGGCGACTTCGACGCCGGCGACGCGTTGCCTTCGCGCGAAAGCGGCTGGCAGATCGAGATGCGGCGCGAAAAGGACGCGAACGACAAGGAGCAGCAGATCCTTGAGACGACGCGCGAATTCGGGCATAGCCAGGAGCTGCCCGACGCCTATGTCGAGCAGAACGACGAGCGTTATGACGCCTCGCTGCACTTTCCGACCGCGGTGACGATCGAGCGGCGGCGCGACGGCGTGTATTACCACTTCAAGCGGACCTACAAGGCGCGCGAGCAAGCCCGCTACAACGCCGTGCGCGAGCAGAACCCAGAACTCTTCGCCGAGATCGAGGGTTTCGGCGGCAAGGATCCGGCGGAGTTGACGGTCGAGCAGCGCAGCAAGATCGTCGAAGCGCTGCGCAAGACCGAGGCGGCCAAGCAGGTTGAGTATCTGCTTGCCGGAGTTGAGGCGATGAAAGACCGCTGGCCGCAGCACTTCGGTCTGCTCGTTCGTCAGACGCTGCTGGATGAGTACAAAAAGCTCGATCCCCGCCGTGTCGCGGATCTGCTGGCGGAACCGGCCAGCGAATCCCGCGACGCCGAGATCAATGAAACCGGGCAGCGCGTGCTGGTCGCGGGCCGCGAGGCGGTGCACCGCATGCTGCGAAACCTCGACGTGCCCAGCCGCGAGATCGACCAGTTCTTCGCCGCGGCGGACCGCGAGGAAAAACGCCGCATCGTCAGCGAAGACATCGGCGATGAGCGCTGGACGGTGCGCGTGCAGATGCCCGGCGAGATCATCGCCAGCAACGCGACGAGCCTGGACAACGGCGTCGCAGAATGGGCATTCGACGGCAAGCTGATGTATGACCGCGATCAGGTGCTGATGGTGACGAGCCGCGTCGATCGCCGGCGCGACACTGAACACCAGGACGCCGAGATGCAGGACGGACAATAGGGGCGCGGATGCCCGCTCGGCTGGACATTGCGGCCTGCTTCGAGGCCCATCGCGCCCGCGTCTATCGCTGGGCGCATGGGCTTTGCCGGCGTCATGACCTCGCGCTCGACGTCGTGCAGGACGTATTCGCCCGGCTGATCGAGTCGGCTCCGGCGGCCGAGAACGAGGGCGCCCTGATCGGTTGGCTCCGCTGCGTGACGGATCGGCTGGTGATCGATCGCTGGCGGACAGCGGCAGCTCGGCGCAAGGCACTTGCCGGCGCGGCGGTTCGGCCCGCGACGGCAGATGCGCCGGATGCCGAAGCCGCCGCCGCGGTCCGCGCAGCGCTGCTGGAACTCAGTCCGCAGCAGCGGCTCGTGATTATCGCGAAGTTCTATGATGACCTGACGTTTGAGCAGATTGCGGCGGAGCTGGGCGTGGCGGCAAGCACCGCCAAGACGCATTACCTCCGCGCATTGGAGACGCTGCGGCGTCGCCTGGACAATGGCATCCGGGCAAGGAGTTCACCATGAACTGCCGGGAATTGGAAAACAATCTTGCGGAATATCTGGCTGGGGAACTGTCGCCAGCGGACCACGCGTCCGCCCGCCAGCACGTCCAGGCTTGCCCCACCTGCGCCGCCCGCGTTGTCGAGCTTCAGACGGCCGCCGCTGTACTCGAATCCGGCGACGTTTCCGCGGCGGACGCGGATCGAGCTACGGCGGGCTTGCCGCTGCCTGCAAGACCGCAGTCGGCGCCGATCTTGCTGTCGCGTGCGCGGATGGCGCACTCCGTATTCCGTTACGCGGCGGTGATCCTCATTGCTTTTGGCGCCGGCTATTGGATGCGCGGCACGGCTCCGCCGAAAAATCCGCCGAGCCTGACGCCGACACAGCAAGCCCCGAGCGCGACGCCGACGCTGATTGTCGCACGTTACGAGGCGGCATCGCAGGCGTACCCGAATGCTCCCTCGCTCAGCCGCACGCTGCTGGCGTTCGCCAACGCCGCGCCGGTGGGAAGCAGTCGTCACTAACGCCGCGCCGGCAGCCAAAGCGCCGATGCTCCGCAAGGCATGTAGCGGCCAGCGTCGCGCCGGCCGTAGAGCGCAGGGCCGTACCTGCGAATCGAATCCGCGCAAGCCCACGACCTGCGAGGCGCAGGCCGCTACGACCGGCCCCGACCCCGCTGGCCCCAATCCCGATCGAAACGCTATAGTACGCAAGCGTTTGCGACATCGCCCGGTGTCGCCAGGGCTTCGGGGGCGAGGGATCCGTTGATGAGGCCAGTCCTTACATTCCGCAACGCCGCGCGCGCGGCGACGCTCCTCCTGATCGCCGCGATCGGCTGCGGCGACATGAACTTCGACTGGTTTAAGAAGAAGCGGGAGCCCGAGCCCGAACCAAAGCCCGCGGCCCGGCAGGATCCGATCATCGCCGGGACAATCGGCGAAAGGATCATCGTCGCCGATTCGCAGCCCATGAGAGTGCGCGGCTTCGGCGTCGTAATCGGGTTGGGCGATCGCGGCGGCGGCGACGCACCCACCGTAGTGCGCGAATACCTCGTTGACTACCTGTCGCGCGAAGCCGCCTCGGCCCGTAGCAGCGGCCGGCGCTGGCCGTCGGTGCAGAAGCTGCTCGATTCGCCGGATACGGCGATCGTCGGCGTCTATGGATTCGTGCCGGCGGGCGCGACCGAAGGCACGCCGTTTGACGTTCAGGTCGAAGCGCTCGGCACGCAAGCGCAATCGCTCGAGGGCGGCGTTCTCTTGCAGGCGGAATTGAAGCAATGGGACGCTTCGGCTACCGGCACAGGCCTGATCGGCGGCCGCACGCTCGCCAAAGCCCGCGGGCTGGTCTTCACCAATCCGTTCAGCGAAACAGAGCGAAAGACGGGGCGACGCAAGGGATGGGTGCTCAGCGGCGGTCGGGCGACGGAGAATCGCGGTTTCCGATTTGTGCTGGAGGAGCCGTCATACACAATGGCCCGGCGGATTCAGGATCGCCTCAATGAGCGATTCAGCCAGACGCCGAAGATCGCCATCGCGCAGAGCCAGGGTTTCGTGCAGGTGCGGACGCCGCCGGCGTATCTGCCCCAACCTGAACAATTCGCCGCGCTGGCCTCGCACGTGCTGATCGACAACGCCCCGGCGCTCGTCGGGCGCCGACTCCAGGAGCTGATCGGCGAGGCCGGGCGCGCCGGCGCGCGATTGGAGGAAATCTCCCTGATTTGGGAGGGAATGGCCCGGACCGTATTGCCGCAGATTCAGCCGCTCTATTCGAACAGCGATCCATCCGTCGCCTATTACGCCGCCCGAGCCGGCTTGCGCCTTCGCGACATGAGCGCGTTTGCCACGGTGGCGGCGACCGCGGCCGCGCCGGGGCATCCGCAGCGCCTCTTGGCCGTGCGTGAGCTCGGCAATAGCGGCCTGGTTCAGGCCGGATCGCAGCTGCTGCCGCTGGTCAATGGCGACGATCAGGAGTTGCGCATCGCCGCCTATGAGGCGCTCCTGGAGCTGCGGCACCCGGCGGTGCGGACGTTCCGATTCCCGCATCCGCTCGATCCCGGCGCGACCAGCATGCTGCTCGACATCGTGAGCACGTCGGGAAAGCCGTTGATTTACGTGCGGCGGACGAAGGAGCCGCGCATCGCCGTTTTCGGCGCCAAGATGCCCGTCAACCCGCCGCTGTTCTACAGCCACCCGCAGGATTGGGTGACCGTCAACGCGAAGGACGCGGCGAGCGATCTCACCGTGTTCTGCCGCACACGCCAGAGCAATCGCCTGTCCGACACGCTGAAGGTGCCTTCGCGCGTGGATGAGCTGATCCGCGCGTTGGCAGCCCCGCCGATCGCCGACGACAACGGCACGGTCAAGGGTCTCGGCCTGCACTATTCGCTGGTAATCGAGGTGCGCCCGCCTGGTCGTCGAGCAGACGCCGACGGTTGACCTGCTCGGCCCGCCGCCGCCCACCGAGCGGCCTGAGACCGAAGGCGACGTGCAATCGCCGCAGTCCGCGCCGGCGGAGAAGCCGGTACCCGAGGCCCGAGCGGTCGTGCCGGACGAACCCTTCGAGAAAAAGCAGGAGCGCCCCGAATGAAGACCAGCTACGCGCAGCGTTCCGGCAAGATGCGGATTCAGAAGTTCCTGTCCGACGCCGGCGTGGCCTCGCGCCGCCGGGCGGAGGAGCTGATCACAGACGGCCGCGTGCTGATCAACGGCCAGGTGGTGGTCGAGTTGCCCGCGTTTGTCGATCCGCAGCACGACCGCGTGGTGGTGGACGGCGATCTCGTGGCGATCCGGCCGACGGAGCATTGGCTGCTGCACAAGCCCAAGGGAGTGGTCTGCACGACGCGCGATCCATCCGGCCGGCGGCGTGCGGTTGATTTTCTGCCGCCCGAGGCCGGCCGCCTCTTTCCGGTCGGGAGGCTCGACGCCGAAGCCAGCGGCCTGCTGCTGCTGACCAACGACGGCGAACTCGCCGAGCAGATCGCGCATCCGCGTTATGGCGTGATCAAGGTCTACCGGGCCGAGGTGCGCGGGCAGGTGCCGCAGGATTTGCCGGCGGTGCTGCGCAAGGGCGTGTATTTGTCGGACGGGCGCGCGCGGGCGGAGCGCGTCGAGGTGCTGCATCGCTCGCGCGATCTGAGCACGCTCGAAATCACGCTGCACGAAGCCGGCAACCGGCAGATTCGCCGCATGATGGCGCGGCTGGGCTTTCCGGTGAAAAAGCTGATCCGCGTGCGAGTCGGCCCGCTGGAGCTGAAGGGGCTGCCTGCCGGTGCCGCCCGGCTGCTCAATCCGCTCGAAGTCGATCAGCTCCGCCGCGATTTGGAGACGCAGCGCCGCGAAACGGACGCCGCCGATCGCGAAGCCCGCCAAAACCGCCCGCCACGCCGCCCCCACCAACGCCGCCGCGATGAGGAAAATCTCGCCGAGCGCCGGCGGATCGTCCGCTGATGCTGCGCGAATGTGCGATTCGCAGGGACAGCT
>JACRLV010000325.1 GCA_016235145.1 Planctomycetota bacterium
CGCCGAGCGACGGCTGAATGTCACGATCCTCGCAAACCAGCCGAACGACCCGACCGGATTGACCCTGGTGCACGTCCAGGACAGTTCGCGGTCGGCCGATGTTTTGCGGGCGGGCGACAAAATTGTCTCCATCAACGGCGAGAGTCTCGGCTCATACGGACTGATGCGCCGCATCGCCGATGAGCCCTCCAAGTCGCTCGAGAACGTCGCCGTTCTTCGGTACGACGCAACACGCGACGTGGTTCAGTCGTCCGCGGAGCAGGCGACTGAGATCGTCTCGCTAAGGCTGCGATCTTTCCATTGGTGGTCATCAACCCTGAGAACCTGCGCCTCGATCCTGCCCAGCACCAAATCCGCCGACAGCCGCATCCAAACGCTGGCGATGGTGATGGGTGGGCTGGTGCTCATCTCCATTCTCGGCGGCGTGTGCCGGTTGCTGAACGAGGGGCTGGTCGCGGTCGCGGTGCAACGGGCGATGCACGACCTGCGCACGCGGATGGCGGATCACGTGCTGCGCCTGCCGCTGGAATGGCACACGTCCCAGCCGCCGGGCGACACGATCGGACGCTTCGCGACCGACCTGAGCAAAGTCGAGGTCGGCGTGACGACGCTTTTCGGCAAGGTGATCCGCGAGCCGCTCAAGGCGGTCGGCGTGGTGACGCTCACCGCGCTGATCGACTGGAAAATGCTCGTCATCGCCCTGCTGGGCGTACCGATCGGCGCGATCGTGATGGCGGTCTTCGGTCGCAGCGTGAAACGAGCCCAAAAGAGGGCCAGCCAGTCATGGGGTCGCCTGCTCGACCACCTCGGCGAGAAACTCCTGGGCATCCGCGTCGTCAAAGCGTACGGCATGCAGCAGCAGGAAAGCCGGCGGTTCGAACGCGAAGGCCAGACCCTTACGAAGGCCCAGACGCACATCGAGTGGGTCGACGCCGCGACGAACCCCGCCCTCGAGACGCTCGCCGTGTTCGGCGTGGCCGCGTTTGTGCTGTATGGCGGGGCGCGCGTTTTTAATCACCAGCTCGAAGCGAACTTGTTCTTCGCGGCCACGATCTGCCTGGGCGGCATCTTCGATCCGGTCCGCAAGATGGGAAACGTCAACAACCGGCTCCAGGCGGCGGACGCTTCGGCAAAGCGGCTGTTCGACCTGCTTGATCTGCGAATGGAAGAGCCGCCCAAGTCGAATCTGCCGTCATTGCCGCGGTTCGAGAGCCAGATCGAATTTCGCGATGTCGATTTCTCGTACCCCTCCCATCCGAGCAAGCCTGTTTTGGAAGGGATCGACCTGACTGTCGAGAAGGGGCAGGTGGTAGCGCTGGTCGGCCCGAACGGCTCGGGCAAGACGACGCTGATGTCGCTGTTGCTGCGTTTCTACGGCCCCACACGCGGCTGCATCCTGATCGACGGGCACGACATCGCCGACCATTCGCTGGATTCGCTCCGCGAGCAGATCGGCCTGGTCACGCAGGATTCCGTCGTCTTCTCGGGAACCGTGCGCGACAACATCGCCTACGGCGTCGATGGCGAGGTGACGCAGGCGGCGGTCGAGCTGGCGGCCCGCAGAGCCCACATCGACGACTTCATTCAGACCCTCCGTAGCTCCGGCGACGTGCCCGGCGACGGATACGACGCACACATCACCGCCCGGTCGCTTTCCGGCGGACAACGGCAGCGCATCGCGCTGGCGCGCGCGATTCTCCGCGATCCGCCGATCCTGATTCTGGACGAAGCGACCAGCCAGATCGACAGCGAGTCGGAACGGCGGATTCAGGAGGCGATGGAGGACGTCACGCGCGACCGCACGACCTTCGTCATCGCCCACCGCTTCAGCACGATCGCCCGCGCCGACCTGATCGTCGTGCTCGATCAGGGCCGCGTCGTCGCCTGCGGCCGGCACGGCGAGCTGAGCCAGTCCAGCCCGTTCTACGTCACGCTGTGCGAAACGCAGTTCACGCACGCCGGATAACGCCGTTGGCATCGCTCCCCGAATCCACGACGATCAATCGATCCGGATCCCCGACAAGCCGGGGGCGGGCCGCGTTCGTCACGACGGTCATTCTCGCGACGCTGGTCGTGATCGGCGGAATCACGCCCGCCGCGGCCCGCATCGCGATGCGCGAAATGCCGATCTTCACCACGGGCCTGCTTCGGTTCGGCGTCGCGACGCTGCTGCTGCACCTGACGGCTGGGCTGTGGGTGGGCAACGATCCACGCCGCCGCGTGCCGATCGATCGGCAGGACTATCTGCGATTGCTGATTTGCGGGCTGTTCTGCGTACCGCTGAACCAGGCGTTCTTTCTGGGCGGCGTGAAACTCGCCAATGCGGCCCACTCGGGCTTGTTCTATGCGTTGAATCCCGTGCTCGTCTATGCCATTACGCGGGCTTGCGGACTGGTGCGCGGGTCGCTGCGCATGGCGCTGGCGGCGGGCCTGGCATTCGGCGGCGCCGCGGTCATCTTCCTGGACGGGTTCCACGCGGCGGCGGACGGGTCGTTTCTGCTCGGCGACGCGCTGCTCTTCCTGGCCGTGCTGACCTGGGCCGGCTACTCGGTGATGATCGGTCCGCTCGGCGCGAAATACGGGGCCGTTCGCACGCTCACGCTGATCATGACGATCGGGACGCTGCTGTACCTGCCGGCTGCTCTGCTGGACGGCTCGCAGCTTCACATTTCGTCGCTGAGTTGGCGCGCGATCGCGGGATTCGCCTTCATCGCGGTGCTCACGAGCTATCTCAACTACGTTTTATGGTTCATCGCGCTGATGCGGCTGAACGTCAACCGATTGGCGGTGGTGATGAACGCGGCGCCGCTATTCTCGGTGGTCGCGGCGTATTGGTTGTGCGGCGACCCCATCACGCCCTGGCTGCTGGCCGGAGCGGCGGTCATCCTGATCGCGATCACGCTGGCGAATTGGGATCGCCTGCGAATGCTGCGGATTCGCACGTAGCAAACGCACAGGACCGGCGAGGCGAAATCGATCGCCGTGCGGCCGCGCCGCCGGCAGGAGCGACTTGACTGAGCGACGACGCTGGTCAGAATGAACCTCGCCCCGGTGACGGACAAGCAGATGGCGAGCAAAGAGGGTTCCGTGCGATCTTCGCGCACTGAGAGTCGAAGTGAATCCGGCGAGACCGTCGGAAGTGTGCCCGATCACGCCCCCGTTGCGCGCGTTTCGCATGCCCCCGACGAACACGCAGTTCTCGCGAAGTACCTCGCCGTGGAGAATCTCGACGAGGTCATCCCGAAAATCGCGCGCGACCGAACGGCGGTCCAGAGCTTCGAGTCCTTGGTTCGCGGCCTGCACACCTCTCACGAACTGGTACATGGGGATGCACGTTCGGCGTCGTCCCTGGCCCCCAATTCGATTCACTTGGTCGTAACGTCGCCTCCGTACTGGACGCTGAAGCGCTACAACGAACACCAGCGACAGTTGGGCCACGTTGTCGACTACGACGAGTTTAACCAGGAACTCGATGAGGTGTGGCGGAACTGCTACCGCGCTCTCGTGCCGGGCGGACGACTGATTATTAACGTCGGAGACGTCTGCCGCTCGCGCCGCAAGACCAACGGACGGCACACCGTCGTTCCCCTTCATGCCACGATTCAGGAGCGTTGCAAGACG
>JACRLV010000341.1 GCA_016235145.1 Planctomycetota bacterium
CCCTCTCGCGCATGCTGGTGGGGTTCATCGACTTCGTCATGGTCTCCAAGCTGGGGACCGCGGCGCAGGCTGCGATCTCGCCCTGCACGATGCTCCTGTTCGTGATCGCCTGCGTCGGCATGGGCATGGCCCAGGCCGTCCAGACCTTCGTTTCCCAGGCCGACGGCCGCGGCGAGCCCGAGCGCGGCGGGGCATACGTGTGGCAGACGCTGTATCTCGCTTTGGCGGCGGGAATCCTCTCCGCGCCCATCGCGTTGTACGCCGGCTCGTGGTTCCCCTGGTTCGGCAGGCTGGCCGGCCATCCCGCCGACGTACAGGCGATGGAGGCGTCGTTTCTGACGTGGGGGCTCTTCTCCATCGGTCCGATGACGGCATGCGCGGGATTGGAGAGCTTCTACAACGGAATTAAGCGGCCGATGATCCCGCTCGTGGGCGTGATCGCCTCGCTGGTGACCATCGCCATCGGCAACTACGCGCTCATTTTCGGGCATTTCGGCTTCCCGGCGATGGGGATCGCGGGCAGCGGCCTGGCGACGCTGCTGGCCTGGTGCGTGCGGCTCGCGGTGCTGGCGATCCCGCTGGGCTCGCGGAGCATCGACGAGCGATACCGCATTCACGCGGATATGCGGCCTGACCTCGCGAAGCTGCGCGATCTGGTCAGCGTCGGCGGTCCGATCTCCTTCCAGTGGCTGGTCGATATCGGTTCGTGGTTCGTCTTTCTGGAAATCATGATGCCTCCGTTCGGCAAGGTTGAAATGGCGGCAGCGGCGATTTCGATCCAGTTCATGCATCTGTCGTTCATGCCGGCGCTTGGCCTCGGGATCGCGCTTACGACGCAGGTCGGGAATGCGGTCGGCGCAGAGCGTCCGGATGAAGCGGAAATGCGGGTGAAAGTCGCACGCCGGTTGATCTGCATATACATGAGTATGATGGCGATGGTGTTTGCGTTCGCGGGGCGCTATATAGCCCCCCTGCTCAGCTTCGACACCGATGAAGCGATTCGCGCCGATGTGATCTCCGCCGCCGCGCGCGTGCTGCTTTGGATTGCGCTGTTTCAGTTTTCGGATGCCCTGTGCATCGTCTACAGCTTCGCCGCGCGCGGAGCAGGCGACATGCGGGTTCCGGCCTTGATGTTCGCGGTGTGCTGCTGGGCGATTTTCGTCGCCGGCGGCATCGCCATGACGCGGCTCCTGCCGGAATGGGGCGTCAACGGGCCCTGGCTGATGTGCTCGCTGTACATCATCGTGCTCAGCGTGCTTCTCTGGCGGCGGTTCCATTCGCGGGCGTGGGTGAAGATCAAGCTGTTCGAGCAGACGCCGGAAACTGAGGCCGCGGCGAGCGTCGCCGTCTCGCCCGGATCGTAGCGGCGGACGGGGCTGCGAATTCGTTCAGTGGAGCGGGCCTCTGTGCCCGACCGTGGCCTGGAGACGCGGGCAGGGACGCCCGCTCCACTGATCGCTTCGCCGACTCGATTGGTAACGTAAATACCGGCGCCAATGGACGACGGAAGTTTGATGCCGCCCCGCGCGTCCCCCTTCGGCAACGTCCGCTTACAATGCTCGCCGCCGGCAACGGGTGCCGCCGATTTGTCCATCGACACGTAAAAAAGAAAATCCGGGAATCGGGATTGAATAACGCGGCGGATCACAACGTCGAAGTCTCGGACCAGCAGCTTGTCGAAGCGGCGACTCGCGGGGATCGCGAATCGCGGCGGCGGCTGTTCGAGCGGTTCCGCGAACCCGCGTACCAGAGCGCCTTTCGGGTTACCGGACGTCACGAGGACGCACTGGACGTGGTTCAGGATGCGTTCATTCGGGCGTTTGATCGGCTGGCGGAATTTCAGCGCGAGTCCGGGTTCAAGACGTGGCTGCTGCGGATCGTCACGAACCGCTCGCTCGACGTGCTGCGGGCCCGAAAAGTCCGGTTGGCCGCTCCACTGGAAGCCGGTGACGAGGAAGGACGAATCGAGCCGCCTTCCCCGGCCGACCAGAGCGATCCGGCACGGGGCGCCGAGCAGGCCGAACTTGCGGCGCGGCTGCAAGCGGCAATCGACACCTTGCCGCCTGACCAGCGAACGGTATTCGCGCTCTTTGCGACGGGCGGTTTGTCGTACGGCGAGATTGCGGAAGCAGTCGGAATTCCGATTGGAACCGTGATGAGCCGCCTGTTTCACGCGAGAAAGAAGCTGCACGAATTGCTCGCGGATCTGGCGCCGGCAGAGGTGAAGAAAACCGGCGGGCAAGCCGTCTGAATCTTGGTGGACCCCGCCGGCGATGGCGGAAGATTGACGACAAGGATTTGTTCATGGCTGCGGACTGGGAAAATCTGAAATCTCTGCTGGCCCGGGTTGAAGCGGGCGAGTTGGATTCCCTGACGCCGGAGCAGGTGGCGCGCCTGGAGCAGCATTTGCACGAGTCTCCCGCCGCCGCCGATCGGGTGGGCCGAGCGCAGCCGCCGACGGATCGCCTGCTCGCCGCGCCGATCGCGGGTCCGAGCGAGACGGAATGGGCCGGCGTGTGGTCGGCGGTTGAATCGAATTTCGCGTCGCAGCGAAAGGAGCGGTCGGCGACGGCCGGGCGGGTGGTTTCGCTCGGTCGCGCCGCCGCCGCGATCGCCGCATGCGTGGCGATCTTTGTGCTTTGGCGTTCGCTGCCGACGTCCAAGCCGGCGGGCGAGGGCTGGGGGCTTGCGGTCGCGACGAACGTGGAGATTCACGAGGTGGAGGTGTTCGGCGGGCGCTCCTCGATGCTACACTTCGCGGACGACGGTTCTGGCGCGGTGCTGATCTCCGTCAGCGATCCGCCCGAAGACGACACGGGAGCCTAGCCATGCAAACGCGTCTGGCGTTTCTGATTCCGCTGGCGGCCCTTCTGGCCGCGGCGACGGCCCGCGCGGCCGAGGACACCAGCATCCAGGTATGGACGATCCGCGGCACGAACGCAGACAAGGAAGTGGCGGCGGAGCTGAAGTCGATCGAGGCGGAGCTGAAGAAGCAGACCCGCTGCACCGGCTTCAAGCTGCTCAAGCAGGAGAACGGAAAGGCCGACAGCGCCAAGCCGTTAGTCGCGGCGCCCATCACCAACTACAAGGCCGTGGTCACCCCGCTCGAACGAAAAGGCAACCGTATCAAGATCGACGTCGAGATCAAACGCACCGTGACCGTGCAGCCAGGCGACAAGGACGGAAAAGACAAGAAGCGCGACAAGGAAGACAAGGGCGGAAAGCCCGTCACGCGAGAAGAGACCGTCACTCACACTTCCTTCACAATCGACGCCGGCACGTCGCAATTCGTCAGCGTGAATTACCCCGGCGGCGGCAACGACCTGCTGATCATCGCGGTTTCGGCGAAGTAGGAACTCCCGACAGAACGCCAAGTGCGATCACGCGCGGCCGCTTGGTTATTTGCTTGTAGCGTCGGGCCTCCGCGTCCGACGATGTGTTCACGCCGGACGCGGAGATGCGGCACCGCAATTCGCCCCCCATACGATCAATACGCCGCCTCGCGCGAAAGACCGACACAGAAAAATAAAATTGCGAAATAGTCTGAAATTCAGGCCTGGTTCAGCATCCGCCGCGGCCGTTGAATCGTCTAATTACTGCGCGTAAGCGGCGCTCCTGCGCACACTTTCCCAGCGTGGGTGCGCCCACTCCGCCTTCGTTTTTCCCACAAGCCGCGCGCGATGCACATTCAAACTCTCGCTTCATGCGCGCTAAGTCATCGTCGTTGCACGACTTGATCCGCACGCCCGCCCGCGCGCGGCCGCCTGGCATCGTCGTTGCCTCGCCAGTCGATCGCGTTCGAAGGCTGGTGTGTGAACGGGGGGCGTCTCCGCTCGCTTCGAACGAAGCTTGTGCTCCCGCACGAGGGTTTCATGTTGCGATTCCTTGCTCGACGAACTGGTCTGGTGCTCGCCGTGTCCACAACTTCGCTCGCGCTGCTGACGGGCGGATGCCCAACCGACGTGGGTGATCCGATCGGAGGCGGGACGACCGATCCCGGCACTGGCGGAACCGGCGCGACGCAGCCGCCGGCCAACGCCGCGCCGACCGTCAACGCAGGCGCGGATCAATCCGTCGCCGGCGGAAGCCCGGTGACGCTGGCGGCGACGGCCTCGGACCCCGAAGGCGGCCCGCTTACATACGCCTGGTCGCAAACCGCCGGCACGCCGGTCACGCTCGCCGGCGGCACGACCGCAACCGCCGCGTTTTCCGCCGCCGTCCGCAGCGAGACGCTGACGTTCAGCGTTCTCGTCACTGACGCGCAGGGCGCGTCGGCGACCGACACGGTCAGCGTTGTGGTCACGGTCGAGCCGGTCCTGTTCATCGCGAACTTTGCCGGCGGCGTAACAAGCTACGCCAGTCCTTCGACCGTCAATGGCAACATCGCGCCGGACGCAAACCTCTTCGGTCCCGCGACGCAGCTTTCCTCGCCCGCCGACATCGTGATCGATTCGAAGGGCGCCCTGCTGGTCGCGAACTTCGCCAGCAACGCGATCACCGGCTACGACGACGCCGCGACCGCAAACGGCAACCTCCCGCCCGACCGTAACGTGAGCGGCGGATCGACCCTGCTGGCCGGCCCCGCGTCGCTGGCGATCGACGCCGATGCGGACTTGCTCTTCGTCGCCAACTACACCGGCGCGCCCGACAGCATCGGCGTGTATTCGGGGGCTTCCGCCACGGCTCTGAACGGCAACCTCGGACCGACCCGGCGATTCTTCAACGCGGCGATCAGCAATCCCGCGGGAATTAATCTCGACGACAATGGAAGCCTTTACATCGCCAACAGCGGACCCAACAACGTGCTCGTATATGCCGGCGCGGGCGCGCTCAACGGCGACGTCGCTCCGACGCGCACCATCAGCAGCCCGGCGTTCGCCGGTGTGACGGTCTTCGACGTGTTCGTCGACAAGAGCGATACGCTCTACGCGCTCGGAACGGTCGGCGCCCAGCGCATCTTCGTGTTCGACAATGCGTCGACGCTCAACGGCGCCGTCATGCCGGACGTGATCCTGACCGTCACCGGTGCAGGCAGCATCCGCTCCGTCGTGGTCGATTCCGCCGGAACCGGGTACATCACCGACTCCACGACCAACGCGGTTTACGCCTACAACAACCTCGCGGCGCGCAACGGCACGCTGCCGCCTGACCGCACGATCTCCGGCGGCAACACCCAGATGGCCTCGCCGATCCGGTTGTTCCTGCTGGAACGCTAGATCGAGTGATCGGGGAAGGTCCCGGTTACTGATCTCCATCCACCCGCGTGGGGCGTCGGCCGAAGAGGTCGGCGTCCCACGCTCTTTTTCTGGCCAATACCGCAAAGCGCGAACCGTAAAGCCATACCGGACGTACGCCGATAGCATCCTTGAGATACACGCTCGTTCCGCCGCCGTGCGATTCTGTGGAGCGAGGCCGTTCGCGCGGCTTTTGCGCGACCGCCGACCCAGAAGAGCTTGCCCGCAATATGGCAGGCGTCTATTCTGGACGGCGGGAACTGAGGCACACCGATTCCTCGGGAGGGTATCGCGTGCGAAAGTGGGTTTCGGCCGCATTGGCGGTTTTTCTGGCGTCCGGCGGCAGCGCGTTCGCCGGCCTGTGGGACAACATCTACACGGGCCTGGACTATCTCGTCACCCCCAGCGGCTCGCCCATTAACGTCGACGGCAACGGCTTTCGAACCAACGGCGCCCGGGCCGGGCGGCTGCGGATTGTGCCGAATCGCCTGGGCCAGGGTTATCGGCTCGAGCTGGATCGGAGCTTCGGTCCCGACAGCGCCGGGCGGCCTGAGACGTTCAACCTGGGCAACGCCGAGCTGACGCTGTCCGGCTCGATCGATTCGACGCTGGGCTTCACCTCCCGACTCTTGCCGACGGGCAGCGCCCAATCCAGTCTGAACGGGCTCGGCTACGAGCTGCGCAGCAAGACCGGAGCGCAGGATTTCACGCTGATCGGAACGCTCAACGGCTCGCAGGATCTGGAGATCAACCCGCTCGGTTTCTACACGCTCTCACTGAACGTGAGCAACGCGAACTCCGAGGTGCGGGTCAACGGCGTCGTCGTTGATAACAGCAGCCGCGACACCGACTTCGATATCGGCCCGATCAACATCCGCGGCAACGTCTATTACGACATCATCACGGCGGCCCTGAACACCTTCGGCGTCAACACAAACGGCCTGTCGCAGTTGTTCCCCGCCTCGCCCATCGATCGCGTCACGCAGAACATCCAGGATTCGCTTGCGTCGCAGGCCAAGTCGCTGGAATCGCGCTACGCCGCGGATTTCGTGGCGGGCGTGCAGGATGAGCAACTGGCTCGCGATGCCCAGCAGTTTGTGGACGAGCTGCTCGCATCCGGCGACGCCGGGTCTTCCGGGCAAAACGGACAGAATTCCCCCATTCCCGAGCCGGCGGCGCTTGCGCTGTTGGCGCTCGGCGGCCTGGTCGCTCTGCGCCGGCGATAACGAGCTTCTGATCCGCTGATTCTCGGATTTGCTGTGGCACGTGTGGAAGGTGTGGCACAGGTTTCCAACCTGTGATTGTGGCACAGGCGTCCCGCCTGTGTCTTTCCTTGTGTGCACAAGCTCCCGGATTTGATCGATTTCGGAGCCGGGCTTTCCGCGGCCCGGCTTGAGGTTCCGCTCCAGATCGATGCGCAAGTGCGATCTTCGCTGGACGATGTTTCATCGTCGGATTCGGAGATCCGACGCTACGGATACGGCCGCTACAGCCAGAACGCCGCAACCGTCACCACCAGCCACATCGCGACGGCGATCGCGAGTTTGGCCAGCGTACCCTTGAGCTTGCCGACGCCCGCCCCGATGCCGGAACGGACCGCCTGGTCGTGGCCGCGGCCGATGGAGAGCTCGCCGGCCCAGGCGCCGATCGCCGCCCCGAAACATGCCCCGACCAGCGAGCCGATGATCGGGATCGGCACGAAGAAGGTGCCGAGAATGCCGCCGATGATCGCGCCGACGAGCGCGCCGAACGCCCCGCGGCTGCTCGCGCCGGCCCGCTTCGCGCCCGCCGCGCTGGCGACGAACTCCCAGATCTCGCCCACCACCGCCAGGAAGAAAAGAGCGAGCAGCGCGGGGCCGCCGATGAATTGATCGGTCCAGGAATGTGCCGCGTCCCACTTCCACCACGCCGTCAGCCCGGCCAGCGCGACCATCAGCCACGCACCCGGCAAGCCGAGCACGGTGAGTAAAACGCAAGCGCCGCAGAGAACGGACAGCAAAATCGCAATCGCAATCAACATCCGCTCATTCTAACGTCGCCGAGCGGGGCACAGCAGCGCGGCGTTTATCGACAAACCAGATCACGCCGTGCGTGACTGCGATCACGAGATAGCCCCACGAAAAAACGTCAAAGGTCGATTGCACCCGATACACGTGATCCAGCACGAGATAGCGCGCAGCGGCGGACGCTGCATCGCCGCCGACGGAGTCGCCCGACGCGCCCTCGCGAAGCTTCTGGATCGCGCCGGCGTCGATCAGCCCGCGACGCGCGCAGTCATGGACTGCCGTGACGGCGCGAACAGACTGCTGATCAAGCACGAGGCTCTGCCAGGACGGAACCACGATCGCCGCGGCGAACCAGAAGATCGCGAATACCAGATGAGCTTTTCGCACCATCGCGAATCCTCGCATACCTCCAGCGTTGCGCTCGGTCATCCAGTGGATCTACGGCCTGCTAGTGTAGCTAGTCAGAAATAGTGCATCACGGGTGGTACGGGCGTCTCGCCCGTTGTCCGACCCGGGCGGGACGCCCGGACCACCCTGTTAA
>JACRLV010000342.1 GCA_016235145.1 Planctomycetota bacterium
CGCGGTCGCTTGCGGAGCAGGAGATCGTTGCGGGCGACGTGCTCCTGGACGACTACGAGCGGCCGCGATTGCGGCACATGGCTGCGGGCGATGTGATGGCCGCAGCCCGCCTATTGCTTGAAACACGACGGGTGATTGCCACCTCCGCCGCGATCGAACTTGACGGCTGCAAGGGGATGGAGCCGCCGCGCGGCGAGCCGCTGCTCGAATCCACTACTGGCGGCAGGCGAAGGTCCGAGACGCGCGAGGCCCTCGCGCTCGACATGACTTGTCGGCCCGCACTTTCGAGCCGTGATTATGGAAAGTGGCTTACGGTGCAAACCCAAGCGCCAGCGCAGCGCGGTCTGGTTTGGGTGGACGTTCGTTCACAGGCAAAACCCTCGGACTTGTCCGCGAAGGTGGTTCGGTTGTTTGTGAACGACCCTCAGCCCGGCGACAGCTACCTCGACTGGCTGACCTACCGGGGCATGCGGCTGCACGTGACGCCAAGCCCAAACGCAAATGCCGAGTGGTTCCAAATCAGTGCGCCGCCGGAAGAATCCTCCGCAGCCTTCGAACTCGCCCTGCGTTTTGCATTGGCCGCGAGATCGGAGGGCGAAACGATCATCGTGCGTGTGGCCGGCGCAAGCGACGAGTCGATGATCTTTTCATTGGCCGCCGAAGCCTGGCGTCCGCAACGCTGACGGATTCGCGGCAGCGCACCCTTTGCCGTATTCTCCGTCGAGCAGAATTCGAACAGCGGCTGGCGGATGGAACGCCCGCGCCGACGTTCAGGCAGCCGGAAATCACCATGATCGACATCAGACTGATTCGTGACCAGCCCGACCTCGTGAAGGATGCCGCCCGGAAGAAGGGAATGAAGGTCGATATCGACCAGGTTCTGGCCGTGGATGCGCGTCGGCGGGCATTGGAAACCGAATTCAACGAGCTGCGGAGCCGCCAGAACGCCGCCGGCGAGAAGATGGCGAAGGCGTCGAAGGAGCAGCGCGAAGCGATCAAAGCGGAGATGACGCCGATCAAAGCCCGATTGGCGGAGATCGACGCCGAGAAGCAGCAGGTCGATGAGTCACTGCGGCAATTGATGCTGTTGGTGCCGCAAATTCCCGATGCTGCGGCGCCGATCGGCGCCAGCGACGCCGAGAACGTGGAAGTTCGCCGCGTGGGCACGCCGCGACGAAAGGACGAGTTCGGGTTTCCCTTCAAGGATCACGTGGAGCTTGGCACGCGGCTCGGGATCATCGACATGGACCGCGGCGTAAAGCTGGCGGGCAGCCGCAATTATGTGCTTAAGGGCGCCGGCGCGATGCTGCACGAGGCGGTCCTGCGGCTGGCCTGGGACATGATGATCGAGCGCGGGTTCGTGCCGATGACGGTTCCGGTGCTCGTGCTGGACAAGCTGATGGAGGGCACGGGCTATTTCCCGCTCGGCCGCGACCAGGCGTACCTGTGCGAGCGGGACGGCCAGTCTCTGGTCGGAACCGCCGAAGTGCCGGTCACCGGCTACCACATGGATGAAATCTTGCGGGAGGACGAGCTTCCCAAACTCTATTGCGCCCGCAGCACATGCTTTCGGCGCGAAGCCGGCGCCGGGGGGAAAGACACGTACGGCCTCTACCGCATTCACCTGTTCGACAAGATCGAGCAGGTCGTGATCTGCAAGGCCGAGGCGGCGGAATCCGCCCGCTGGCACCAGGCGATCATCAAGAACGCGACGGACCTTCTGGACGCCCTGGAACTGCCTTACCGACTGCTTGAGGTTTGTACCGGGGACATGGGCCAGGGCAAAGTGCGCATGTTTGACATTGAGACCTGGATGCCTAGTCGGAATGCCTACGGCGAAACGCACTCGGCCAGCAGTTTTCATGATTTTCAATCACGTCGCCTCAACTTGAAATATCGGGACGCCGGCGGTAAGATCCACGTTTGTCACACGTTAAATAATACGGTGGTTGCATCGCCGCGGATTCTCATTCCGCTGCTCGAGTTGAACCAGCAGGCGGACGGAAGTATTCGGATACCGGAATCCTTGCGAGCGTATATGGGCAACCGCTGCGATATTCGCTAAGTGCGGATGAAGTGCGGGCTGCGGCATGCGTGATCGTCGCATTTTCCGCGAGACATTTCGGGCTGGCCTTTCAAAAGAGCACGCGGTCTGAGTGAATTTCCTGACTCAGGGTTGGTCGCCGGCGCGGCATGAGATATTCAAGTAATGCACGATGATCTGGCCGATCAGCGCGAACTCGCCGTCGCCGCCCTCGTTCACGGGCTGAACAACTCGCTTTCGATCATCTCCGGACAGCTCGCGATCGCAACCCGCATGGTCGATTCGCGCGAGATGATTGACGTACTCAGCGCGATCGAGACCGCGGCGGGACAAATTCGATCGGTCGCGGAAGCGCTTTCAACGTTTTGCCGACGGGCCGAAGGTGCGTTAGCCGAACAGCCGCTGAGCGACCTGATCCACCGGATCACCAATATTTGGGAAGTGCTCTTCCCCGGACGTGTGCAGACGGAATTCGACCCAGCCCTGGAATCCGCCGCCGTCGAGTGCGACGCCAAGACGCTGATCAGCGCCATGACCGTGGCTGCTTCCTATCTTCGCTCGACGGCCGGCTCGGCGCGGTTTCGATGCACCGCCGGCGCCCCATCGGGCGACCGCAACGGCACAACGGTACTCATTGAGCTGGGCGACGCCAATTCCGGCCCGAAACTGAATCGCAGCCTGGTCGATCTTGTGCGGATTCTATGTGAGCCGCTGGCCGCCGGCGGGGTGCAGATTCGGCTGGAAGACGGTTCGACGGGTTCCGCCTCGATCGTGCTCTCGCTCGGTCTATCCGCCGAGAAGGCTGCCTTTCAGATGGCCGCCGAACAGGGAACGGCGCTCATCGTCAGTTCGCACGACTATCTTGTCGGCGTGTTGAGCGCTTTCTTTGCAACGATTGGATGGAGACACCGCGTCGTGAGCGGTCTCGACGCGCTCACTCTTCAGGAAGACTTATACTCCGAAAAGGTCGGATTGGTTGTGTTGGACGAACACGAGCTCGGTGAAGCTTCGGAGCAGGTGATTCCCGCACTTCATCGAATCGCGCCGGATTGTGCCCTCGTGTTGCTGGCGCACCACGGCAACACCGCCGTCTCCTGGCCGGGAGCGATGCGGGTGGTGAAGCGTCCTTTTTCGCTGCGCATGTTCAGCGAGGCAGTCAGGGAGCTCGCCGCGTCCCGGGTCGGCGGTTCTGCGGTTGGGAGCACCTGATGATCTCTATACTGCTTGCGGACGACCATAAGCTGGTGCGCGACACTTTCGCGCACTGGTTGTCGGGAATCGAGGATTTCCGAGTGGTCGGCGTTGCCGCCAACGCCGAATCGGCCGTATTGGAGGCGGTACGGACGCAACCGGACCTGGCGATACTTGACGTGGACATGCCGGGCGCGGGCTCGTTTCAGGCCGCCAGCACGATTCGCATCCGCACGCCGAAGACCAGAGTTCTCTTCCTGAGCGCCTACTCGAACGACCGGTACATCGAGCAGGCGATCGGCGCCGGCGCCAGCGGATACGCCAGCAAATCAGAACCGCTCGAGACGGTGGAGAAGGCCATCCGCGCGGTCGTCCGCGGGGAGCGATACTTCTCACCCGAAGCGATGTCGCGCATCGTGGTCGAGCGCGACCGCGCCGGAAGCGCCGGCACGATTCAGACGCGCCGGAGTTCCCTGACTGATCGCGAGATCGAGGTCTTGCGCTACTTGGCGCGCGGCATGGCGAAAAAGGAAATCGCCACCGTGATGTCGCTCAGTCTCGGGACCGTGAACAACCACGCGGCAAACCTGATGCGAAAGCTCGACATCCACGATCGCGTGGAGCTGACCCGCTTCGCAATCCGCGAAGGACTGATCGAGGCCTGACGTCCTCCATCGGGCGACCCGCTATTTTTTCGCCGACGAGCTGCGCCAGATCTCCCACGCCGTCGCCGCAACGAAATAGCCGGCCGTCGGAATCAGCAGCGCCGTCTTGAACCATGCCAGTCTGGCGGCATACTCCGATGCGGGCGCGAAGTAGACGGCGACGGCAGGGACAACGCACGTGACGAGACAGACCGCGGCGATCGCTCCGGCCGTCCAAACGCGAATACCGCTCTTGGCTGCTTGTGCGAGCGCCTCCTGTCCGGGCGATGCGCCGGAATGCTCCGGCCCTTCCGCCGGCTTCACCTCACGGTCGGCGGCACGGGCGCCCGCGAGCGGAGCCAGGACGAGGTACACCACGGCCGTCAGCACGTACACGGGAATGAACAGGAAGAACAGGTGCAGGGTGTCGCTCAGGTAGAGACCGAGCGCCAAGGCCATCCCCGCACCCCAGGCGATCAAGGCCGGCACGTTCAGCGTCAGGCCGCGCCGCTCGGTCCAATACTGCTGAAGTCCCAGCCGCGGGAAGATCCAATGCTCCGTAATCACGATCGCGCCGGGCGGCGCGAGCAGCAGCCCGTAAAACCCCACGAAATCCAGCAGCTTCGTAAATACAAACGGAAAGCACGCGATGACCGTCGTGATCGCGCCGACGATGAGCGTGACCAGCCAGCGCGGCCAGTTCGGCGTGACGGCCTGGAGCGCAAGCCCCGCGCGATAGAGCGTTGGGTTGGAGGTCGTCCAGCCGGCGAGAACGACCGCAATGGCCCCCGCGATTCCCAGCGCTTGGTTGGCGACCGCCCCTGAATCGAGTTGCGTCAACGGCGATTTCAGCACAACCGCGGCGCCCGCCCCCATCACGCCGGCGGCAATCCACGCGACGTAATGCCCCAGCAGCATGCCGGTCGCCGAATACAACCCGTAACTCGCCCGTTTGGCGTATCGGAAAATCGCCATGTCCGACAGCCCCAGGTGCATCGCAAGATTGCAGATCCAGGCGAACGCGGTGATGTGCCAGAAACTGATCTGCGGCGGACCCCCATCGGGGGTTTTCCCGGTCCAGATCGTCTGCTGTCCGAGCTGCCAGAATCGCGAGACGCTGTCGATCGGGCCGATTTTCGCGGCTTCCGCCAGCGGCGGCAGCATCACGATCGCGCCCAGCACGAACATCAACAGCATCCACGGCGAACAGACGGTCGCGAACGCGGCGAGGCGCTTGAAACCCGCGATCGCCAGCCAGACGACGACGGCGCCGACCGCCAGGACCGTCAGCACAAAGCGGAAATCCGTCGGGTGCCACTGCGTTTGCGGCGGGATGCCGAACGGAATCCGTACGGCCGAGGCCGAGACCGTGATCATGCAGCCCGCCAGGACGCAGAACAACGCGGCGTTGAGTACGTTGTAGATCACGGTCAGAAACGGACCGCCGATCCTTCGCAGGTACCAATAGAGCGTAAGGCGAGTCTGCGTGGCGATCGGTGCGCAGACCAGCGCCCAACTCAGCACGGCGAGCAGATTTCCGATCGCCAGACCGACGAAGATGTCGATGATGCTGGCGCCCCAGGTCACAAACAGAGCGCCGATGACGAACTCGGTCGCAGCGACGTGTTCGCCCGCATACGCCCCGGCGAAATACGCGCCGTCGCAGAGCTTGTCCGGACGAACGGGCTCGCGATCGAACTCGTACAGATGGTCCAGCCGCTCCACCACGCCGCTGCTGTCGGGTCTGCGCATCGTGTTTTCCTCCGGCGTCTTTCTTTCGTTCGTGGACAATTCGACTTTTCCTGTCAGCGCAGCGGATTGGCCGACTGCGCGACGAGTCCGCGAAACCTTTCCTCGGCATCCGCCCAGCGGCGCGACTCCTGGGGATCGTCCGGCGGATGAAACGTACGCAAGTCGGTCGAATCGCGCACCGTTCGGCGCAGCCTGCGGATATCCTCCAACGCGCCGACAGCGATAGCCTGAACTCCCGCGTTGCCCAAGGCGGTCGCCTCATCCGGGCCGGCGATGACGACGCGGCCGCCGGCCGCCGCGATCTGTCGATTCAGCAGGTCGTTCCGTGATCCGCCGCCGACGACGTGAATCTCCTCAATTTTCCGGCCCGTCAGCGTTTCGATCGTCCGCAGCACCGCGCTGTAGCAAAGCGCCAAGCTGTCGAAAATGCAGCGCACCATCGCGGCCTCATCAACGGGAACAGGCTGGCCGCCGTCGCGGCAAGCGGCGGCGATCCGAGCCGGCATGTCGCCGGGCGACGAAAAACGCGGATCGTTGGGATCGATCAACGAGACCAGCGGCTCGGACCGCTCCGCCATCGAGACAAGCTGATCGTGTGCATAGTCCCGTCCCGCTTCGCGCCAACAGCGGACGCATTCCTGCAAGAGCCACAGGCCCGCGACGTTCTTCAGAAACCGCACCGAGCGCCCATATCCGGCTTCGTTCGTGAAATTCGCCGCCAGCGAGTCGGCGTCGATCAGCGGCTCGTTCAACTCGACGCCCACGAGCGACCACGTGCCCGAACTAATGTACGCCCAACGATCGCCGCTCGCGGGAACGGCCGCGATCGCGGATGCCGTGTCATGCCCCGCGGTCAGTACGACCTGCAAATCAGGTCTTCCGAGCTCAATTGCGAGCGACTCGGTCAGCGGTCCGGCGAGCCGGCCCGTCTGCCGAATCTCCGGCATGATCCCTGCCGGTACGCCGATCGCGTCGAGCAACTCGCGGTCCCATTGACCGGTTCGCGCATTCATGATCTGCGACGTGCTTGCGATTGTGCGTTCTGTCTGACCAACGCCGGTAAGCCAATAGTTGAGCAGGTCCGGCATGAAGAGCAATCGCCGCACGGAGCGGAATTCGGAATCCTGCGCCGCCGCCGCAAGCTGATAGAGCGTGTTCAACGGCATGAACTGGATGCCGGTTGATTCGTAAATTCGAGCTCGCGGCACGCGGTCGTGGACGCGCTTCATCGCCGCGTCGTTTCGAGGATCACGATAGTGCCGCGGCGGGCCGATCAGTCGGCCGTCTTCGTCCAGCAAGCCGAAGTCCACGCCCCAGGTGTCGATGCCCAACGTGCGCGGCCGGCCGCCAAGATCGAGGCAAGCCCGTAGTCCCGTCTTGATTTCGGCCAGCAATCTCTCAGCGTCCCAGAAGTAGCCGCCGCCGATCTGCATCGGCCCGTTACGGAAACGATGAACCTCTGTCAGGCGAAACCGCCCCTGCTCAAGCGTCACGAGCATCGCCCGTCCGCTTGAGGCGCCAAGATCAAACGCCAGAAACTCGGCTGTTCCCGTCATGGTCTCAAACGTCCTGCTTACCAGTCCGTCAGAATCGCTTAATGCGGCGATCGTAGCGTCGGACCTCCGAGTCCGACGTCATCATTGCGGCGAAAGCCAACGTCGGACTCGGAGGTCTGACGCTACGAGATATTGTTCGAACGACTGCTACGCGTAGCTTGCACCCTCGCGCGACTTTCCGACCGCCCGTTCGCGGGCCGCGCGCTCGACGTACCCGCTCTCACGGAAAGCCGCCAGCGGATCCTCCGCCAATCCGCGCGACCGCCGATATTCCGCCAGCAACGGCCGCACATCGGTCTGGTAGGCGTCCACGAGAATTCCCTCGGCCGCGATGATGTCGTCGCGCGCCCGCGCTTCGGCCAGCGCCTTGTGATCCACCAGCAACACCTTTGCAAAATGCGTCTGCGCAGTCATCACGGTCTGAATCATCGCCTCGATTTTCGGCTTGAGATTGTGCGACTGATCGACCATGTACGCGATCTCAAGGTCGCGGCCCAGCTCGAATTCCGCGGCGGTGATCTCGTGAAAAATGCGGAAAAGCTGGTACGGGTCGATCGATCCCATCGTCAAATCGTCGTCGGCGTACTTGCGGTCGTTGAAATGGAATCCGCCGAGCATCTGCTCATCGATGAGATAGGCGACGATGTGCTCGATGTTGCAGCCGGGCAGGTGGTGGCCGGTGTCGACCAGCACCTTCGCCCGCGGTCCGGCGCGTCGTGCGAAGCCGCAGGCCATGCCCCAGTCGGCGATGTCCGTGTGATAGAACGCCGGTTCGAACGGTTTGTATTCCACGAGCATCCGCATGTGCGGCGGCATCGCGTCATGGACCGTCTTCAGCTCTTCCTGAAACCAGCGTTTTCGCTGGCGGATATTCGCCTGGCCCGGGTAGTTCGTGCCGTCCGCGAACCACAAGCTCAGCAAATTCGACTCGACCCGCCGCCCGAGCTCAACACTGTCCAGAATGTGTCGGCGTGCGCGTTGGCGAATGGCGGGATCGCGATTGCCCAGCGAGCCGTATTTGTAGCATTGGTCCTGAAACACATTGGGGTTAATCGAGCCGATCCGCACGCCCTGCTTCGCCGCTCGCTGCGCAACTTCGCTCGAATCCGACCCGACAGGAAAATCCCACAGCACGTGCACCGCCACCGTCGGACAACAGCCCGTGTAGCGGTGAACCTGCCCGGCATCGGCGAGCTTCTCATCGAGGTTTCGAGCGGCGGCGTCCTGAAGAAATTTCCCGAAGCGCGTGCCGGTGTCGGCGTAGCCCCAGGACGGCGTTTCGATTTCGAATCGTGTGAGGCGCTCTGTTAGTTCACGCTCATTGACGTGCCGCGGAAGGTGCATTGCCGATCCTCATGGTCGAGCCGCGAAGACCGGGCGGGCAATTCCGCGCGAATCTTCTTGTCCGGTCCTTTTGATACGACGCAATCGAGCATCACCTGGCAGGCGAAAGTGTAACGCCGGATAGCGTCGTTGTGTGCCGGCGGCGAGCAACGCGACATGGCCGGGCGTGGTCAGGATTTTGGCACACGATCCGAGCCCCCAGCGCGAGCCTGGCGCGCAGCCCACGCGCTGGCGATCGGCGGGAAGATGTAGCGGCCGGCGTCTCGCCGGCCGTAGACCGTCGAACCGCCGGGATCGGTGTTGCTCGCAACCTACGTACGGCCTGCGAGACGCAGGCCGCTACCTTGCTCCGAACGGCGGAACTTGCGGTTCTGAAATGCACCCTCACCCCGACCCTCTCCCGGAGTACCGGGAGAGGGGGAATCGGTTTGCGCGGTTCGGGGTGGTCTGACCAACATCGCCGACGGAAAAACGCAAATCGGGTAGCATCGCCGCGATGGATTCCGCTGTCAGTCCGATTGCGCGCGACCCGACCGTTGCGGTCGAAACGCATCGGCCGGATGACAAGTTCATTCCGCTGCGCGCCCGCACGATCTGCGACGCGCTGATCAAGGACGCGCCGCAGGCCGGACTGGATCGCGCGGCGACTGCGAAATTCCTCGAGTATCTCGAAGCGATCGTCGAGCAGGAGACCGGGTTCTTCGAGCGCGAACTCGCCGAGATGTACGCGCCGTTCAATCCCGACCGGGACACGCTGGTGCAGCCGACCGAATATGCCGCCCGCACTCCCGAGGGATACGCGCTGCTGAGCCGGCGGCTGGACCACCTGTTCGAGAAGGCGAACTTCGCTCGCCTGAACGACGTCGTGATCGGCGAGGCGCTGCGCGTGGCGAGCTCGCACGGGATTTCGATCCGGCTGGACCCGACCCGCATTCACGAGTTGACGTTGTGGGTGCGCGGTTCGAGCACGATCGTTCGCCGCCGCTGGGACTGGCGGCATCCCATTCGCGGTACGTCCGTCACGCTGCCGGTCTATCAACGCCTGGCGGTCGTGGCGCGGCTGCGCGACGATCCGAACGTGCTGATCAAGCTCTTCAAAGACATCCCCAAGGAAGACATCGAAGCGCTGCTGCCGCACGCGGAGGTGAGCATGAACTGGCTCGACCGCTGTTTCATGTTCTCAGGCGGGCTGGGCGCGATCGGGCCGACGGCGCTGAAAATCCTCACTGCGGGAATCGCCGCGGTGGGCTGGGGATTGTGGACGTTGACCGTGTTGCTGGGAACAATCGCCTGGCGAACGATTCGGGGCTACCGCACGACACGTCTGAAACGCGACACACAGCGAACGCGACATCTTTACTACCAGAACCTGGCCAACAACCTCGGCTCGATTTTCACGCTGATCTCGCTGATCGCCCAGGAGGAGCTAAAAGAGGCCGCGCTGGCATACTTCTCTTGTGCAGCCGCGGAAAAGCCGATCGCGAGCGAGCCAGAGCTGAAGGCCCGCGTCGAGGACCACCTGCGGCGGCGATTTAGTGCGCAAGTGTGTTTCGACGTGGCCGACGCCACTGAATCGCTCGGCCGCTACCAGCTCTGGAACGACCGCGCATCGTTTCGGGTCCTGCCGATCGACCAGGCCGCGGCTCTGTTGCAAACACACTGGGCCGAGCGGCGCAGCGTCCGTTACCACGAGATGCGGCCAGTGAACGATCAGCCGAGGTCATAGCCGAACGTCGCGGCGGCGGCGGCGCATTCTCCCTTTACCATGGCGCGCTGCCGATCGGTGAGGTCGCCGCCCCGCGCCAGGGCCGCGCGATCCACCGCCCGCGGCCGGCCGTGCAGGACCTCGTTGTCCCCCAGCCCGACGACGCAACGCTTCCCGTTTCTCGCATCGAGCATCGCGTCTTCAAATGCGAGCCCCAGATCGGCCGTAATCTTCTTCAGCACGGCGGCGGGCGATTCGACCAGATCCTCGTAGCGATAAACCGGAAATGCCTGCCGCTCCTTCCAGCGCACAAACGCCGTCCAATTCCGGGCCGCCGCCGCGACGACTTCATCCGGACCGCGGAGCGCCGGCAGGACGGGCCAGAACAAGCGCCAGCAAAAACCGCCCCAGCCGACCCACTTCAGCAACGGCCCGCAAAGCCGGATCGTCGACGCCGCAACCGCGTACGGATGACGCACGATCGCGATCCACGGCGTCGCCTGCTGCGCCGTCGAACCGGCGATCGGCGGATGAACGCGAAGAAGCCGGTCGAGCTGGTCGGCGTTGTTCCAGGCCGGCCACGGCATTCCGCCGCGGTAGGTTTCTTTTACGACCGCCGCGCTGGCCCCGCCGGCCGCGGCGCGATCCAGAATCCAATGCAGGAACTCAGCCTCTGTCGGGTTGGCAGGCGTCTGAGCGGGCGGGAATCCGGCTTCGCGCGAGATCCGCCGCAAAAATTTCTTGTAACGACCGGGCGGAAAGATCGCGTGCGCCAGCAGCGGCTCGCTGAGCGCCACCACGCCCGTTTTGCCGCTAAGCAGCGAGCCGAGCAGCGTTGTGCCGCTCCGCGGAGGTCCGATCACGATGGCGGTATGCAGCGGAGGAGTCATCCGGAGCCGATCCGGGAGCGCGGCGAGCGTTGACAGTTCCAGTTCATTCGCGAATCATACGGTCTACTGCGGTGGTGCGAACGCCGATTGCACGGAATCACGCATCCGCCGCCAGGATAATCGAGCAGCCGAATGAGCCAGACTCTGCGCCGCGTGGCAGTGACCGGCACGGGTTCGTTTCTTCCGAACGAGCCCGTTCCAAACAACCGGATCGACGAGGTGCTGGGGCGCATCGACAATGCGCCGCAGCGCGTTCAGTCCTTTATCGAGACGGTTGGGCGAAGGATGCTCGACGGCGGCGGCATTGAAACGCGCCATTTCGCCATCAATCCCGAAACGCACGAACTCACGCACACCGTCAGCACGCTCGGCGAACAGGCGGCCCGCAACGCCCTGGCCGCCGCCGGAAAGACGCCGAAAGACGTCGACCTGCTGCTGCTCTCCAGCCCCAGCTACGACCAGACCACGCCGCCCACGAGCACGACGCTTCAGGAGAAGCTCGGAATCGAGAATTGCGCCGAGATGGAGGTTCACTCCAACTGCGCCGGCGTCGGCAAGTGCGTGCAGATCGCGTATGACGCGCTGCGGCTGGGCCGCTATCGCAGCGCGCTGGTCGTGTATTCGCAATTATCGAGCGTCTACCTGCGCGGCTGCTATTACAACCAGCCCATGATGAGCAAGACCCAGGCGATGCTCCGCTACATCCTTGCCGACGGCGCTGGTGCGCTGCTGCTCGAAAGCCGGCCGGCGGAATACGACGGCGTCCACGAGCTGCTCGGCACGTTCGTCGAGTCGGTCGGCGGATCGCGAGCGCCGGGCATGACCGCCGGCGGCGGCGTGGTGGACGCGGCCAGCGGCCAGAGCCCGGCAGCCAAGGTTTGGGAGCACGGATCGCATCACCTGGACCAGGATTTCGCCGCCGTGAACCGTGACGCGGGACCTTTCTTGCTGAACGGCGTCGTGCGGATGCTGGCGTCGCTGGGCCTCGATTCCAAGACGATTCAGCACTACATCTGGTCGACGCCCACGCTTCAACTTTACAAAGACAACATCGAGGCCTTCTGCGACAAGCTGCACGCGACGCGCGACCAGATGAAATTCCGCGCAGCCCGGACGGGATATTGCGGCGGCGCGTCGATCCTGATTCACTTCGACGAGATGGTACGCAGCGGCGAACTGCGACAAAGCGAACGCGTGCTGCTGCATTCGGTCGAGTCGAGCAAGTGGATGTCGGCCGGCCTCGTCGTGCAGTGGTAGGGCCGACCGTCTGGTGTCGTTACGTATGTTCGAAAGGCTGAAACGGAGCGGCGCGTGCCGAATGCCGGGCCCATTCTGGACCGAATTCCCCTTCCGATCCGAAAGGTCGCGTACTACCTCAGCTTTCTCGGCGTCCTGCTGGTCGTCGTTCCGCTCGGGTTGAGGCAGATCGATGCCTGGCTGGGCTGGCCGGCGCTGCCGTTGCCGGTCGGCGGGCGAATCGTCGGCTGGACGGTTTTCGCGATTTGTTTCCTGCTTTACACCGCCGCATCGATTCACCTGATGTCGCGCGGCCGCGGGGGATACGTGGAATTCGACCCGCCCAAGGAGTTCGTCGCGACCGGCGCGTTCCGCTGGTGTCGCAACCCGATCGCCGCGTGCGTGTTGGGGATGATCTTCGGCGAAGCGATCGGACTGGCGTCGATCTCCATGTTGAGCCTGTTCGCCGTCGGCCTGCCGATCGCTCATGCCCAGGTCGTGCTGCTCGAAGAGCCGCTGCTGCGGCAGCGATTCGGCGCTGCGTATGACGAGTACACGCGCCGGGTGCCGCGCTGGATCCCGCGTCGCCCACGCGAGTCGGTCGCATGAAAGGCGAGCTTCCCAACATCCTGCTGCTCGTAGCGGACTGTGCCCGGTCCGACAAGTGGCTCGGTCGCAGCCGGCCTACCGTTACTCCGACGATCGATCGTCTGGCCGCGGAGGGCGCCGCGTTTCCGACCACCATTGCGGAAACCGCCTGCACGACGCCTTGCTTCGCCGGGCTGCTGAGCGGGGCGTACAGCTATCGTCATGGCGTCGCGAGCGTCGGTGGATATCGGATCGTTGACGACCTGACGCTTCTGTCGCAGGTCTTGAAAGCACACGGATATCACACGGCGTTCGAAGCGACCGGCCCACTGCTACCGCTCGCCGGCCTCACGCGCGGGTTTGATCAATACAACTACCGCGTCGCGATGGAGTATTTGAACGGCGCGTGGGGCGCGGCCCTGCC
>JACRLV010000335.1 GCA_016235145.1 Planctomycetota bacterium
CATCGCCTTGCCGCGCGGCACCAGCAGATCCGCTCGTCCCGGGCACTCGACGAATCCGTAACCATGGCGCGTGGGGCGGTAAATGCCGATGATGGTCCCGCGGCGCTGCGGCAGCGTCAGCGTCCGCCCACGGCCGAGCACGAGCTCTCCCGCGTCGATCAGCTCGCGCAGGATCGCGCGGAACGCCGCCGCCTGGTCCGCGGACACGCCGAGTTCGCGACGGATGGCCGCCGCCTTCATTGGCCGATCGGGGTGATCCGCGATATACTGGAGAATCGCCCGGCGCAATGCATTCGGAGCGGAATGGGCAGATGAATCGGGCATGGGTTCCCATCTTGCCGCGACGGCGGCCGCACATCGTCGGCCGCAGGCGGCGAACCAATCCAACACAGGGAGCATATCCCATGAGCGTCGAAAACGGCGTACACAACCAGACCCAGTTTTCAGTCTTTCTGGTCAACAAGCCCGGCGTGCTCTCGCGCGTCGTTCACAAGCTCGCCAAGGACAAGATCAACATCATCGCGCTCAGCATGATGGATTCGACGGAGCACGGCGTTCTGCGGCTGGTCGTCGAGGATGCGGGCCGGGCGCGGACGTGCCTGTCCGAGCTTGACGTGCCGAAACAGGAGACCTCGGTAATCGCCGCGACGCTTCCAAACCGCCCCGGGGCACTGGCTGACGTGGTCGAGCGGCTGGCGGTCGAGCACATCAATATTCACTACGCGTACTGCACGACCGGTCCGGCCGGCGGCAAGACCATCGGCGTCTTCAAGGTCGCCGACCAGGCAAAGGCCGTGCAGGTGCTGTCGGGACGCAGGCCGCGAAGGATGAGTAACAACGCGGCTCCGGTGCGCGCCCAGGCGAGCCGGCGGCGCTGATGGCCGACGCATCGCGCGAGTACGCGACGCCCGTCCCCGGCCGCCGATCTTTCGCGGGGCGGCTGGCAGCCTTCGTGCTGCTCGTCTGCTGTTGTGCGATCCTCGGAATGGCGGCCTGGCTCAAGCCCGATCCGCGCGGATTTGGAACGCACGAGCAGCTCGCCTTCGGCAAGACGCACCTGGCCCCCTGCGGCATGCTGGCGGCGACCGGATTTCCCTGCCCTACCTGCGGAATGACGACCGCCTTCGCGCACACGGTGCGCGGGCAGTGGCTGCAAGCCATCTGGGCGCAGCCGAGCGGGTTTCTGCTCGCGCTTGCAACCGCTGCGACGGCGGCGATGAGCGCCTGGGCGCTGGTCACGGGGAGCAATCCGCTCTGGCAATACCTGCCGTTCGTCACGCCGTACCGGCTCTTTCTGGGGCTGACGATCGTGCTTTTCGGCGGCTGGTTTTTCCGCGTCGCGATTACGTACGCCAACCGGATTTCCGGTTGATACCGAACGACGCCGCGTCTCGGCTACCATACGCATCTGAATGAAGATCGCGCTGGCCCAGACCAACCCTCTGATCGGCGATGTCGCCGGCAATACCGCTTTGATCCTCGACCATATCCGCCGAGCACGGCAGGCCGGCGCGGAACTGGCGGTGTTCCCCGAACAGTCCATCCTGGGATATCCGGCCAAAGACCTGCTTCTGCGGCGCGAGGTCGTCGCGGCGAACGAACGCGCCCTCGCGGAGATCGCGGCGGCGGCTCGCGGGATCGCGGCGATCGTCGGTTTCGCCGAGGAGAACCGCACAAGCGCCGGCCGGCCGGTGTTCAACTCGGCGGCGCTGATCAGCGAGGGGCAAATCCTCGGAAGCTGGCGCAAGCGGCTATTGCCGACGTATGACGTCTTTGACGAAGCGCGCTACTTTGAGCCGGCGGGACCGCAAAATCCCGTTGGGTTTCGCGGCGTGCGGATCGGTGCGACCATCTGCGAGGACATGCTGTCCGAGCCGATGTTCGGGCGTTCGCTCTATTCATGCGATCCGGTCGCCGAAGCGGCGGCGGCCGGCGCCGACCTGATCGTCAACCTGTCAGCTTCGCCTTACTACCTCGACAAGCACGCGTGGCGCGTCGCCGCGATCAGTCGGCAGGCGACCCGACACCGGCGTCTAATGCTGTTCGTCAACCAGGTCGGCGGGAACGACGAACTGCTGTTCGACGGATGCAGTTGCGCGATAGACGCCACGGGGCGCGTGATTGCGCAGGGCGGTGCGTTCGCAGAGGATCTGCTGATCGTTGACACGGATCAGCCGGCGGCGAATCGATGCGAAGCCGTGCCGAAGGGTATGGCGGCATTGCACGCGGCTCTGGTCATGGGCGTGCGCGACTACGCCCACAAGTGCGGTTTTCGGCATGCGGTCCTCGGACTATCAGGCGGAATCGATTCGGCCGTGGTGGCGTGCCTGGCCGCCGATGCGCTCGGCCCTGAGAACGTCCACGGCGTCGCGATGCCGAGCCGATTAAGCAGCGACCACAGCGTGGCCGACGCTCGAACCCTGGCCGAGCGGCTGCGAATTCGTTTCTCCGTCATTCCGATCGAGCCGATCCACTCGGCGTTCGAAGCGGTGCTCGCGCAACATTTCGCCGGCCGCGCTGCGGATGTCGCCGAAGAAAACGTGCAGGCCCGCGTCCGCGGCGGGCTGCTGATGGCGCTGTCCAACAAATTCGGCGGGCTGCTGCTGACGACCGGAAACAAGAGCGAGCTGGCTACGGGCTATTGCACGCTTTATGGCGACATGTGCGGCGGCCTCGCCGTCATCAGCGACGTGCCGAAGACGATGGTCTATTCGCTGGCTCGGCACATCAACGACGCGGCCGGAATCGAGCGAATCCCCGTGAGCACGATCACGAAGCCGCCTTCGGCGGAGTTGCGGCCGAACCAGACCGATCAGGACTCGCTGCCGCCGTACGAGACGCTCGACGCCGTGCTGGAGCGCTACGAGACGCAACTTCAGAGTGGCGCGGAAATCGTCGGTGCGGGATTCGACGACGCGACGGTTTCGCGGCTGCTGCGGTTGATGCAAGTCAGCGAGTACAAACGCCAACAGGCGGCGCCGGGGCTCAAGGTCACGAGCCGCGCGTTCGGCTTCGGCCGCCGCATGCCCATCGCCGCGAAAACATAACTGCCGGCGCCATCGCGTTCGGCACAACGTAGCAAGCGTCGAACGGCGCTGTAGCGGCCGGCGTCCCGCCGGCCGGGGGACACTGAATAGTCGGCCGAGTTTGTGAAGGCTCTTCCGTCCACGGCCTGCGAGACGCAGGCCGCTACCATCTTCGCCGCGCCGCGCTTGTTTCGCGAGTCAATTCCCTGACCAAAGGTAGAGAAACTCCGGCGAAGCTCCGTGCAGCCAGCGCGGCAGCTCGACATTGATGAGATTGATGTCGCCGCCGCGGCCGGGCGCCTCGGCGTAGATGTTCGGCTGGTGGGCGTGGGGGAGCGCGTACTGCACGACTTTCACCGATTTTTCGGCGATGCCCGCCGCCGATTTAGCGGCCGCGATCGCCTGGTCCAGCGAGCCGATTTCATCGATCAGGCCGTTCTCCTTCGCCGCCGGCGCCAGGTAAACGCGCCCGTCGGCCAGCGCCCGAATCTGCTCGCGCGTCAGCCTGGTGCGCGAGGCCGCGACCACGTCGAGAAACCGCTCGTACATCGCGTTGATCATGTTCTGGTACAGCGTGCGATCCTGGTCGTTCATCGGCCTGAAGGGCGAGCCGGCGTCCTTCATGGCGCCGCTCTTAATGACGTTCGCCTCGACGCCCAGCCGGCCCATCAGCCCGGAGAGGTCCGGCGTGATCATGATCACGCCGATGCTGCCGGTGACGGTCGTCGGACAGGCGTAGATCTTGTCCGCCGCGCAGGCGATGTAGTAGCCGCCCGACGCGGCGGTATCGAGCATGCTCGCGATGATGGGCTTGCCGGTTTTCTCGCGGAAGCGGCGCAGCTCGCCGTACATCAGGTCGCTGGCCGTGACGCCGCCGCCGGGCGAGTTGATCCGCAGCACGAGCGCCGCGACTTTCGCGTCGCTTGCGGCGTGGTCGAGGCGCTCCTTGAAGCGCGCGACGGGATTGTCGCCGATGCCGCCGAGCATGCTGGACTCGCGCATGTTGCTCAGCACGCCGTCGACGTCGATCAGCGCGATCTTGCGATCCGCCCAGGCGCTCTCGCGACTGACGACGTGTTCCTGAAGCTCGCGCGATCCCGAGACCGGCGTGATCAGGAACGAGACCGGCGCGCAGCCGGCGCACGCCAGCACCAGCAATGCCGAGATCGCGCAGGTCTGCCAGGCGGATTTTCGCAACGTTCTTGCGGCCATCTGTCGAATCCTCGTTTCGCGGCTCTCGTTGGAGCGGCCTTTGGCCGCCGTCTATACTCCTGCGATCGTCGCCGTTTTCGGCGATGCGGGCAAGGGCGGCAGCGGGCGCGCGATGAAACGAATGTCCGATGCGGAATTCGAGCAGGTGGTGCAGGCCGCGCTGGCGGAGGTGCCGGCGGAGTTCAAGCCGCACATGGACAATGTAATGGTGGAAGTCCGCGGGCGGCCCGATCCGCGGCTCATGGAGGAGTACGATGTTCCCGACGATTTGTTGGGGCTGTACGTCGGGACTCCGCTCGACGAACGATCTTTGGATTCCCATCAACCCGTGCTGCCGGACCGCATCCTGATCTTCCGCGACAATCTCTGCGAGATGTGCGAATCGCGCGAGGAATTGATCGATGAGATCCGCATTACCGTGCTGCACGAACTCGGCCACCATTTCGGCCTCGACGAGGACCGCCTGGAGGAACTTGGCTATGACTAGTGCGAGGATGGGGAGGGGAGGCACGAAGGCACGAAGGCACGAAGGCACGAAGGAGAAATGCAGCCGGCGTCAACGCCCTGCGTGGCTGCGTGGCTGCGTGGCTGCGTGGTTGCTCCTGCCGATGATCGCCGGCGCCCAGACGCCCGCACCGGCGAGCCGTGCTGCGGCCGACTCTCACGAGGCGCAAGCCCGCATTCTGCTCAGCAAAGGGGCCGAATTTCTGCTGGCTTCGCAGGAAAAGCAGGGTGGCTGGGAATCGGACAAGGGTCCTGGCATCACCGCGCTGGCCGCCAAAGCCCTCGCCCAGGAGCCCGCCATCGGACCGCGCCATCCAGCCGTCCGCCGGGCTGTCGTGTTCGTGATGACTTCCCAGCATGACGACGGCGGAATCTACTCCGCGCTCGGCCTCTTCAAGAACTACGAAACCAGCGTCGCCGTCTCGATGCTCTCCACGCTCGGCGACGCGGCTCCCGCCGGCGCGATCGACAAAGCCCGCAAGTTCCTGATCGACAACCAGGCCGATGACGACCGCGGCGTGTCGGTGGACGACGTCTGGTACGGCGGTGCGGGATATTTCTTCGGCAAGCGGCCCGACCTGTCCAACACGCAGCTTATGCTCGACGCGCTTAAAGACAGCGGCCTGCCGCCCAGCGATCCCGCCTTTCAGAAGGCCCTCGTCTTCATCGGCCGCTGCCAGATGCTCGGGGAATACAACTCGCAGCCGTTGGCCCGCGGCTCGACCGCCGGCGGGTTCATCTATTCGGCAGCCGGCGGCGGCGAGAGCAAGGCCGACACCGAGGTGATCGAGGGCCGCAAGGAATTGCGGTGCTACGGTTCGATGACCTATGCCGGGCTGAAGAGCATGATCTACGCCGGCCTGAAGAAGGACGATCCGCGCGTGCGGGCCGCGCTGGCGTGGGTGCAGGACCATTGGACGCTCGACTCGAACCCGAACATGCCCGAAAAGAAAGCCGAAGAGGGCTTGTTCTACTTCTATCACACGTTCGCCCGCGCCCTGACCGCGTGGGGCGAGCGGACGATTCGCGATCGCCTCGGCCGCGATCACGACTGGCGGGCCGAACTCGTCGAAGCTCTCGCCAAACGGCAGAAAGACGACGGAAGCTGGCTCAATCCCGCAGACCGCTGGATGGAGGGCTATCCGGCTCTGACGACGGCGTACGCGATGCTGGCTCTCCAGGCGGCGTATCCGCAAACGCAGCCGACGACCGCGCCGTAGCGATGCGCGGGGGAGCACGGGCCTCCGGCCCGCATTCTCCCTCTCCCGGTACTCCGGGAGAGGGCTGGGGTGAGGGCTGCATTTTCCGAGCCCTCAGCGCGGGCCTGGCCCGCAGCCCACGCGCTGACGGTCGGAGGGAAAATGTAGCGGCCGGCGTCCCGCCGGCCGTAGAGCGTGGGACCGTCCCCGCGATCCGGATCCGCTCGAATCCTACGGCCTGCGAGACGCAGGCCGCTACTTTACTTCAAGCCCGACCGTCGA